>JBBQHT010000037.1:0-24773 GCA_038324235.1 Acidimicrobiales bacterium
CCGACGCGGTCCGCCGACGCCGGGATCGACCACCCCGAGCACGACCCCCGGGCACAGGTACGGCGCGCTGCGCGCCAACGCCAGCCCACCGGCCCGCACGTCGTACGGGGGGATCTGGTGGGTGAGATCGATCACGTGGACGTCCGGCGCGATCGAGCGGATGACCGAGTGGACCACACCGACGAACTCGTCGGTGAGGCCGTAGTCGGACAAGAAGGACACGGTGTCATAGCGGAGGCTCATGGCACCTGCGACGCTACCGGCCGCGCCGCCCACCCGGTGAATCAGTCCCGCACGCCCACCCTGCGTTCTCGGGTCCCTTGAAGCCCCTCGGGCCGGACCTCCCGGTGGACTGAGCGCCGCACCACGACCCGACCCTGCTGGCGAGGGGCCACAGCGGGGCCAAGAACGCGTCAGAAGGGGCCACAGCGGAGCCAAGAACGCGTCAGAGGGGGCCGCCCCGGAGCCGAGAACGGGCGGTGGGTTCGTGATCTGCCGGGGGTGGCGGCACCTCGGACGACTGGTGTCAGCCGAGCTCGCGGGAACGGGCGGTGGCCGCGGTGACCGCATCGAGGAACGCCGCGCGCACGCCCGCTTGTTCGAGCGCGCGCAGGCCGGCCGCCGTCGTACCACCGGGCGAGGTGACCGCGGCGCGGAGCGACGCGGCCGCGGCGGGCTGATCGATGAGGAGCTGGGCGGCGCCGAGGAGGGTCTGGGCGGCGAGGCGCTCGCTGATGTCGCGAGGCAGACCGGCGAGCACGCCGGCGTCGACGAGGCTCTCGGCCACCAGGAAGACATACGCCGGACCCGACCCGGAAAGCCCCGTGACGGCATCGAGCAGGTCTTCCTTCACCCGCACCACGATGCCCACGGCGTCGAGGATGCCCTCGGCCCACGCCAGATCGGCATCCACTGCGGCCGTGCCGCCGGCGATCGCTGCGGCGCCCGCGCCCACCAGCGCGGGGGTGTTCGGCATGGCCCGCACGACCGGCGTGGCCGCGGGCAGGGCCGCTTCGATCGTGGCGATCCTGACGCCCGCCGCGATCGAGAGCACCCGGCCGACCCCGGCCTCGGCCAGCTCGCCGCACACCACGGGCACATCGGCCGGCTTCACCGCCAGCACGGCGCCCTCTGCGGCCACGGGCTCCGCCACGACCGCCACGCCCGGGAAGGCCTCGGCGAGCTCCGCCCGTCGCGCCGCGAGGCGTTCCACGACGGCCAACTCGCCGGGGTCGGCCCACCGCCCGGCCACCAGCCCTCCGAGCAGCGCTTCGCCCATCCGTCCGCCGCCGACGATCTCGAGCTTGATCATGGGCCGGACACTACCGGTACCGCCCGGCCGATCATTCCGCCGCCGGTTCCCTCGCCAGAGATCCAGCTCGTGCTCGTGCTCGTGGCCCGGCCGCGGGTGGCGTCGGCCGGCCGGCACCACGGTTCCGCTTCCCCGACCGGATCCCGTCGACCCGGCCGGCCGACGGATGCACCCTATCGAGGTCGTGAGTGCAAAGCAATGAAAAATACGGAAATGCGTTGAACTACCCGTAGGTAGTCAGCCGTGGAATCGGCTCGCGAAGCCGATGCGCAACGCGGGGCGGAAGCACTGCTCGACGTAGACCCAGGTCTCGCCGAGGATGCGATCCAGCTCGCCCTCATCCAGCGCCCGCACCCCGATCTGGCCGCACAGGAACACCGCGTCCTCCTCGCCGATGCAGAAGGCCATCTGGTTGAAGGTCCGGTTGCGACGCAGGAGGTGCTCGTAGTACGCCGCCTCGTTCTCCTCGGGGGCGGGGAGCACGTAGGTCTCGAAGCGCAACGTGCGCTGGTCGAGGGTCAGCCACAAGGTGAAGATGTCCTTCTCCTCGCCCCGCATGCGCACGAACCAGCGGCGGCTGCCCGCCTCGCGCTCGACCGCCGCGACCGCGGGGTTCTCGTCGAGCTGCTCGTGCAGCCACGCCTCGATCATGGCTTCGACCTGATCGAGCTCGGCCTCGGGGATCAGCTCGTCGGCCACGGCACCCGCTCGTGGATCACACGCACGACACCAACGAGCGGGCCGTGAGGTCGGCGTAGAGGCGGCGCAACCGGCCCGCCGTGGTGGACCACGTGTAGCCCATCGAAAGGTGGGCGGCCTCGATCGCCATGGTGGCGGACCGGGCGGGATCGTCGAGCAGCTCGTCGATGGCGGCCGCGAACCAGCGGGGATCACGCTCGTCGACCAGCAGGCCGGTGCGGCCGTGTTGCACGAGGGTGCGGAGCCCACCGACGGCCGCCGCCACGACCGGCGTGCCGCAGGCCGCCGCTTCGAGGGCGACCAACCCGAAGGACTCGGACCGGCTCGGCACGATGCACAGATCGGCGGCGCGGTAGTAGGTGGACAGGAGGTGGTGGGGCTGGGGCGCCACGAAGCGGACACGACCCCCAAGGCCGTGCTCGGCCACGAGGGCGTGGGCGCGAGCCGCCTCGAGATCACCGTCGGCGCCGCTCGGGCCGCCGACGATGACGAGTTGCGCGTCCTGGTGGTGCGACGCCGCGAGCGCCTCGATGGCGACATCCACGCCCTTCAGGGGCTGGATGCGCCCGACGAACAGCAACACCGGATGGTCGCCGAGGCCGAGCGCCTGCCGGGCGCCGCGTCGATCACCAGGCGAGAAGAACGCGTGGTGCACGCCGGGGGCCACGATCTCGACGCGCTCTCGCCGGGCGCCGTACAGCTCGACGAGCTGATCGGCTTCGGCCGGACACGACGCGAGGATGGCGTCGGAGCACGCGATCACCTCGGTCTCGGCGTCGATGCGCCGTTGCGGCTCAGGGTCGCCGGTCTCGGCCTTCACCCGGGCGAGGGTGTGGAAGGTGGACACCAGCGGGAGCGACAGCTCGTGCTTGAGGCGGTGACCGGTGAGCCCCGACAACCAGTAGTTGGCGTGGATCGCATCGACGTCGCCGAGGGCCCGCAGGTCACGAGCCACGCCGTCGCCGAACTCGTCGACGATCTCGGGGAGCTTCTCCTTCGGCAGGTCGGCCGGGCCGGCCTCGATGTGGACGACCCGGAAGCCGGGTTCGACCTCGACGACGTCGGGCAGGTCCTCGCGCCAGCGCCGCACGTACACCACCGACTGCACGCCGGCCTGGGCGAGGGACGAGACCAGCTCGCGGACATAGACGTTCATGCCGCCGCTGTCGCCGGTGCCCGGCTGGGCCAGCGGCGAGGTGTGCAGGGAGAGGACGGCGAGCGTGCGCATGGTTCGGGGCGGAGACGGGGTCGCCGGGCGTGAGCCCACGATGCGATCCGACGCTCTGAAAGCTTACCGGTCTCATCGGGTTTCACCCCGATCGGGCCGGATCAACCCCGTCGGCGACCGGTGATCAGGCGTCGGCGAGCAGGTGGGACGACGCGGGAGGTTCCTCGACATCCGGGGTGGCGGGCGCATCGCACGGGTCGGTCAGACCGGGGGCACCGACCGGGTCGGCCGCGGTCACCAGGTCGGGCTGGTCGGGCTGGTCGGGCTGGTCGGGCTGGTCGACGGTGTCGTCGCGGGGCGCAGCACCCGATCCTGCATCGGTCGGTTGGTGCAGGTCGGCGGTCGCGGCGGCGCTGATCTCGGCCGACGGCTCGGCGCCTGACACCGCAGCGGTCTCGGGATCCGGTGCGCGGCGGCTCAGGTCGAGCGCCCCGACCGCGGCGCCGTGCAGGTCCGCGGCCGCGCGCATCGCCCGTTCGGAGCGGAACGACTCGTAGATGTGGACGAGGGCCTTCTTCTGCTCCTCGTCGATGAACGGGTCGCGGCGGATCTCGGCGACCAGATCGGCCTCGCCGTCGCGCTCGTCGAGGATGCCGGCCCGCACGTACAGGGTCTCGGCCGAGATGTGGAGGGCGCCGGCGATCTGGCGCAAGATCTCGGCCGATGGCTTGCGCATGCCCCGCTCGATCTGGCTGAGGTAGGGGTTGGAGATGCCCGCCATCTCCGACAGCTTCCGCAACGACAGCTGCCCGACATGGCGCTGCTCGCGGATGAACTCACCGAGGTCACGCCACCGCTCTTCGAGCTCGTTCATCCCCGCAGCGTACGGTCCGACCGTCCTGAAAGGAAAGCGGGCCTCAGGATGGTCGCAGCAGGGTGTCCACGGACGCCTCGCCGGTGCGGTAGCGCCGCGTCAACTCGCCCTGCAGGGCATCGATGCGCAGGTGGAACGCCGATCGCTTGATCGACACCTGGCGCTCGACCTCGCGCAGCTGGTCCATGAGGCTGACCAGCTGCCCGCCACCGAGATCGGCCACGTGCGCCAGGCGCCCGTCGCCCACGAGGGTGTCGTACGCGTCGACCAGCTCGTCGTCGAACTGGGTGGGCTCGAGGGTCTGGGTGAGCCGTCCCACCCCTGGTGGGCGGGGGATCTCGCCGAGGATGTCGGGGAGCTGATCGACGAGCTCGCCGACCGACTGCGGGTCGCCGCCGGCGCCGCGACGCATCAGCTCGCGCTCGATGATGTCGAGCGAGCCCTGCACCAGACGGCGCAGGTAGGACAGGCCGGTCTCGACCTCGACGCAGGCGGTGCGCAGGGCGCGGACCTCGTCGATGGGACGACCCTCGAGACCGACGAGCTCGTCGGCACCTAGCAGGTGGTCGTACTCCGAACTCATCATGTCCCCACAATCGTCGCCACTCGATCGTGTCCGGGACCAAGGCGGCGGGCCCCGGACGGGTCGGTTTGACCAGCGTACCCACTCACGGTGGTGAGCGCTCCGGTGACGGGAATCGACGCCGTGGCTCAACCCAGGTAGCGCCACATCGCCCACACCCACACCGGGGCGGTGACGACGTACGCATCGAGGCGGCGCAGCGCCGGCACCCACGTGGCCGCCGACGGCAGCGACGCGGCGGCAGCGATCTGGCCGAGCGGCGCGCACACCGCGACCAGGCCGGCGAAGATCACCGCCGCGATCTCACCGTCGAACGGTGGGAGCTGGAACGCGAAGATCGGCGCGACCGCGAACACCGTGCACGCCGAGCCGGCGATGATCCCATGGGCCGGTGAGTGGGACTCGGCCCCGAAGATGAAGCTGCCCACGTCATAGGCCGACACGAGAACGACGAAGGCCATGGCGGCGCCGACGCCGATGCGAGCGCTGAGCACCATCCCGATGCCCGCGAGGGCCGCCGGGAGCACGCAGCGCACCGTGAGGCCGGCGGCCGCGATCGCCGACGTGCGGCGCCGCGCGCGGGGCACCACGAGCGCGGCCACGAGCGCCACGACCGGGAGCACGATGATGCCGAGCGCGGGCAAGGTGTAGGAGCTGATCGCCGCCACCGGCAACGCCACCGCGGCCGGACCCGCCACGATGCGGCTCGGCCGGTAGCCGATGCGCCGCCAGGCTTGCGCCGACTGGAGCGCGGCGATGCCGCCGACCACCGCGAACAGGGCCGCGGTCGGAACGGCGCCGAAGTAGGTGGCCGGGGCGAGCACGGCGAACCACAGCAGCCCCACTCTGACGCGCGGTCCGTCCGTGTTGGGCACGCAGAACAGCCGCTCCACCCACGTGGCCGGGGGGCGACGACGACCTCGCGGCGGCGGGGGACGACGACCTCGGCTCGCCGCCGGGACGCCACCGGCACCGGGCGCCGCCGTCGGGCGAGGGGCCTTGCGGGCGGACCGCTTGACCGGCTTCTTGACGACCTTCTTGACCGGCTTGCGTGCGGGCTGGCGATGCGCCGGGGCCGCCTTGGCCTGGGGGCGCCCCGCGTCAGGAGCCGACGACCCGCTCGCGCTCGGGTTCGGGCCTTTGCTCCTGCCCCGACCGCCGGCCTTGGCCTTCGACGTCGCCGACGGTGCCGCCGTGGGCGTGTCTGCGGGAGCGTCCGCCGCGTCAGAGGGGCTCACGATGTCGTGGCCGGCCCCGCTCACGCGTCCGCCACGGCCAGCGCGCCACCCGACACCGGGGGCAGCACCGCAACCTCGTCGCCATCGGCCACGAGGTCATCCTCGGTGGCCGGCTCCCCGTTGACCCACACCCGCGCCGTGGCGAGCACGGCGACGAACGCCTCGCCGTAGCGTTCGCGCGCCGCGGCCAGCACGGCCCCGACGGTGGCGCCGGGGATGTCGTCGCGAGCGACACCTGCCGCATCGCGTGCCGAAGCAAAGAGTCGGAGCGTGGCCACCGGGGGATCGTACTGCGCGGCCCACGGCGGCTACCCGTTGACGGGCAGCGCCAGGGCAACGCCCGGGTCGATTCGGTCCTCGCCCGCCGAGCCGGTACCGTGCCCGACGATGACGCGCCTCCTCTTCGTGCGCCACGGCCAGTCCGAGTGGAACGCCCTCGGCCGCTGGCAGGGCCAAGCCGATCCACCGCTCTCGGACCTCGGCCGGGACCAGGCCTACCGGGGTGCCCTGCGCCTCGGCACCGTCGACGCGATCGTCTCGTCGGACCTCCAGCGGGCCATGGCCACCGCGCAGATCCTGAGCGGGCAGCTCGGCGTCGGACCCGTCGTGGTCGAGCCGCTCCTGCGCGAGCGCGACGCGGGTGAGTGGTCCGGGCTGACCACGCCCGAGATCGAAGCGGGCTGGCCCGGCTTCCTCGAGCAGCGGCGCCGACCCGAGAGCGTCGAGACCGACGAGTCGCTGCTGGCGCGGACGCTGGAAGCCATCGTTCGGATCGAGTCCGAGTACCGCGGTGGCGAGGTCCTGGTGGTCGCCCACGGTGGCCTCGTGTACGCCCTCGAGGCCGAGCACGGCGCGCCGTTCGAGCGCCTGCCCAACCTCGGCGCGCGCTGGATCGAGGTCAAGGGCGACCGGATCGTGCTGGGCGACCGGTTGCTCCTCGTCGACGATGACCCGCCCGCGATCATCCCCGAGCACTCCAATGGCCAGCGCATCATCTGAGCGGCGGTGCCCGGCCGGGGATCCGCCACGGCGTCGCCGTGGTCCGCGACGCTGATGCCATGACCATGCCCGTCGAGGTCATCCGCAGCCGCAAGCGCAAGAAGACCGTGCAGGCCGTCGTCACCGACGGCCGCATCCGGGTGCACATGCCGGCGTGGATGACCAAGAAGGACGAGGAGCTCTACGTCGCCGACCTGGTCGCGAAGATCGAGAAGAAGTACCGGTCCCAGCACATCGACGTCGAGGCCCGCGCCCGCTCGCTGGCCCGCCGCTTCGACCTGCCCCAGCCCCGATCGGTGCGCTGGTCCGAGGTCCAGAGAGCGAGGTGGGGCTCGTGCTCGGTCGACGCCGGCGACATCCGCGTCTCGGACCGCCTCGCCGACTGGCCGACCTGGGTCCTCGACTACGTGCTCGTGCACGAGCTGGCCCACCTCGTGGAGCCCAACCACTCCCCCGCGTTCCACGCGCTCGTCGCCCGGTACCCCAAAGCCGAGCGGGCCACGGGCTTCTTGATCGCGAAGGGCCTGGGCGAGGACGACGAGCCCGAGGCGATCGCGCTCGGCCCGGCCGCGCAGGGTTCGTTGTTCGGCACCTGACATGGCCGAACCGTCCAGCACCCTCGACGAGGTCCTCATGACCCTCGTCATCGAGTTCATGTTCTTCCTCGACAACGCCGAACCGGGCGACGTCGCTCCCGAGGCGGGTCAGCGCATGGCCCAGGAGATCGCCTATCAGCTCGGGCGCGTCGAACCGCACAAGTTGCTGCCGATGGTCCGGTTCATCCGGGCCCAGGCCGAGGCGTCGGCGTGGCCCGCCGAGCGGGAGTTCCTGCAGAAGCTGCCCGGCTTCCTCGGCTGGGAGTAGCTCGCCGGGCTGGGTCGCGGACCCGGCGCTCACACATTCATCACGTGTTGCCCACACCCCCCTGAGGAGTGGGCCCGATCATCGCTCCCATGAACACGAACATGCGGACCCGGAACGTCGCGCTGATGATCGTCGCCACGACCGTCCTGGCCGTCAGCGGCTGCGGCGCCCGATCGGCCACGTCCACCGGCTCGGCCCCAACGCCGCCCCCGACCAGCGCCGCGGCGATCACGGAGCCGGCCACGACGTCGTCGTCGCCATCGACGAACGCACCCGTGCCCACGCCGGCCGCCGCGGCTCCCGGTCTGGCCGGCGCGACCAGCACCACGACGTCGCCGCCAGCGCCGACCGGCCAGGCGCAACAGACCGACGACGTCGAGCGGGACCTCGATCAGGTCCAGAAGGACCTCGACCGCGCCGGCGACGACCTGCACCACAGCCAGTCGGACGCCACCACCGATCCCCGCGGCTGATCCACACCACGTTCCACCCCACCGATCCGCGAGCACCACCTCATCCTCTGTCAGGAGACCGAACCATGAACCACCGCACTCGCCGCCTCACCCTCGCCAGCACGAGCCTGGCCCTCAGCGGCCTCGCCCTCGCCGGCCTCACGGGCCTCGCGGCCCCCAGCCTGGCGGCCCCGGCGCCGCCCACCACCTCGCCGGCCGCGTCGGCCAAGGGTGCCGCCGCCCTCGAACAGCTCAAGGCCGACGGCGCCGCGGCGATCGCCGCCCGCCAAGCGCAACTGACCAAGCTCAGTGGGCGGCTCACCGCCGCACCGGGGTGCGACGTCAACGGCACGATCGCAGGCGTGGTCGCCGCCGACGGCCCGGCCCTCACGGCCCTCGGCACGAAGCTGGCGGCCGACACGACCGTCGCCGACGCCCGGGCCGATCACCAGGCCATCTTCGACCAGTACCGCGTGTACCTCGTCGTCACGCCGCAGGCCCTGGTCACCTCGGCCTGCGGGCACATCCACACGGCGGTCACCACGCTCGACGCAGACGCCGCGAAGCTGACCACCCGCGTGCAGGCCGCGGCCGCGGCAGGCGCGGACATGACCGCCGCCGAGCACGCCCTCGCCGACCTCCAAGCCCGGCTCACCTCTGCGACCACCCATGCCGACACGGCCAGCACGAGCATCGCCGCCATCGCGCCCGACAGGGGCGACAAGGCCGTCGCCGCGACCAACGCCGCCGCGGTCGATGCCGCCCGCCAGGACCTGACGACCGCCAAGGACGACCTGACCACTGCGGCGCAGGACGCCCGCGCCGTGGTCAAGGAGCTCAAGGCGGCCGCGGGCCGGCACTGACCCACGGTGGATCGCTCGAGGCGTCAACTGCGCGCCGGCTCGTCCGGCGCGGCGACCCACCCGACCACGAGGTGCAGGCCCGTCGCCTTCGACGTGGCGATGAAGGCGAAGGGCCGGTCGAACGAGACGACCAGCGACCGCGCCTGGAAGGTCGGGATCATCGCACCTGCCTGCGCCGCGAGGACCGTCAGCGCCGCGGCCTGAAAGCCGTGCTCGGTGAACGAGGCCGTGATGTCCTGGCCGGCGTCGCTGATCGCCAGGGGCGACTCGCTGATGCCGGGGAAGTGACCCTGCGAGTCGTCCTTGCTGGCGGCGAGCCCGAAGAGATCCGCCCGGGCCAGCAGGTCATGCTTCGTGCTCACGGTGAACCGGGGCACCACCTGCACGAGTTGGGCCACGATGCTGTCCCGCCAGACCAGGCCGGGCCCGATCGCGGCGTCACCCCCGCCGAGGCCCTGCGGATCAGCGAGCTCGACGCCGGTGCGGCGCGGGTGGCCACCGGCGAGCGCCGTCATGGCGCGGTCGATCACCTCAACGGCCGGCATGTCGTCAGCCGCCATCGCGAGGTGGACGACGACGTCACCGTCGCTCTCGACGGCCAGCATGGTCAACGGGCCCGACGCGGTGTCTACGACGACGAGGTCCTCCCACGCGGCGGACCGCCGGGACAGGGCACTGAACCACCGGTCCGCCCACGGGCCGACCCCGCGGATCATCGTGTCGACGAACGGTGCCCGCCAGGTCGCGTCGACCGTGAGCGCGTGCACGATGAGCAACCGCACGTCGCGGCGCAGCTCGATCGGCAGCCGCTCGATGAGCCCGTCGGTGTGCTCGCGCACCCACTCGTCCAGACGCGGCTGATCCTCGGCGGGGTCGTCGTGGAGGTGACCCCAGACCTCGGCGGGCACGGTCGATCGCCACCATCGGGTCGGCACGACATCCGCCGCGAGCCACACGCCGAGCGCATTGCGCACGGCGGCCATCGCGTCGACGTCGGCCACGAGGGCGACTGCGGCATCGGCCGCGTCGCCGGCGTCGAGGCCCACCGCGGCGGTGAGCTCGTCGCGCGCCCTCCCGTCGGCGGCGGAGGCGAGCAGCGCGAGGATGATCCAGACCCCCACCCCCGACAGCGCGAAGCCGTCACCGTCGATGGGACCGGGACCGGCGTCCGCGGCCACCTGGCGCGCCCAGGCCGCGGTGAGGCGGTTGGTCGCGGCCACGGCCGCAATCGTCGGGTCTGGGTTCATGCACGAACCTCTTCGGTCGGTGGGTCGGTCGAGTCGACCCACCACCGTGGCACGCGCACACCTTCGCGGCTCAGCGGGGGCCAGACCGGCGGTCTCACCGCGACGATCGCCACGCCGCTTCGAGCTCGCCCAGCTCGGTGACCGGGGCCGTGTCGTGGCGGTACTCCTGCAAGATTCCCCGCCAGTTGTTGCGGGCCTCGAGGCGTCCGAGCAGCGCGCTCACACCCCACACCACGCGATCCAGGATCACGAACGACGCCGGCATGTTGAGTTGGCGGATGACGTCCGCGTACGGGCCCCGCAGATCCAGGACCGAGCTCAGCGCGTTCGCGGTGTAGCTCGGCGTGAACGTGAAGTCGTCAGTGATGTACGCGCGGTAGGGCTGGCTGACGCAGTCGTAGACGTGCTGGGGATCCAAGCCGTGATCGGCGCGGATGAAGCCGACCTGTTCCATCGCGGCGACCGTGCGAGCCACGTCCTGGTCCAGCACCGCGTCGAGCACGGGCAGCATCCGCTCCCACTCGCCCTCGCTCCAGCGCTTGACCAACCCGAAGTCGAAGAAGGTGACGGAGCCATCGTCGTGGAACCGGTAGTTGCCGGGATGCGGATCGCCGTTGAACACCCGGTGGCGGTGCACCGAACCCTGGGCGAAGCGAAACACGACCTCGGCTGCCCGCTGGCGCCGCGCCTCGGGCGCGTGCGCCTCGAAGTCCGCCCAGCTCGTCCCGTCGATCCACTCGGAGGTCAGCACGCGCTCCGTGCTGAGCTCGGGCACGACCTCCGGGATGCGGATGAACGGGTGGCCACGGTACCGGTGAGCGAACTCCGTCTGGCACGCCGCCTCCACCCGGTAGTCGAGCTCGTCGTACATGCGGGTGCGCAGCTCGTCGATGATCGCGTGTGGGTCGAGACCTTGCAGCGCCGCGGCCGAGAACAGCGCCGAGAGCATCTCCGCGTTGTCGAGGTCGCCCTTGATCGCCCGGCCGACCCCGGGGTACTGGACCTTCACGGCGACGATCCGGCCGTCGCGGAGCACCGCCCGGTGCACCTGCCCGATCGATGCCGCCGCGACTGGTTCGGGGTCCCACTCGAGGAACAGCTCGCTGGGGGCGCGACCGAGCTCGTCGCGGACGACGCCGGCTGCGAGGCTCGGGGCCATCGGTGGGGCATCCTGCTGCAGGCTGGCCAGCGCCGCCTGCGCCTCGGGTGGCAGCCCCTCGGCGATGAAGCTCAGCATCTGGCCGAGCTTCATGATGGCGCCCTTCATGTGCCCGAGCTCTTCGGCCACGTCCTCCGCGGTGCGGATGGCGAACTGCTCGTCGAGCGCCTCCCGGCGCGCCTCGTCCGCGCCCACACCGCGGACCGTGATGGTCGCGAAGTGCCCGGCCCGACGAGCCATGAGCCGCCAGATCCGGGCCTGGCGCTCCCACCGCTGCCGCAGATCCGGATCCGTGCGAAGTCGACGGGCGACGACGCCGGCCACGGCCGCCGCGCCGAGGCCGAGACCCAGTCCGAGACAGGTGGCGAGCACGCCGCCGCCGGGGCGCCGCCGCGACGTCACGACGGGGGGTGCCGCGCGATCAACAGGTGGTGCGGGTGCGGGTAGCCACGATCGACCCGCACGCCGTGCACCGCCAGACCGAACGTCTCGAGCTGATCCACGAAGTCCTGCATCGGCACGATCTCCATGTCGGCGCCCTGGGTGTAGCGCAGCACCCGCGTGGCGAGGATCTCCTGCCCGCGTCCGATCTCGTACTTCCAGCGCGGCGCCGTGTCGAGCTCCTTCACCAACAGCACGCCCCCTGGCGCCAGGCGCGCGACACAGGAGGCGAGCACCGACAGGCGGAGCTCGGCCGGCATCAGGTACAGCACATCGTTGATCACGATCGCGTCGAAGGGACCGTCCGGGAGATCACCCGGTTCGACGGCGGTGAAGGTCACATGGGCCTCGCCCGGATCCAGGCCGGCGGCCGCGGCGCGGGCCAGCTCGATCTTGTGCGTGTCGATGTCGATGCCCTCGACCAATCGGCCGGGGCTGCACAGGGCGAGGTACAAGCTGAGCAGGCCGTGGCCGCATCCGACCTCGAGCACCCGACCTGCCACCGGGACGTGACGCTCGAGGGCCGGGAACGGGCAGGACCACCAGCGAGCACGCACGTGGAAGCGGTCGCCCCGCGGCGCATCGTCGAACAGCTGGATCGCGCGGCTCGCCGCCGGGCTGCGAGGCGCCCTCATCGCCGGCGTTTCTCACGCATCGAGTCGCTGCTCCTGGGCGAGGTCGCCGAAGGTCCCGAGCCGGAAGCCCAGCTCGTCGATGGCCGCCCGCACCTCATCGGCGCGCAGGGCAGCGTGCTCGTCACCCCACTGGTAGTCCCACCGGTAGCGAACCAGGTCCGGGTCACCCGCTTCGCCGGGATGCGTGGCGAGCTCGGCCGCGGCGCCCCCGCTGGCGGCGAGGCGGAAGAGCGCGTTGACCATGGCCGTGCGGTCCAGGTGGCCGGCCTCGTCGAGACCCGTCGACGCCGCGGCGTACGCCCAACCGGCCAGGTCGAGCTGGCGTTCGAGCCGTTGGGCCAGCCGGCGCACGACCGTGCCGACCGGTGAGCGCGCCGCCGAGCGCGTGACGCGGATGACCCGGATGCCGTGCAGTTCGCCAAGCTCCATCACGACCGCCGCCACGGTCGGCCAGAGGTGCAGGTTCTGGTGCGTGTCCAGGTGATCGATCGTGACGCCGGCCGCGGTGATCCGCTGGATCTGCGCGCCGAGCTCGCGGCGCAGGTCGTCAGGATCGATGCGCCCCGCCGCCGCCCGGGGCAGGAACTGGCGCCACGACAGGTGCAGGGCACCCCGTGCGTCGACCAGCGTCGGGATCTCGCGGGCCGACAGCAACGGCGGGTCCTCGCCCACGAGGGCGAGGTGGGCGCCGGTGCCGAGCGCGGGGACGTCGTGCAGCCACTCGACGGTCGCGTCGAACGCCGGGGCGAGCGCCAGCACCGAGGTCGAGGTGACGACCCCGTGGAGGTGCGCGTCGAGGATGGCTCGAGCCACCCCGAGGGTGAGCCCGTAGTCGTCGGCGTTCACGATGAGCAGGCGACCGTCGGGACCGGTCGACGGATCAGTCACCGTTCGGCGTCATCGTCGGGGTGCAACACGGTCGCGGGTAGCGGCGACAACGACTTGAGCTCGCTCTGCAGCGTGCGCATCTCGTTGATGATCTTGAGGATGACGGCGTTGGACGACAGCGTCGAGATGCCGCGCGTGCGGGGGAAGTAGTCGACACCGAACTGCACGATCTGAAAGCCCAGCCGCTGCGCACGGGCCAGCAACTCGACATCGATGAAGGAGCCTTCGCTCTTGAGCTCGACGTGGTCGAGCACGCGCCGCCGCACCAGCTTGAAGGCGAAGTTCATGTCCCGCAGCCGCAGTCCCAACAGCAGCTGCACGAGGTGGTTGTAGACGTACGAGTAGACGAGGCGACGAGGGCCTTCGCCCGTGCGATCGAAGCGGAAGGCGCTGACGATGTCGGCGTCGTAGATCCGCATGATGCGGACCGCCTTGGCCGCTTCGGCCATGTCGAAGGGCAGATCGGCGTCGGTGTAGAGCACGAGCTCGCCGCGCGACTCGGCGAACCCGGTCTTGAGGCTGCCGCCCAGCTTGCGGTTCTGAGCGTGGTGCACGACACGAACCCGCGGGTCCTCGGCCGCCAGCTTGTCGGCCAGCGCCGGAGTGCCATCAGTGGACGCATCGTCGATGATCAGTACCTCGTACCAGACGATGTCGTGGTTGGCGACGAGGCTGTCGCCAGCCTCTCGCGCCGCGGCGACCGCCCGCTCGAGGGTGTCCTCCTCGTTCCACGCAGGGAAGAAGATCGTGAGGCTCTCGAAGTTGCTCATCCGGCGGTCACCGGGCTGGGGGCGGGCACCGCACGATGATAGAGGCCCTGCCGGCGCGGCCCGAGCCGGCGCTCACGACAGGTAGTAGCCGCGGGCGAACGCTGAGGTCATGAACAGCAGCAGGCCGGCGCTGGCGCCGATGAGCACCCGCCGGGTGGTGACGTGGTTGCGCTCGATCAGCCACGCCGCCAACGCGAGGAAGACGGGGAACGCGCCGAGCAGGTACCGCCCGGTGCCCTGCCAGTCCTTCGTGCCGATGATCGGGATGCCCACCACGGTCAGGACGTACACGGCGTAGCCCCACCCGACGCGGCGGATCACGAGCGGCACGGCCAGCAGGAACGCGAACGCGAGCACCGCCTGGAACGAGACGTCGGTCGTGTAGACGAGGAAGTCCCACGAGTTGACGTGGTCGTGCACGAAGAAGCGGTACTGCCGCAGGAGATCGAACCAGTGGTACTTGAACCAGGTGGACGGGCCCTGCGCCTGGTCCCAGCCGGGCACGCCCTCGATCTCGGTGAACAACAGGGGATCCGAGTAGGTGCGCCACAGATAGGTGCACCACGCGGCCAGCCCGCCGAGCGACAGCAGCAGGCCCAGGTCCTTGGCCTTCGCGTTCCCCGGTCGCACGCGAATCCACCGCGTCGGGGCGCCGTCCTGCGATGTGTCGGCGTCATCGGGACCTGGACGGTGCCTGGCCGCCGACCATCCGACCAGCTTCGCCCGGTCGAAGAACGGGATCTCGAGCACGCGACGCCGCTCGATCTCGACCGCGACCAGACCCACGAACACACCGACACCCACCGGGCGGGCACCGGTGGCGACCGCGGCGGCGAGACCGGCCAGCACGGGCCGGTCCTTCTCGAGCAGCAGGAACGCCGCCATCGTGAAGGCCAAGAAGAAGGCGTCTGCGTACACCGCGCCGAACAGGTACCAGGCGTACGGGAACACGAACAGCAACACCACGGCGAGGCGCGCCACCGAGTCGGAGTAGCGCAAGCGGCACCACCGGTAGAACAGCACGGCGAAGGCCAGCCCGCTCAGGAACGTGAGCAGGATGCCAGCGAGCATGTAGTCGGTCGTGACGTTCTCGAGCAGCCGCATGCTGAGCGGGTACGCCGGGA
Source organism: Acidimicrobiales bacterium (assembly GCA_038324235.1). Taxonomy (GTDB): domain Bacteria; phylum Actinomycetota; class Acidimicrobiia; order Acidimicrobiales; family Acidimicrobilacustridaceae; genus JBBQHT01. The sequence goes on from JBBQHT010000037.1 coordinate 15,317, forward strand.
AGAACGCCACCGACGACATCGCGCCCGGCGTGTAGCCGTAGCCGTGATCGGAGATGTCGGTGTACCAATACGCGTCGTAGCGCATCCAGCCGGTGAACAGGTGGTCCCCCCGGAACTGATGGGGCACCTTGACGAGGTACCCCGTCCAGGTATCGAGATGCGCCGAGGAGAACCACGACAGCACCATGATCACCGCGCCGAGGGCGACGAAGAACGCCACGGGGAACGCAACGGCCGACCAGAACCGCCGGAGACCGGACGGGTCTGCCGCGGCGCCCGCCTCGGACCCGGCCCTGGCGCTGTCGACGGCATCGGGTTCACGCCGGTCGGCGGCCACCTCGGTCATCTCCCGACCGTAGTGCACCCTCCCCCGGCGCTCAGACCTCCCGCGGCGGCGCCGCGAGGGCGTCAGCGACAGCCCCCTCGACCGCCGCCACCCGCCCATCGAGGTCGCGGATCAGATCGCGCGCCCGCCCCGCCGCAGCCGCCATGGCCACCAGCCGATCGGCATCGGGTCCCACCGGCCACGCCACGGGGACCGCCAGCAGATCCGCCGCCAGGACCCGGGGCAGGTTGGCCCCGGTGGCGAGGTCGCCGACGTGGGTCGCGAACGCGGCGCTGCGCAGGAGCAGGCCGAGCAGCGGCGCGACCGCCGGGTCGTGGGGGCGCAGCACGAAGATGTCGGCGCTGCACACACCCGCCACCGTCGCCACCGCGCACTTGCGCAGGTTGGGTCGGAGCCGACCGTAGAGCAGGTCCCCAGATCCGAACACGCCCTTGGGTGAGCGCACCGCGGCGTTCCCGGCGCGCACCCACCGCCACCGACCCGTCTCGGGTTCGAGGTGCTCGAGCCCGACGTAGGGCGTGTCTGGTTCGATGGCGTCCGCGCGGACCGTCTCGGTGCGGAACGAGACAAGCGCACCGAGCGTGCCCGGCTGCAGGTCCCCGAGGGCGGCGCGGGGCCGGCTCACACCAGCCGCTCCAACTCGCGCACGACTCCGTCGAGCTCGTGCAGCGGCGCGGCCATCGCCGCGACCGCCCGCTCGAGGTGCTCAGTCACGTCCGCCGCCGCCGGGCGGGATGCTACGAAGCGAGCGGGAGCGAGGAGCCCACCGGCGGCCTCGATCTCGTCGATCGGCACCGAGCGCATCGCCGGCCCCTCCGGCTGGGCCACGGGCACGACGCCGCGCGACCAGGCGGCGAACGAAGCGGCGACCTGACCGAGCTCGCTCCGACCGGTGGGCTGGCGCCGATCATCGAGCGTGAACCCGTCGTCGCGCACCCGAGCCATGAACACGTCATGCCCGGTCTTGGGAGCCGAGCGGGCCACCTCGGGCGGCGCGGGGGTGGGCCCAGAGGCGCCGCGCCCGCTCGTGTGCCAGAGGACCACGGCGGTTCGGCTGTCGGTGTAGGGACCGAACGCGCCGGCGGGGAGCTCGATCACGGCGTCGAGGTGCTGGTCGTGGAGCAACGCCGTCCGTAGGGCGGCTGCGCTCCTGGTCCGGTTCGCCACGACGCCCCACGGCACGATCACGCCCGCGCGGCCGCCGGGCGCCAGTCGGCGCATGATCTGCTCGAGAAACAACAGCTCGGTCTTCGCGGACCCGCACGAGAAGCGGGCTGCCGTCGCGGCGCGGACCGAGCCCCCGAACGGCGGGTTCGCCACCACGACCGTCGCGGTCGTGGCCTCCAGCAACCCGTCGGCCTGGGCCACCTCCGCCGCCTCCAGGCCGTGCAGGAGGAGGTTGCGCTGCGCGATGCGCACCATGGCCGGATCGATCTCGTCCCCGCGCAGCACCCCTGACGGTCCTCGAGCCCGGGTCGAACTGGTGGGGTGGCCGGCCGGCATCGACCGGGTCGCCCGCGCCGCCTCGATCAAGAAGCTGCCGGTGCCGCACGCTGGATCGAGGACGCGTTCACCTGGTTGGGGATCCACCAGATCGACCACGAACGAGACGAGGTGACCGGGTGTGCGGAACTGCCCGTAGTGCCCGGCGCCGGCCAGCTTGTTCAGGACGTGCTCGTAGACGTCCCCTACCAGGTCCCCCGGAAGATCCGCTGCGCCTCGGTCGGGGCTCGCCTCGGTCTCCGCGTCGGCCGCCGCGCCGCCGACGACGGCACGGGCGGCCGCGAGCACGAGCGCCCCCCGCGCGGGGTCCGCCGCCAGCGTCTGGGCCACGGGGCTGCTGGCCTCGATCCGCGCTGCGTGTTCCAGCGCATCGACGGTGCGCTCGATCGCGCCCGGGTCACCGGAGCTCAAGGCGGTGGCGACCGCCCCGGCGAGGCGGCGATCCGCAAGGCGCGCCGGAGCGCGTGACGACCCCGCCTCGACCTGGGCCACGACCAGCGCGACCGCCAACACCTCGACGCAGACGGTCGGGTTGGTGATCCCGTTCGCCCACGCCACCTCCCAGAGGTGGTCGACCCGCAGCCGCATCGCCTTCGACAGCACGAACCGTCCCTGTCCCCTCCCTCGCCGGTCACCCGATCGTAGTGCTGCGACCATCTGCGGATCTCGGCTGCGACCCGGGCAACCATTCGGAGATCGGGCGCACGGCGGGCCATAATGGTCCGCCCCCGTGGCCCAGATGGTTAAGGCACCGGACTTTTAATCCGAGGATCGAGGGTTCGAGTCCCTCCGGGGGCACCACGACGCGCTGGTCCGTGGCGGCTCGCCTCGAGCCCCCGGCAGTGCGGGCCGGACGGGACCGCCCACGCGCCAACGTCGCCTCGGCAGGGGAGACGGTGACGATCTTCTGGGTTTGGACGCACGTCCGGGCGGTCACCGTTCGGGACTCACCCGGTGTCGGCGGGTCAGCCGGTGTCGGCGAGGGGGTCGGTGGCGCCACCGGTGTCATTCTCATCGCCGGGGCGGGCGCGGGGGTCGGGGGCGAGGTGGATGATGCCGGGCCGGTAACCGGCCTGGTCGGGGGTGGGGCCGGTGCGGCGCCGGAAGTGGCGTTGGCCCCACCGGCTGATCCCCGATGGTGAGGTCCACCAGGTCCAGCCGTCGTCGGTAAGCCCCATCGACCAGCCGCGGCGATGCGCGACGCCGTGGTGACGGCGACAACCCAGGGCGAGCGAGGCGAGGTCGGTGGGACCGCCGTCATCCCACGCGATCACGTGATGGGCGTCGCACCAGTTGATCCCGAGGTCACACCCCGCGAACGTGCACCCCCCGTCACGGATCGCCAACGCCCGCCGTTGCGCGGCGGTGGCCAGCCGATAGGTGTGGCCCACGGCGAGCGGGACCCCCGCATCGTTCACCGTCACCTCGGTGACGTCGCCGACACAGCCCCACACCCCGGCCAACTCCCCGCCGACCGGATGCCCATCCGCGCCGGTCAGCTTCCCCCGATGCTTGACCAGGGTCACCTCCGGCCGCGCCGGCTTCGTGTCCGCCCCGACCGCGACGCGCAACAGCTCGATCAACGCCAGAGCGGACAACTCCGCCCGGCCGGGCACCACCAGCTCCGGGAACGTCTCCCGGTCCCGGGTATACCGGCGGAACAACTCGTCGGCCTTACGGTCCACCGCCGTCCGCAACGCAAGACCCAAGTCATAGGTGAACCGGCCCTGCACATCGAGCACCCCGTCCATCGTCGTCTTCCACCCCAACCGGTTGCTGCCGTCGCCGTCGCGGGGTTCGGGGCCGTCCTGGTCCACCAACGCGATCAACGCCCGCACATCGCCCTGCCACTGCCCGAACCCGCACCCCGCCGCCAACGCGACGATCGAGTCCTGGATCCCGCCGATCGCGTCGATGACCCGCGGGTTGCTGGCGCAGACGAGCACCCGGACGTGTTCCCACGACAGCGCCCCCGCCGCCCACGCCGCATCGATCACCGGCCACTGCCGCACCACCACCCGCACCCGCACCCGCAACCGCGTCGCCGCCGGCGCCGTCCCCGCCTCCCGCGCCACCCACGCCCCCGTCCGCAACCCGTGCTCCCGATCACAACTCTGACGGGCCTCCAGCTCGGCGCCCACATGCGCCTTGGCCGCCTCCAACAAGCTCACCGCCCGCTCCAACGCCACCGCACCCAGATCATCATCAAACACCGACGACACGTCGGCCTGGGCCAGCTCCCGGGCCCTGCCCTCCACCCCGCCCCCAACTCCGAGTCGAACATACGTTCGACTCTACCGAACCCCGACACTGAGATCAACCGAAAAGAGCTGGGATCACACCGCGAGCTCACCCCGACGCCTGACGTGATCAACCAACGGCGCTGGTGCCCGGGTCGACGCCGCGGGCGACGGTTGGCCTGCGCAAAGACGCAAGCCCATCGGTGCGATACGGGTTCAGCCGCCCGATCCCCGTTACCGGCAGACGGCCAGGACCGCGCCCGTCGACCCCCGCGCCTCCACTACCGTCGAGCGGACCGTGCCGCCGATGACCAACGTGTGATGATCAGCCCGCTGCCGAGACCGGCTTCCCGAACCCACCGCGCCGGACCGTGGCGATGGTCCCGACCGTTCGTCGTGCTGATGACCATCGCGGCCCTCGCCCTCTCCGCCTGTGCAACGACGCCGGCGCAGAACGCCACCGCCGCAACGACGCCCGCGCCGGCGCGCAAGATCACCGTCGCCGGCGATTCGATCTCCATCGGGCTCGGCGCCGCGATCCGCACCGCGGTCGGGTCAGCTGGCCAGGCCGACCACGTCGAGGTCAAGGTCATCGGCGAGGAGGGCACGGGCCTGGCCCGGCCGGACCGGTTCGACTGGCCCACCCGGCTGCAGCAGCTCGCCCGCGACTTCCCGCCCGCGGTGCTCGTGTTCTCCGTGTCGTCGAACGACGCACAGGACCTGACCGATGCGCGCGGCAAGGTGGTCGTGCCGCTGGCCGACACCCAGGCGTGGGACGCCGAGTACAGCTCGCGCCTCGCCGCCAGCTTCGACGCCTTCGCCGGCACCGGCACCAAGGTCGTGTGGGTCGGTCACGTGCGCACGGCGGAGGCCCGCGTGGGCACCGCCAATCGCCACATCCAACAACTTGCCACCACGATCGCCGCGAGCCGCCCGTTCGTGACGGTGGCCGACCTCGCCACGCTCCTCGGCACCGGCGAGCAGAAGGCGGACCGGTGCCTGCGCCCCGATGGGCTCCACCTGACCAACGAGTGCCTCGACGAAGCGGCCGGCGCGCTCCTCCCTCTGCTCAGCTGAAGCCCCGCGGCACGGTCACCGCAGCGACAGGCCACCGTCGACGACCACCACCTGCCCGGTCAGGTACCGGGCGGTGGCGACGTCCACGATCACCTCGGCGATGTCGGCGGGATCCGCCGAGCGGCCGAGCGGCGCCCGGCGAGCCATGTCGTCGTGCAGCGGTCCCCAATCCTGGGTCCACGGGGTCCGCACGAGCCCGGGCGCCACGGCGTTGACGCGGACCTCGGGGCCCGTGACGTTGGCCAGCAGCACGGTCAGGTGGTTCAGCGCCGCCCTCGACACGGCGTAGGGGATCGAGCTGCCCGTCGGCCGCACGCCGGCGATGGACGTGACGTTGACGATCGAGCCGTCGCCGGTCGCCTTGAGGTGCGGCATGGCCGACTGGATGAGCTGCCACGTGCCGAACAGGTTCACATCCATGATCCGCCGGAACACCTCGTCGGTCACGGCATCGAGATCGTGGTGCGGGATGACCTTGGTGGTCCCTGCGTTGTTCACCAGCACGTCGAGCCGGCCATGGCGTTCGAGCGTCGTGGCCAGGAGCGCCTCGGCCTCGGCCGGCATGCTCACGTCAGCTCGCACGTAGCTCGCCGACGGCAACGACGCGGCGACCGCTTCGCCGGCCTCGACCGACGTGGCGGAGTTCACGACGACCGTGGCGCCCTCGGCGGCGCAGGCTCGAGCGGTGGCCTCGCCGATGCCGCTCGAGGACCCGGTGACGATGACGACCTTGTTCTGGAGTCGGAGCACCGCGTGATCGTAGCCAGGTCGTGCCCGGCCCGACCGGAACGAGAAGGCACGCGCGACGGACGCTCACGGAAGCATCCGCCACGCGCGATCAGACGTCCGGCGAAGCAGACGAGGCCTTGAGGGTCACGTCGATGACGCCGGCGTGTGGATCGAAGGCCCGGATCGCCCCGACCGCGCGCACCGCGGCCATCTCGTGGACGATCGGCGGCACGTCCTCGGACGTGTGGAGCACCACCCGCAGGTCGTTGCCCCGGCGCCGCACCCGAGCGTCCGCGGTGACATCGGGCAGGTCGTGGGTGTCGAGGACCTCACGCAGGGCTTGGGCGGCCGCGGCGCTGTGGCGAGGCAGCGGCGCGGCCGCGGCGTGCTCGACCGCCGGAACGACCATGTCCGCATCGGCGCTGATCGCCGTCGCGAAGTCGAGGAATGGCGACCGGTCAGGACCGACGACGACGACCGGGATGAACCGACGGAGCGCGCAGCTCACGCCGTCTTCTCCCGCAGTCGGGACTCGCCCGTTCTGTGCGCCGAGGGGCACCGCACCGGTGGGTCGCTCGAAGTCGTCACGCACCACGACCGCGACGTCGATGGCGCCGGCGTCGATGGGGCACTGGTGGCCCTCGATCAAGCCGTTGCACGGGAACGTGTCGATGCCCGCCTCGTGGCAACGAGCCAGCTCGTGGCCCGCGGCCCGCAGCTCCTCAGCAGCACCGGTCGCGGCCCCCGCATCTCCCTCAAGCAACAACACGCGCATGGTGCGTTCTCCTTCGTGCCGGACCCCGGTCCGGGTGGTGTCGGTCCGCCGACCTGCAACGGCGAGGGTTGGCAGCCGGATCGCCGCCTCCGTGTCCCCGATGGTGGGCACAACCGAGACCCGCGAGTAGGGACCAAAGTCCCTAGTCGGACCGACAGGAGGCCCTGCCGATCTGCTCTAGATATGACGAGGCTGAGAAGGACACACATCAGAGATGGGACAGCGGTGGCGCGCGGGCCGGTGGGGCCTTCGATCCACCTCGTCTCCCGCTGATGTCCACCGCCCGGGCACCTGGCCCGCAGAAGGAGTATCGATGCCCACCAACGGGTCTACAGAAGACCGATCCGCACTGGCCCTCGTGGCCACCCTCATCGCCGTCGGGGCGTTCCTGCTCTCCGCGCTCGGCTTGGTCGTGGTGTCCACCAAGGACGCCGGCACGAGCTCCGCCACGACCGCGGCGGCCGCACCCATCCCGGTCACCCTGACGGAGTTCAAGATCACGCCGGCTGCCCTCTCGGCCAAGCCGGGCGACGTGACGCTGGCGATCACGAACAACGGGACCATGGTCCACAACGTGGCGCTGGCCGACGGCAGCAAGAAGAGCGCGGACATCCAGCCCGGCAAGACGGGCACGCTGGACCTGGGCACCCTCGCGGCGGGCACCTACAACCTGATCTGCGCGATCCCCGGCCATGCCGACTCGGGCATGAAGGCCACCCTGGTCGTCGCCGAGGGCGGCGGCGCCGCCGTGGACACGGCGATGGCCGGCATGGAGGCCTCGGCGAACCCCACGCCCGAGGAGTACAAGGCGATGGACACGAAGATGAAGGCCGGCATGGAGGCCGGACTGGCGGCGTTCACCAAGGCCGGCGGCAGCACCAAGGGCGTCGGCAACGTGAAGATGCCCCCGAGCTCGGTCGAAGCCGACGGCACCAAGGTGTTCAACATCGAGGCCTCGATCGTGGATTGGGAGGTCTCCCCGGGCAAGGTCGTGAAGGCCTGGGCCTACAACGGCATGGTGCCGGGCCCGTGGATCCGCACCGAGCCCAACGACAAGGTCAAGATCGTGCTCAAGAACAGCCTGCCGGTCTCGACCGACATGCACACCCACGGCATCAGCACGCCGTTCGACATGGACGGCATCGCCCCCCTGACCCAGCCCTACATCGACCCGGGCCAGACCTTCACGTACTCGTGGACCAACCCGAACACGTACCAGCTCGGCATGTACCACGCCCACATGAACGGCGCCGTGGCCGTGCCCAACGGCTTGTTCGCGGTGTTCCAGATCGGCGACATCCCGCTGCCCGCTGGACGCACGATCAGCGGCTACAAGATGCCCGCCGACCTCAAGGTGACCCAAGAGCTCCCGTTGGTCCTGAACGACGCCGGCACGATCGGCCTGAGCATCAACGGCAAGGAATACCCGGGCACCACGCCCATCGGCGCCAAGCCCGGCGACGTGATCCTGGCGCATTACTACAACGAGGGCTTGCTGAACCACCCGATGCACCTGCATCACGTGCTCCAGCTCGTGGTCGCCAAGGACGGTGTGGCGCTCGACCAGCCGTACTACGCCGACACGATCCTGATCGGCCCCGGCGAGCGCTACAGCGTGCTCGTCATGCCGACCGCCGACGACATCGGCGTGTGGGCCTGGCACTGCCACATCCTCAGCCACGCCGAGAACGCCGACGGCCTGTTCGGCATGGTCACCGCCCTGGCGGTCTCCGATCCGAACAAGCCCGCCGCCTGATCAACCTTCGCGGTCTCCCACCGCAACGACGAGCCGGGGCCGACCATCTGGTCGGCCCCGGTTCGTCGTTTTGGTACTCCGGTCTCCCGTAATTGAGACCATCCAGCGCACCATGCGGGACGGACCGCCTCAATTTCGGAAGGGATGGCCGAGCGGGGCGGGTCAGCCGTTGGTGCCCGCGGCGGCCCTGGCCTTGGTGCCGTCGAAGTGCTTGTTGACGAGCTTGGTGACCCGATCCGGCAGCGCGGCCTTGGCCTTGTCGGCCTTCTCCTGGGTCAGCTTGCCTTCGGTCACGGCCTTGTCGAGGCGGGCGCCGGCGTCGGTGACCAGCTTGTCGATCACGGTCTGGGGGTTGACGTTGTGGGCGGTGGCGACCTCCGCCACCGACTGGCCGTCCTTGAGGGCGGCCGCCAGGTCCTTCGGGGCGATGCCGATGACGCCGGCCGCGTCCTTGATCGCGGCGCGGGCCACATGGTGGCGGCGTTCCGCCCGGCCTTCGTGCTTTCCGTTCTGGGTCGAGCTCTGGGCCTGTGTGGTCGGTGAGGTGCCGTCCTGGGCGAAGGCGGTGCCGATCGGCGTGAACGCCGCGATGGCGGCGGAACCGGTGACGAGGGCCAGGCCGGCGGCGGTGGTGGCGATGAACTTGCGCATGGGGTGCTCCTTGGAAGCGGGTGGAAGGGGGATGGGGGTCCGTCTGATCGGGGCTGGCGGAGGCCCGGTGTCCCGGTCCCTCTCGGTCGTCCTGACCTTGCCCCTCATCTTGGGGACCCGCTGTTAGGAGAATGTGATCTGCGTGTGCGGTCTTGACCAAGGGTGAGCCGGCTCCGCCGATCGGCCCGTCGGCGGCCTGTCAGACGGCCGGCCAGACCACCGGTCAGGTCTCGACGCTGCCCTTGTCACAGCGGCTGCCGTGGGGGCGGGGCGCGGGCGCCGGCTACCGAGGCGGCGCCGGGGGCGGGCCGCGGTGGGTAGCGGGGCCGGCCGCCCGCGGGGGAAGGGGGTTGGGGGGGGCCCCCCGCGCCGGCCGGCGG
>JBBQHT010000038.1:0-24607 GCA_038324235.1 Acidimicrobiales bacterium
GTCGCCGGTGACGACCAGCTCGACCAGTGGCTGATGGCGCACCCCGACCAGGTCTTCACCCGTCCCCCCGAACCGGCGGTGATCAACCCGGCCAATCCCTATGTCCTGCTCCCGCACCTGGCCTGCGCGGCGTACGAGCAGCCGCTGTCCCATGCGGATGAAGCGTGGTGGCCCGACGCCCTCGACGACGGCGTGCGGGACCTGGTGATCGACGATCGACTGCGGCTGCGCCCCCGCGGGCGGGGTTCGATGCGCGAGCCCATCGCGGTCTGGGCCGGGCGGGGGTGGCCGGCCCACGGCGTGGGTCTGCGCGGCTCCAGCACCGACGAGGTGCAGATCGCCCTCGCCGACGGCACCCTGATCGGCACGGCAGACCTGGGGCGGGCCTGCCACCTGGTCCACCCCGGCGCCGTGTACCTGCATCGGGGCACCGCCTTCCGGGTCCACTCGTTGGACCTCGAGGACCGAGCCGCCATCGTCGAGCCGTTCGACGGCGGCGAGTACACCCAGCCGCGGACCGAGACGCAGATCTCGATCCTGCAGACCGACCACGCCCGCCCGGTCGGCGGCAGCTCGCTCGCCGTGGGCACGGTGCGCGTCGTCTCACGGGTCGTCGGGTTCAAGCGCTTCGACCGGTTCAGTGGCGAGCTGCTCAGCTCGGAGGAGCTGTTCCTGCCGCCGAGCGAGCTCACGACCCGTGGGTTCTGGTACACGGTGCCTCCGGCGTTGCTGCACCGGGCCCATGTCGATCTGGCGGACTGGCCCGGAACGCTGCACGCGGTGGAACACGCCGCGATAGGCATGATGCCGCTGTTCACGATCTGTGACCGTTGGGATGTGGGCGGCGTCTCGACCGCGCTCCACCCCGACACGGGCCTGCCGACCATCACCATCTACGACGCGTACGCCGGTGGAGCGGGCATCGCCGAGCTCGGCTTCGCCGCGGCCGACGACCACCTCGCGGCGACCCTCGAAGTGATCGCCTCGTGCCCGTGCGAGGACGGCTGCCCATCGTGCGTGCAATCCCCCAAGTGCGGCAACGGCAACGAGCCCCTGGACAAGGCAGGGGCGATCGCGCTCCTGCGCGAGCTCCTCGATCGCTGACGCCGCCCGGGCTCGGGCGGTGCCCGCGGGCGCGCCGGCACCCGTCCCGCCACCACCCCGGGCGCCGTCATCGATCCGTCTCCACGCGCATCGCAGCATCGGCGCGCAGCGCGACGTCCGCGGCGGCGATGCGCACCAGTGGCAGGCGCACCGGGGAGCGGTACTCGAGATGCACGCGCACGACGGAACCCGGTCCGGCGCGGCCCTCGGTGGTGACCGTGAGGCGGGACGGGTCGAGACCCCCGCCCGCCACCGCCGCTCGGCGGGGGGCGTCGGGGTCCGCGCTGACCGAGGCGGCCCGCGCCGCCTCGCGTGCGGCGTGGGTGACCAGGACCTGGTCATGGGCCACGACGCCCACCTGCACAACGAGCAGCAGCGCCACCACCACGAAGGGCAGGACGAGGGCCAGCTCGACCGTCGACTGCCCCTGGTCGTCTGCGGCGCGAGCCCGGCGCCGATGGCCGCGGCGGGGTGAACGCACCCGGGTCAGCCGACGTGCCCGGTGACCTGGTTCATCACGGCATCGAAGAGCTTGCCGATCCGATCGGTCTTGGTGGCCCAGGTGATGAGCAGCACCGCAAGGGTGGCGGCGCCGATGAGCACCAGCGCGTATTCCGCGGTGGTCTGACCCGCGTCACCGCGCCACCGGCGTTGGGGACCCGACGGGGCCCGGCGGGTGGGCGGGGGCGCGCCGGCGAGCCCGTCTCGGGTGACGAGCCAGCACTGCAGTTGGACGACGACATGGAGCATCGGTGGAACTTCCTCTCGATAGTCGTGACACCGGTCGGGGTCACGGAGCGGTGCACCGCGGTGCGGTGCGGCCTTTCGGGGGCAGGTTTCAGGGCGCGAGCGAGGCGAACGCCCGCGCGAGCAACGGCACGACGGTCAGCACGACCAGGGCCGGAAGGGTGCAGCACACCAGGGGGAAGAGCATCTGCACGGGGACCCGCCGAGCTGCCTCTTCGCGGCGCCGACGACGTTGATCCCGCGCCTCGACGGCGAGGCGCTCGAGCACGGGCTCGAGGGGAACGCCGTAGCGCTCGGTCGCGAGCAGGGCGTCGAGGAGGGGGCGCGCCGGTGGCCCGAGCGCTCCGAGCTCGCCGAGCGCATCCGCGAGTCGGTCCCCGCGCTGTGCGCGACGCACCACCAGGGCCAACGGCTCGACGACCGGACCCGGCACGAGGTCGGCCACCGCCTCCACCGCCAGCCGCACGGTCAGGCCGGCAAGGGTCGCCAGCCGGAGCAGCTCGATCATGTCGGGCACCGCGTCCAGCACCGCCGTGGCGCGTTGGTGGGCCGCGCGGCGCTGACGCATGACCGATCCGCACCACGACCCGCCTCCCCCGACGAGTCCGAGCACCAGACCCGCCATCGGACCAACCAGCACGCCGAGCAGGAGCGTGGCCGCGACGGCACCGAGCACGACGTGGCCCACCCGGGCGTCGAGCGCCGCGTCCTCCGCCCGGCCCGCGCCACGCCGCAGGCCACGTCCCAGACGGGGACCCACCTCACGTGTCCACGGCGTCACGCCGTCGATGGTGGGCGCCGCCCTCACGAGTCACCCTGCGCTAGTCGCCACAACCACCCGGCGCCCATGGCGTCGAGCGCGATCCCGGTGACCAGGCACAGCTGACCCACCGGCGTGCGGACCAAGAACGCCCACGCCGCGGGATCGCCGATGCCGGCCAGCACGGTGAACAGGACCGGGGCGAGGATCATCACCATCGCCGAGGCCCGCGCCTGGGCCGAGATGGCGTGGAGCTCACGATCGATCGCGGTCCGTTCCCGCAGGGTCGCCGCCACGGCATCGACCGGACGGGCCCGACCGCCGGCGGCGATCGCCAAGGTCGAGGCGGCGACGACGAGGGCGACGCCAGGGGTCGGACGCGCTCGCGACCACGACGACAGCGCGACGTGCACGCCGACACCGGACTCGAGCTCGGCGCGGAGGCGAAGCAGATCATCGGCAAGGTGGCCGTCGACGCCGCCAAGACCGGCGGCGTCGCACCATGCCTGGCTGACTGATCGACCGGACCGGACGCCGGCCGCGACGAGGTCGAGCACGGCGGGGAGCTCCGCGTCGATCCGCCTCGGTACGTCGCGCCGGCGCATCCCTCGCCGAACCCACCAGACCGTGACCCCGAGCACCACCGCGCCCACGGCCAGCAGCGGCGCCATCAGGACGAGCCCGCCCACGCCGGTCAGGGCGCCGAGGCCGACCACGAGCCCCCAGCCGGCCCTTCGTGCGGGCGTCGCTCGACGGGTCGCGGTGAGGCGGCCCCGGACCGCGGCGCGCCCGCGCCGCGCCGCGACGAGAGGTGGGAGCAGGGCGCCACTTGCGCCGGCGAGCGCCACGACGATGGGCACCCTCATCACAACACCCACCGCGGGTCGGGTCGGGCGGTGCCACGGCGGGCGGGACGTTCGGGCAGGGACGCCAGCGAGCCGGCTCGCAACAGCGACCGGGCGCACCCCGCCGGCCCGACCTCGCAGAGATCGGTGATCCGTCGGGCGCCATCCCCGGTCCGCGCGACCTGCACGACCAGATCGACCGACGACTCGATCTGCGCCCGGATGGCCTCAGCTGGCACCGCGTCAGGGCCCATGAGGATCATGGTCTCGATCCGGCGCAGCGCATCGGTGGGACTGTTGGCGTGGCAGGTCGACAGCGAGCCCTCGTGGCCGGTGTTCATGGCCTGCAACATGTCGAGCGCCTCGGCCCCGCGCACCTCACCCACCACGATGCGATCAGGTCGCATGCGCAGCGCGTTGCGCATGAGGTCGCGGATGCCGAGACCGCCGAGGCCCTCGGCGTTGGCCGGCCGGGCCTCGAGACGCACGACGTGGCGCGTGGCCAGGACGAGCTCCGCAGTGTCCTCGATGGTGACCACCCGTTCGGTGGGCGGGATCGCCCCGGCGATGGCGTTGAGCAGGGTCGTCTTGCCCGAACCGGTCCCGCCGCTCACGAGCAGGTTCATGCGAGCGGCCACCGCCCAGCGCAGCACCGCCGCGACGCCGGCGGTGGTGAAGTCGTCGAGAGGTATCCGACGGGCACCGAACCGCCGGATCGTCAGGCACGGTCCATCGACCGCGATCGGCCGCACGATCGCGTTGATCCGGGACCCGTCGGCCAAGCGGGCGTCGACGAGCGGGCTCGATCGATCCACGCGCAGGCCGAGCGGCGAGACGATGCGCTCGATGAGCAGCAGCACCAGCTCCTCATCGAGGCGCAGGGCGACCGGTTCGAGCCGGCCCTGGCGTTCGATCCACACCTCGCCGCCCCCGTTGACCATGACCTCGGAGATCTCGGGATCGGCCAGCAAGGCCTCGAGGGGTCCGAGTCCCGAGACGCGGGCCAGCACCGCGTCGGCCAGCCCATCGCGCACCCCCTCGGCCAGCAACGGCGCCGCCCGCCCAACCAGCGCCTCGACCAGCGCTCGTCGCTCGACCAGGGCCCAGCCGTTCCACAACGAGGCATCGGTGGCCCGAACCTGCTCGGCCACGTGCGCGACCACGGTCGCCTGGGCGTCGGACTGCACCTCGTGCGCGTCTGGCGTTCGACCGCCGGCGATCGACGCGGCGGGTTCGAGCCGCGCGCTCACGCGACCCGCCGCAGAGCCCGGTCGAGACCCCGGGGCAACCGCCGCGCCAACAGCCCGGCGTCCACCGCACGCGCGATCTCGGCCTCGACGGCGACCTCGGCCACGACCGGCGCGCCCGCCACTGCGGCGACGTCGGCCGCATCGAGCGCCCGACCGGCCTCCCGCACGACCACGATGCCGGACGGGTGCAGCGGCGCGCCGGGCAACCGGCGCAGGGCCAGGTAGCAGGGTCGGGTCACGAGCAACGAGTGGGTGGCGCCGCCGGCGAGCACCTGGCCGACCACGTTGCCCGGACCCCCTGGCGCGGACCCGACCACACCGCAGTCGATCACGACGTGGCGGTGCTCGGCGGCGAGCATCCCGGCCAACACCTGGGCCCGTGCCGCGACCGGCGCCTGATCCATTGAGGGCTCGCCACGACCGACGAGCACCAGACCGGTTGTCACAGGGCGGGTCAGGCGCGCCCATCCATCGGCGGCCACCTCGGCCCCGGCCGACAACCAGTCGGCCACCCCCGGGCCCGCCGGTTCGGGCAACCCCAGCACGGCGGGCAGGTCCCCCGCGAGATCGACGAGCACGACCTCCCCTGGTCCCTGCCGGGCCAGCAGCAGCCCCAGCGACGCGGCGACGACGGTCGTGCCCGACCCGCCCTTGACCGACCAGCAGGCGATGACCATGGAAACCCTCCCTACGCCCGCGCCAACGCGCGGGCACCCGATGCGAGACACGGACTCGACGCCGGCCAGGTACCGCAACTGCGGTCGGCTCACGTCGGGGGGGGAAGGAGGGAGGCAGGGCCTCGAGGTCGCCTTTGCGGCGACGGTGCGCCCCAGGCGGGGGCAACGCATGCACCGCAGGGGAACCGAACCATAGAACGCGCGGAACCAGGATCTCAAGGGGTCAGACCCGAAAATCTGGTCCCGCACCGGCCTCGGAGGAGCGCGCCGAGCGGCAAGTAGGGTGGGGCGATGGAGGCAGCGTTCTTCGACCTCGACAAGACCGTGATCGCCAAGGCGTCGATGGTCGCGTTCGGGCGACCCCTGTATGACGCCGGCATGATCACGCGCTGGCTCGTCGTGCGGGCGATGTGGTCCAACACGATCTTCCACTACATGGGCGCGGACGAGGAGCGGATGCGCAAGTTCCGCGAGTCCGCCCTCAAGATCACTACCGGCTGGGATCAGGCCTTGATCAGCGCGATCGTGCGAGACACGCTGCACGAGGTGATCGAGCCGATCGTCTACGACGAGGCGCTCGACCTGATCCGCGAGCACCAGGCCGCGGGAAGGCGGGTGTTCATCATCTCGGCGTCACCTGAGGAGATCGTGGCGCCCCTCGCCCAGTTCCTCGGCGTGGACGAGGCGATCGCCAGCCGGGCCGAGCTCGATGCCGACGGCCGGTACACCGGGGCGGTCGAGTTCTGGTCGTACGGCCCGTACAAGGCCGAAGCGATCCGGGAGGCGGCCGAGCGCCATGGCATCGACCTCGACGCGTCCTATGCCTACTCCGACTCAGCCACGGATCTCCCGATGCTCGAAGCGGTCGGCCACCCGGTGGTGGTCAACCCGGATCGGGACCTGGCGCGCATCGCTCGCGAGCGCGGCTGGGAGTCGCGTCGGTTCGAGCACGGCGTGCCGTTGCGCGAGCGAGTCAGCATGCCGCCCCCGGGCAAGACGTTGGCGGTCGTCGGTGTCGTCACCGCGCTCGGCACGGCCGGCGCGGTGACGTGGTGGTGGGCGCGGAACCGACGCGTCGGTGCCGCGGTGACACCCGATACCCGGGTGTCGCCGATGCACCACCGCTTCGCCGGCCGATCGTCCGTGACGTCCGTGCGCCGCAACGCGCGTCGTCAGCCAATCCCCCAACGCCCCCAGTTCCTGCTCGTGGAGCGGATGAACCAGTTGTGGGCTATGCGTCCTGGAGCTTCTTCACGGCGAGAGCAGCGAGGGCCAGGACAACGAGAATCACGACGATCTTCTTCATGGCGGGCAGTGTAGGTCGCGAACCACCCCCCATGTCGAAGTACGCGGACCAGTACGCTCGCCGGCGGAGGTGTCCGCAGACCTGGTGGCTGCCCCCGCCTTCAAAGCGGGTGGGTCGGGCGATCCCCGACCGGCGGGTTCGATTCCCGTCCACCTCCGCCACCGTCGCCTTCGGAGCGGGAACCCCGACGGCGCCGGGCTCGACGTGCGCACCAACCGCGTGGCGGGCTCTGTGCGGCGTGCGGACGGGCGTCAGCGGGTCGTCGGGCTGGCGGGGGCCACCGTGGGCGACGGCCACCTGACCCGGACCCACGCGCCACCGAGCGGTCCGCCGTTGCCGGCCTCGACCCCTCCACCTTCGGCCCGCACGATCTCGGCGACGATGGCCAGACCGAGCCCAGCCCCACTCACGGTGGACTCGCGCCCTCGATCGTGGCGGGCGAAGCGCTCGAAGGAGACCGGGAGCCGCGCGAAGCCCGGGCCGTCGTCGGCGACGAGGAGCTCGACACCGTCGGCCACCGGCTGCGTGTGCACCTCGACCCGACGATCGGCGTGCCGCTGGGCGTTGCCGATGAGGTTGTTCAGGACCTGACCGATCCGGTCACGATCACCGACCATGACGACACCGCTCCCTCGCCACAGTGGTGCCGGACCACCCCCTCGCGACAGCGCCTCGCTCACCCGGGTCGCCTCATCGCCCAGGTCGAAGGTCTCGATCCGCGGCGCCACGCCCTCGCCGCCCGCCCGGGCGAGAACCAGCAGGTCGTTCGCCAGGCGGGTGAGCCGCTCGGCTTCTTCGAACGCGCTGTGAAGGGCAGCGATCACCTCGTCGTGATCGTCGGGCGCAGCCATCGCCAGCTCGAGCTCACCGCGCAGGATCGTCAACGGCGTGCGCAGCTCGTGGCTCGCATCGTCGAGGAACCGGCGTTCGCGCGCGACTGACCCCTCGATGCGTTCCAGCATCGCGTTCAGCGTCCGGGCGAGGTGCGAGATCTCATCGTTCGCCGGCGGCACATCGAGTCGTCGGTCCAGGTCGGTGATCGAGATCGCATCGGCCTCCTCGGTCATGCGCCGCACCGGACGCAGCGCCGCGTTGGCGAGGAGCCATCCCGCCCCGCCCACCGACAGCAACACGATGGGCCCGCCGATGAGCAAGGACAGCCCAAGCCGGGCGCTCGTGCGCCGGTACTGATCCAAGGGGGCGGCGACCACCAGGAACCGATCGGTTCCGGCGACCTGCACCGGCTGCACCCACACTCGCGACTCCCCACCGAGGTACGGGATGTCTCGCTCCACGAACGTGCCGGACCCGACCGTCGCCAGATCGGTCGGGTCCAGGATCGGGTTGGCGGCCTCGGCGCGGGGCGACGCGTCGCGCACCGCGCCGCTTCGATCGAGCACCTGGGCGAAGGGATCCTGGTCCGGGATGTCGCCCTGTGACTCGTGCATCACCGCCGCGAGGTCGTTGGCGCGGCCGCGGATGCCCTCCTCGGTCTCGGACCGCAGGGCGCGGTCGATCACGACGTAGAGGAACAACGCCGATCCGATGAGGATGACGGCTGCACCCCCGCAGAACAGGAGGAACAACCGAGTCCGCAGCGAGGCGGGGCCAAGGCGCATGCGCTCAACGTACGGCGTCGGGACCCGATCCGTCAGGGAGTCGACGGTACCGGCACGTGAAACCGGTAGCCCGCCCCGCGAACCGTCTCGATGCTGTCGGTCCCGAAAGGCCGGTCGATCTTCTCGCGCACGTACCGGATGTAGACGTCCACCACGTTCGAGACGCCGTCGTACGCGAAGTCCCAGACGTGCTCAAGGATGCTCTGGCGGGTCAACACCTCGTTGGGGTGACGCATCAGGTACTCGAGCAGCGCGAACTCCTTCGCACTCAGGCTGATCGGCACGTGAGCCCGAAACACCGCTCGGGTGGCCGGATCGAGCGTGAGGTCGCCGGCCTCGAGCCGCGTGGGTCGCTCGCCGAGACCGCGCCGGGTCAACGCTCGCATCCGGGCGAAGAGCTCGGTGAAGGCGAACGGCTTGGTGAGGTAGTCGTCGGCGCCCACGTCGAGGCCCCGGACACGATCTTCGACGCCGTCGCGAGCGGTGAGCATCAGCACCGGCGACCACCGTCCCTCGGTCCGCAGCGTCCGACACACCTCGAACCCGTCGGGGGCCGGGATCATCGCGTCGAGCACGATCACGTCGTAGGCGACCTCGCGAGCGGCCCACAGCCCTTCGCTGCCGTCAGCCGCGATGTCCACGGCATAGCCCTCGCGCTCCAGGCCCCGCTTGATCAGGCCGGCCATCTTGATCTCGTCCTCCACGACCAGGACACGCATGGGAGCACCGTAGCGGTCTCCTCATGAGAACAAGATGAGGTACCGCGGCGTCGGGCTCGCGACCGAGGGCTCTCATCGTCTTCTCACTGCCTGTTCGCGACAGTGGCATCTGAGCGGCGGCCCTCCCCAGCGGGCCGTGGCTCATAGGGCTGGCGGATAGTCGAACCCGCTCGACGTCCGTCGGCCCCACCTCCCCAAAAGGCCGTGGGTCCGCAAGGTCCCCACAGTCCGAAAGCGTGTCGTCCCCCGGAACGTTGGCCCACTGACCGGGGGCGGCACGCTTTCGTCTTTTTCCACCGTCTGCACCCACACGGACGTGGCGCACCACGAGGACGGCCCCGCAGCGATGCGGGGCCCTCGTCGTGATCAATGTGTTTCCCGGAAAGAACGGGAGGAGGTCCCATGCGGGACCCGGCGGATCAGACCGCCAACAGGTCGCGGGCGCCCGTGTCGCTCGACGGGTGGCGCAGCTTCGACATGGCGCGGGCCTCGATCTGGCGGATGCGCTCGCGGGTCAGGTTGAAGTGCTCGCCGACCTCCTCGAGGGTGCGGGGCTCACCGCGGTCGAGACCGAAGCGGAGCTTGAGGATCTCCCGCTCGCGCTCGTCGAGCGGCGAGAGCAGACGCGAGATCTCTTCGGGCAGCAGCGCCGTGGCGGCGACCTCGAAGGGCGACTCGGCCGAGCGGTCCTCGACCACATCGCCGAGCTCGGCGTCGCCGTCCTCACGCAGCGGCTCGCTCAACGAGAGCGGTTCGGCCGCGAAGCGCAACGCCTCGGTGACCTTGTCCTCGGGCATCTCGACCTCGGCCGAGAGCTCGGACAGCGTGGCGGGACGACCCAGCTTGAGCTCGAGGCGGGCTCGAGCCTTCTGCAGTCGGGCGAGGGTGTCGCCCGCGTGCACGGGCAGCCGGATGGTGCGGCCGGTGTTGGCGATGCCGCGGGTGATCGCCTGACGGATCCACCACGTGGCGTAGGTCGAGAACTTGAAGCCCTTGCGCCAGTCGAACTTCTCGACCGCGTGCATCAGACCGAGGTTGCCCTCCTGGATCAGATCCAGCAGCGGCAGGCCCGAGGCCTGGTACTTCTTGGCGATCGACACCACGAGACGCAGGTTGGACTGCACGAACGTGCGCTCGGCGTCCTCACCCTGCTTCACCTGGCGCCGCAACTCGCGCTTGCGCGCCGGCGTGACGGTGGCTGCCGCCTCGAGCTCGGCCCGCGCCGCGGTGCCCGCCTCGATGGCCTGGGCCAGGCGGACCTCGTCGTCCTTGGTGAGCAGCGGGTACTGCCCGATATCGGTCAGGTAGAGGCGTACGAGGTCTTCCTCGTCTCGTTCAACGCGCTCTTTGGCCAAGGTGCACCTCTTCGGTTACGGCATGCGGACGCCACCGCGCGCCGCCGTCGGCGCTGCGGGGGTGATCGAGACGAGAGGGGGTGTTCGTCTCGGGGGTCTGGCAGGGTTGCTCCGGCGGGCCCGGAAGTACCTGCTCACTTTACCGGGGCGGTCAAGAGCCCCCACCGGGGAGTTTTCGGCCAAACCTTGACGCAGAGTAGTCATCACGGCCATTTCCGTCCACTCTTGTGACATTGTGAAGCGGGTTCCGAGCACACCCGCTCCTCTCCCATCGGCACCGGCACAGCGTTCTCGCGGGTTTTGGACAGGTCTGACCACATTGTTCGAACACCACGGTGGGTGAGACGGCGCGTGTTGAAGACCCGCCAGGCCCGACGAGCGCGGCGCGACGGGCGGTCACCGCACGAGGTCACGGGGGATCAGGTTCGAGGTACTCGGTGGCGACGGACGCAGCCACGTGGTCGATCGGCTCACGCGTCCGTCGATCGATGCCGCTTCGCAGCAGCACCAGTCCGACGATGGCGAGCACGCCGCCGCCGAAGAACGCGCCGCGGTAGCCCGCGAACGCCGCGACGCCGCCGAGGACCACGGCGCCGAGTCCCTGGGAGGCGTCGAAGAAGCTGCAGACCGTGCCCACCGCCGAGCCCCGTTCACGGGCGGGGACGCCGGTCAGCGCCAGCATCAACATCGCGGGGTAGAGCAACGACATCCCGATGGAGAACACCGCCGTGCCGAGGTAAAGACCCACGGGTCGGGGCACCGCGGCCATGATGAACAACCCGACGCCGGCGAGCGCGGTCGCCCCGGTGCCCGCCCACAGCGGGCCGATGCGATCGGGGATCTTCGCCCCGAAGATGCGCACGGCCAAGATGAGGCAGCCGTAGAGCAGGAAGATCGACCGGGAATCGTCAAGGCCCACCTCGGTCACGTACAGGGGGACGAACTCGGTGAAGCCGGCCAACCCGACCAGGCCGAGGAAGAGCACCAGACCCGGAGCGAGCGCGGAGCGGTGAAGCAGTGGCGCTCGCACTCGCGGGACGCCGGCGGCGGTGGCGGCCTGTTCCGCCGCGGTCTGCGGCGCCATCGACTCACGCGTGAACAGGGCCAGGATCGCGGCGAACAGCGCCAGCGCGGCCGCCACGGTCCAGACCCGGCCGTACTGGTCCTTCGCGAGCAGCGTCTCGCCGAGGGTCGGTCCGAACGCCAGACCGCCGTAGACGGCGACCGACCAGTAGCTGATGGCTTCACCGCGACGCGTCTCCGGTGCGAGATCGGTGATCATCGTGCCCGCGCCCACGAAGAAGGCCGCCTCGCCGATCCCGCCGAGCACGCGGATGACCACGAGCAGCCCGATGGCCGAGGCGAGGTGGTATAACCCCGCCGACACGGCCACGGTGAGCGCACCGCCGACCATGAGCACCCGCCGTCCCCACCGATCACCGATGCGCCCCGCGAAGGGGCGCAACAGCACGGCACCCACCGAGAAGGCCCCCACGGCGACACCGACGGCGACGTCGCTGCCCCCGAGCCCGTCGCGCACGAACAGCGGCAGCACCGGGAGCAGCATGCCGAGCGAGAGGAAGTAGCTCAGTCCCACGACCACCACGAGGATGAAGCGCGGGGTCAGCAGACGTTCCTTCACGGGCTCGGGGAGCGGGGTCGTGGGCGGGGTCATACCGGCCGCAGTCTACGGAGCACCCCAGTCGACCAAACCGGACGTTTGCGCCCTGCCCGTGTGATGCGCGCCGTCCGAGAGGCCCTCGCGGCCGCCCGGACCCACTGCCGCGAGCGCTGCCCGATAAGGTCCGCCGCATGCCCGCCGAGGTCGATCTCACGCTCGTCACGATGGCGTTCGACGCCGCCGATCCAGACCGCCTGCTGTCGGTGCTGTCGAAGTACGTGGTGGTCAGCCGGGGGCACGAGGGCTGTCGCAACATCGACCTCGCCGCGTCGGCCACCGTGCCCGGTCGCTTCGTGCTGATCGAGAAGTGGGAGACCCCCGCCGATCAGCAACGGCACTTCGACAGCGACGAGATGATCGAGATGGCGGCGAGCTGCGAGGGCATCTTGTCCCGGGCGCCCCAGATCGATCTGCTCGAGCCGATCAGCGCCCACGACCTGTCCTGACGGTCTGGGGCTTCTCGGCTCCGGTCCGGCCGTTGGTCTGGCGCGGGCCGCAGGACCACCCTCGGCCCGTCCGGCGCGGGTGGGGCCACGCGTCTGAGCAGAGAGGCAGAGCGGCGGCCGAGCGGTAGGCCGAGCGCGGTAGGCCGGCCGCTCAGGCGGAGGCCGCGGCGTTGGCCCGCGCGCTCTCGCTGATCGCGACGATGTCGGCCCAGGTGAGGTCGGTCTCGGTGAAGAGCCGCTCGAACGCCGCGTCCGCGTCGTCGCTGAACCCATGCCGGTTGCGGAACGCGTACAAGCGGCGCTGCCGCTGGGCGCGGTAGCCCAGCCGGGTGAGCCGTCCCACGCAGTGCACATCCCACGCGGTCCTCAGGGCCAGCGTGAGATCCGCGTCGGGGGGCGGGTCGCCGAAGGCCGGGTCGAGGCGGTCACGGGCGCGCAGCAGCAGGCGCCCGATGATGTCCGCCGTGCCGTCGGTGCTGAGCTGGCGGGGCCGTTTGGGATCCTCGAGCGCACCTCCTTCGACCTCGAGCGTGATCGGGTCGAGCGCCAGGATCTCGGCCCGGCCGAGCGGGACCCGCTCGTCGACCTCGACGCGCACGTCGATGCCCTCGGGGAGGCCGATGTCCGCGACGAGGCGCTCGACGACCGTGACGATCGCGTCATGGTCGAACAGCACCAGCGAGAACGAGTCGGGGGTGACCGTGACGGTCATGGGGCCACCGCCGTGCCGGTTGCGACCGACGCCGCAGCCTTCTGCTGGAGCGCATCGGCATCGTGGCGGGCCTCGACCGACAGGCCGGCGATGTCGTCGATCTCCGCCGTGTCGAACCCGGCGAGCTCGCGAAAGCGACGGGCCAGGCGGATGGGGCTGTCGTCTTCCTCGCCCCGGAACCCACCCAGCGAGAAGAGCTTGTCGACCACGCGCTGGAACTCGAGCGCGTTGGCCCGCCGCTCGGGATCGTTCTCGGTGATCTTGCGGAGCCAGTCCGAGCCCATCTTCACGTGGGTGACCTCGTCGGCGAGCATCCAGTCCTCGCAGAACTCCAGGATCGGATCGCCCGACACCGACCCGAAGTCGCGCATCGTGTTGAAGATGTCGATGGCCAGGCCCTCGAGCGCTCGGTTGACCCCGGTGAGACGCAACACCGGATCGGGGTTGCACGCGGCCTCGTACAGGAACGTCGCCTCGGCGAACTCGCCGACCTCGGTTCCCATCCAGTCGCCGAGCTTGATGGAGATCTCGACGTGTCGGGTCTCGTCCCAGCACTGGCGGGCCATGTCGAGCTTCAGCTCGAACGGCGCTTCCTCGCGGCCTGGGCCCGTGGGGAAGTCCCAGCACGTGCGCCCGGCACCTTCGAGGGCCTGGATCTCCCCCATGAAGATGCCATGCATCAGGGCGCGTGCCGCCTCGGGCGCATCCTCACGTTCGGGGGTGAGCTTCTGGGGGCCCGAGCGACCCTTGCCCTCTTCCCGGTTCCGCACGGTCCGCGGGTCCATGGCCTGTTCGAAGATGTTCACCCGCTGGAACCGCTCGTCCCGAGCCAGTTCCTCGACGGGCAGCATCTTCTTCACGCGTGCACCTCTTCGTCGGACACGACGTACGAGTCGCCGATCGAGCCGGGCCCGGCGATGCCGCCGGCGGCGAGCATGAAGGTCTCGAGCCGGGCCTGGTGCGCCGCCGCTCGCTCCACATCGGCGGGAGTGGTGATGAGCGACTGGATCATCATCTCGCCGTCGCGCCAGTCCTCGAACTCGTCGGCCAACGCGAACTTGAGGGACCGGATGGTCGGTGCGTCCGTGATGGTCGAGGTGTTGTTGAGGTGGTAGGTGTACTCCGCGATCTTGTGGGGGATGAGGACCCGGTACACGCCGACGAGCTTCTCGAGCGTCTGCTCGGGTGCCTCGGGTTCGGTCATCGCCTCGACGAACGCCTCGATCTCCTCGTTGGCCGGCAGCGTGAGCCGATCGGGGTTCATCTCGCGCAGCTCGGGAAGGCGCTTGTGCCACAGCTCGGCGTGCCAGGCGTGGTGGTAGCAGTGGGTGCCGAGGCGCATCTTGACGTCGAGCTCGGGCACGGTGGCGACCCATCCGCCCAGGGCCTCGAACAGGCGCATCTCGATCCACTTGTAGTTGCCGACGCGGCGGGCGGATTCCTCGACCGTGAACGCGCCGGGGAGCTCCCGACGGTCCCATGGAGCGAACGCCGCCCGGGGTTGCTTGGGATCGGCCATCTGGTCCCCCCAGTGGTGGAGCCGGGTGCTGGTCCGAACGCCAGCGGTTCCCTCACCTTATCGGCGGGCGGCCGGCGAACTGGAGCGGAACTCGGTTCTGGCGGCCCGGCCCGCCGACGGTTGCCGCCCCCGGCCCCGGTCCCCTGCCCCGCCTCCACCTCGCGGCGGCGCCGCGGCGGCGCGGCGGCGCACATCACTCGGCCGTGGCGGTCCCGCGCGTTGGCAGTCCGATGCTGGCCACGAGGACGCACAGCGCAGCCACCACGAGGACGCCCGGGGCCAGCGCCGGCGAGGGACCCACGGCCTGGATCGCCGACACCCACCAGCGTGACGCCTCCGACATCGAGTCCCAGGTGTCGGCGTAGCGGGCATCGAGCGGCCCCGCGTCGTAGTTGCCCTCGATGTGCTCCCAGACGCCGAAGAGTGCGGTCACGCACACGAGGGCTGCCAGCGCCCGGGCGGAGCGAACCGAGGCCGCCGTCGGCGGGCGCAACAAGAGCACGACCGCCACGAGGAGCGCCGCGAGCGCGGCCCACGCCACGAGTTGGACCGCCTGGGTCCAGTGCTTCTGCATCGCCAGTTCGACCACCGTGCCGACGATGACGGCGAGGGCGATCAGGAGCACGCCGCGACGGAGCCGGGCGATCGTGGTCCGGTCGGCCGCCCCTGGCGCGAGCACATCGGTCACGGCGTGAGCGCAGACAGGATCGCCGCCAGCGTCTCGGGCGACGGGTTGTACTTCGCGAGCTCCTTCTTCAACGCCGACAGGTTCACGTCGTCTGCGGCATAGGGCC
Source organism: Acidimicrobiales bacterium (assembly GCA_038324235.1). Lineage (GTDB taxonomy): Bacteria > Actinomycetota > Acidimicrobiia > Acidimicrobiales > Acidimicrobilacustridaceae > JBBQHT01. Next base: position 15,535 of record JBBQHT010000038.1, read on the forward strand.
GATACTCCATGACCTCCTTCGTCCAGCGCGCGGCGTTGGTCACCCCGGCAGCCTCGAGTGCCTTCTGGATCTCGGCCGCCGACGCGGTGTTGGCCGACACCTTCACCACCGTCACCGACGCCGTGGCAGGCGTGGTGCCCCCGGTCGAGGCCGAGGTGGTCGTCACGAGGCCGGCTGACCCGGTGGCCGCAGTGGACGTGGTCGACCCCGTCGTCGAGGCGGTCGAGCCGCACCCGACCAGCACCGCGCCGATCGCCACGGTCGCGCCCACGGCGCGCAGGCGCGTCGACCGGGAGCCACCCACCCGGTCGGGGACCGGGCCACGGAGGCGGGTCGGCAGAGCGGAAGGATCGACAGTCATACGAGCTCCTCGGGAAAAACAACGGCAGTGGGGCGCGACCGGGACGGGGGCAGGGACGGCGCAGTCTTGACCAGCTTCCTGACGGTCCGCTCGCTCCCACCTGTGATTCACCTGTGAACGACGGCGTGGTGAGGACGCACGACCTCCGCGTTCTCGGCTGCCCTGGGGCCCCTCGCTTTTGGTTCTCGGCTCCGCGGCGGCCCCTGTCGCCCGTGCGTAGGCTCGATCTCGTGCGCGCGACACGGCGGAGCCGAGTGCTGTTGTTGGATCCCGACGATCGGATCCTCCTGCTGCGCATCGAGCAGGTCCCCGGTCAGGGGATCCACCGTCCTGACCGCATCGCCCCACCGTCGTTCTGGATCACCGTCGGCGGCGGCCTCGACGCCGGCGAGACGTTCGAACAGGCAGCCCATCGGGAGGTGTTCGAGGAGACAGGGATCACCGGGCTGGCCCTTGGACCTCGGCTGTGGGTCCGGGACAGGATCGCCCACTGGAACGGTGAGGAGGTCCGCTGCATCGAGCACTTCCACGTCGGACGCGTGACCACCACCGACGTCGTGTTCGACCACCTCGACGCCGACGAGCAGGTCGTGGTGCGAGAGCATCGCTGGTGGACGCTCGACGAGATCGCCGCCCATGACCGGGCGGACGTCATCTACCCCGAGGAGCTCGGCGACCTCCTGCGCCAGGGCATCGGCGCAGGGCCATCGATGTGACCGAACGCATCGAGCTCCTGCACGGGTCGTCGCACCTTCGGCCATGAGGACCGCCCCCGATGGGGCACTCGGCGAGTGCGGGCGCACGACTCGAAGGCCACCGACACCGAGATCGCGGCGGTTCTTCCGGGCGGATCAGACGCCAGTCGCGGCAAGGCTCGCGTTGATCGCCCGGGCCTGGGCGCGAAGCGAGTGGACGTACGCCCAGCGCCGAGTGCCACCGACGGCCAGGAGGATCATGCCGACCGCCACGAGGAGCAGGTCGCGGCGGAACGTGGGCAGGTGCACGACCGTGGGCGGATCGTCGGCGAGCAGCGCGTACACGGTCAGGTCCGAGGCGCGCGGCGACGCGAAGTGGTCCGTCGCCCGCACGATGAGCGCGCCGGTCGTCCCGGCCCCAGCATCAGGCGCGGCCACGGCCTCGACCGGGTGGTCGTAGCGCACCGGCATCGCGGTCGCGGTCGACACGAGCTCGTGGCGTGAGCGCTCGTAGTCCGCGGCCACGTCCGACGACCCCGGTTCCCGACCCCGCGCCGCGAGCCCGTCGTCGTCGAACACGACGATCACGTATCGGCCCGGCCGGGCCACCGGGATGTCCACGGTGCGCTGGGACTCCGGGTCGGACGAGGCGCCCGCGCCCGCCGGGATCCGAGCACTGGCCACCTCGCCCCACACCACGTTCGGGCGGACGTAGCTGGTGTAGGCGAGCCAACCGCCGATGAGCATCAGGATCGCCCCTGTGATGGCCAGGCCGCGACCGGCACCCCGGGGCGTGGACTGCAGACCCTTCAGGTCGACGCCCGCCGGCATCGACGCGGTGAGCGCCCAGTCCTGCACCTCCCGAGAGCTCGGGCGGTTGATCCCCGACTCATGACCCATGTCCGGCAGCGTAAACCCAACGCCCCGGCTCACGACCGTGATTGCCTGTAAATCCTCACGCCAATGAATCCGGGATGCGTCGCTCCACTGAAGGTCCGTCGTCACCCCACTGAAGGCTTGTCGTCAATGAAGTTCCGCGTTTCGGGGTTTTCGTTTTCCTGACGGTAGCCACTGGGTGTTCAGTCGGCCGGGTCGTCGGCTGGGTTGCCTGCCGGCGTGAGGTGGTCCCACCAGTTGTTGATGGCGTGGCGGGTGATGTGGTCCCAGATGGCGAGGGTGATGGGGGCGTCGCCGGGTTTCCAGTGTCCGCCGCTGGCGGTGCCGGAGATGCCGATGATGGCTCGTTCGCTGGGGACGGCGCGGCTGGCGTCTTCGGTGGGTGTTGGTAGCCCGGCGCTAAGCATGAAAGTGGGGAACGGGGTGGCGTTGTGGAGCGCGGCGGAACGGAGGTCGTACACCTTCTTGTAGAGACGTTCCATCTGGTCGGGGTCGCCGAACGGGATCTGGAAGTGGGGGGCGGGTCGATCGGCAGGTGGTGGCGCACGGTGCTGTTGGAGGAACTGGGTGAACCGGCGTCGGGCGCGTAGCCCCCGGGCGAGGGGCTCGTCGGCGACGTGTTGTTCGGCGGCTGGGTCGATTTGGTGGAGGGCGTCGGCGAGGTCTGGTTCCTCCATTCGGAGGATGTCGATGGCGGGCAGGTCGTGGTGTTGCCAGCGGTGGGCGACGGTTTCGATGGCGGACACGTCGCGCAGCCACGTTTCGTTGGGATCGTCGTTGACGATCCATCGTCCGAGGGCGTATGTGCGGGCGGCGCGTATGAGCGCGGCTGCGTCTTCGGGTTGAAGGTTGGCGTACGCGTGGAGCGTGTCGGCGATGGCTTCGGTGGTGACGCTGGCGGTGGCGGGCGGCAGGAGCCCCCGTTGGATGAGGTCGGGTTGGGGCAGGTTTTGGGGGCGGTATGTGATCTCGGAGTGCTGCCACTCGTGGGTGCTGGCGAGTCGCAGGCGGTTGGTTCCCCCAGATCGGCATGGTGTCCCGAACCGCAGGGAGATGAGCGCGGCTATTTCGTCGTCTACGCCTCCGCCGTGGTAGACGCCGCTTTTGGACATGGCGTGTTCGACGGCGGTGCGTTCCGCTTCGGTGGGTTGGTCTTCGGTGTAGCGGGCAGTGATCGTGACGTACAGGATCGGCTGCCCGGGGATCGTGCCGCCTTCCGTGTTCAGGTTGAACGCCCCTTCAACGGTGACGTTCCCAACGGTGATCCGGTCGCCGGTGATCTGCGCTGTGCCGTACAACGGATGTTGGGTGCCGGTGACGACGTTGGAGGTGCCGCCGCCGTTGAGCGATGCCCATCCTTGCGGTCCAACCCGAGGCGATTGCGTCACAGCCAGGACGGTAGCTGTCCAGTTCGGATCACCAGGTTGGAGTTCGTCGCAAGGACCGCTGCCGCACAGTGGGTCATGCGTGTGAGTACCCCGATAGTTGGTCGGGGAGGCAGCTAAGTTTGTCGTCGTGGGCTTCGGCGTGCTGGTCCCGGCGATACGTGTCGACTGCCCGAAGTGCGGTGCCGCGCCGGGCGCGCCGTGCCCGCGTCCCGACCCGCATGCGAGGCGGTTCGCCGCGGCGCGTGCCGAGTCGATCGTTCAGTCCCGGTTGCTGTGGTCGTTCGACCCGGTCGCTGCGCCGACCACGCTGTTGGAGGTGGACGCGGTGTGGCGGGACCTTCCAGAGGACGAGTTGCGAGGCGCAGTGTTTGATCTGCAGCAGCCGACACACCAGGGGGAGAAGAGCGTGGCGAACATGCCGTCGGACGTCGCGTCGAAGATCCGAGAGATTACGACGAGTGGCGACCGTCTGATGGCTTCGCGAATGTGTTGGACGACGGGGTTCTTGCCGCACGATCGCGAGTCCTTGGTAGCCGGTCGGGAGTTGGTGAAGCGGCTGCAAGCCGGAGGAATCGCCGTGCGGGTCCTGCGCGTCGGGGCGCAGTGGGCGGACGCGAAGACGTTGCCGCCGAACGTGTGGGTGATCCTCGGGCAGGAGTGGCAGCCGCCAGCGGTGTGAACGACTGGCTCGCACCGGCGGTGGGTTTCGCGTCCGGCGACTTCAAGGGAACACCTTCTTCCATTGGCGTAGGTGGTCGCGGATCGCTGCGTCATCGTCGGTGTGATGGACGAGCCAGCTGAGCTGATCGGCGTACTCGCGGCGTGCGATCAGGTTTTTGCCGTAGGCGTGCCCGGTGGGCGTGACTCCGCAGATGTGCCAACCCGGCTTGGACGGTCCGTCGGGATTGGGATCGGGCGTGCCTCGGCAGATGATGACGCCGTGTTTCGCGAGGGTCGCCGCCCACCGGCGTCGTTCCGGGGCCATCTTGTCGGCGCCGGTGTTGCTTCCGGTCCACGCCCCTCCGACCTGATCCCACCATGTTTGGAATCGGTCGTATTGGGGTCCGGTGGTTTTGTCCACCATGTGGCGGAGATGGATGTCGGCTAATGCGTGTCGGGTGTCGTCGTCGAGGGTCGGGATGTTCCCTCGGTCGAGCCGCCCGGTCCATACAGGGTCGTTCGCGTACAGGGCGTATAGACGGTGCCATCCGATCCCGTCAAGAACGGCGGCTGTCATGGGTTCGTTCGAGAAAACCAACGCGACGAACTCGTTGTCTTCGTCACCCGCCCAGCGCCGTTTCATCGGGCGCGCCCGGAGTCCACTGCCATCCGGACACGTTAGCTGTTCGCCAATTGGCGAGACTGGGGGTCAGTTGGTGCTGATGGTGTCGTGGAAGGCGCCGACCCAGGTGAGGGTGATGTCCTGTTGAGCGCACAGGTCGATCCATGTGGGGTCGAACGGGGGTTGTTCGATGGCGATGACGGCGTGGACGGGTCGGTCGGTGTCGAGGAGTTGGCGGTAGCGGAGGACTTGCCCGACGGCGAGACGGAGTTGGCGTTCTTCGTTGACGGCGGTCGTGGATTTCACTTCGGTGACCCACACGGCGTCGGGGGTTTCCCAGGCGAGGTCGTACTGCGGTTCATGCGGTTTGGGTCGCCGCGGTGACAACCCGGCGTTGGTGACCGCTTCGGCGAGCAGGTTCTGAGTTTGGTTGTGGGCGGCGAGCCCGCGTCCGGCGAGGTCCGGGTCCCGTCCTTTGCTTTCGGTGCCGGCGGTGATGTTGGGGTGTTCGTCGGCGGGCTGGTAGGGGTCGCCGAGCCCGCCGGTTTCGACGCGGATCCGGTAGTCCTTGGTGACGGTCCCGACCTCGGCTATCCCCCGGGTGTGCGCCGCCCACCAGTAGGTGCCGGTGTGCCGTCCGAACAGGGGGGCGTCGTCGGTGAACGATTTGAAATGCCCGCGGCAGATGTGAAGGGCGTGGCGGAGCCCGGATGCCTGCGCGTCGCCTTGCTGGTCCAACGCTCGGCGCATCTGATCTACGACCAGGACGTAGTACCGGGTGAGCGGTTTGCCGTGTCGGCGTGCCGCTTTCTTCGACACTTTGGCGGGCGGGTCCACGGGTTGCAGGTCAACATTTTTGCAGTGCATGAGCGACACGGCGAACAACCCGGCGGTGAGGTGAACCGAGAAATGGTTCCCCCAGTCCTGAGCTTCGGTGTCTTCCATGCCTTCGATCGGGACCAGGCGGGCGTTCAACCGTCCCTGCTCGTTGCGGATCAGTTCCCCGTTGCCGTCCAGCAGCAGTTGGTACCCCATGATCGGTCCGACCGGCTGACCTTTGCGCCATTCGCCGATCAGTTCAACGCCGAGAACCCACGCCGCGTCAGGGAACGCCGGGTTGTCGTCGGCGGGTGTCTGCTGAACCTGGAACAGCAGCCCCCACGCCCGCAGGTTCAACGGGTTCGCGACCCCGTGAAATTCGATCCAGTACTTCGGGAACGGCGGGGCGACCGTCGCGACCACGTCAGTGAGGTCGGTGCCTGCCGGTAACGACAGGCAGTAACGGGCGGCGTCATCCGCTGCGATCACCACCGCGCCGTCCAGGTCGTCGGCGTCGAACACCACCGACGCCGACGCCCGATGCGCCACGGTGAGCGCCGTGCGGATCTCCGATCGGATCGCTTCGGGGGTTGGGTCCACCCCGCGGTCGGTGAGACCGGCACGGAATTCTGCGGTCACCTCACCGGAATCGCGTCCGGCGTCGTGCAGCATCCCCGCCGTCAACGCCCGGCATCCGTCCACCGCCACCCGGTCAGCCAGCCGGCTCACCTTCGCCTCACCCCCATCACGGTCCCGCCTGCCACGGTGTTGTTGCCGTTCACCCGGCCGACTGTACGGGCATGGGTATCGTCATGACCGTGGGACGCAAAATTGATGTCGATGATCTGGTCACCGCCGCTGACATCGCGGCGCGCCTCCCCGCAGTCCGCCAGGGGAAGTCGAAAGGCAGCAAGCAGGGACCGCAGGTAGTCCACACGTGGATCGCCCGGTACGAAGACTTCCCGGAACCGCTCCGCGAGATCGGCGGACGGAAAGTTTGGTCCTGGGGTGACGTGAAGAAATGGATGCGCCAGCGTGACCGGGAGTGGGTCACGCCTTCGGGGAAGCCTTCGGCTTCTTCTTGATCGGGTAGGCGTCAAGACGTAGCGCGAATGCGGCGTCTTCGGTGAAACCGTCGGGGACGGGACTGCCTGACGACCGTGTGAGGATGCCCGCTTCGACCAGCCGAGACGCTCTTCGAACTCGCATAGTTTCAGCGTGCGAGTGTCTGTGAGCGCCGTTGATGATGTCCGCGATCAGCGTCGTGAGGTCGGTCGGAACCCGTTCGCTCAGGAAGGTCACACGTCGCAGCCACCTCAGCCCATCCTTCGTGCTCGGCGTCGCGGGGACCAACGTAAGCCCGGCGGGCGATCGGTGGACCGTGATACCAACCTGTTGGAGGTGGACCGAAAGCGCGTCGACCGCGTCCCCGACCTGTTGAAGGTCAATGTCAAGACCAAGGCACAACGCCTCCACCGGTACCGGCACGTCGGCTTCGACCAGCGCCGCACCAAGTCTTCGGCGCACATCCGGAACGTTGTCAGGGTTCGGCTCGGCGCCGGGTTCAGCGATGATGTCCCGCAAGGGCACCGCGAGTGCCGTCGCTATCGCCTGCACAACGACGAATGGAAGCCATTGGGGGGCAGCGCCCCGTTCAAGCGTCCTGATTTGATCATCGTTGAGCCCGACCGTTGATCCGAGCTGGTTGACCGACAAACCCAATTCGATGCGGCGACCCTTGATCGCGTCTCCGTCCAACGCTGTCGATGCTGGTATCACAAGCCCACCTTCGTCTTCGCAAGATACCTGCGGAAGTCGGCGGCACCCCGGCTCACCGATTTGAACGAGACACCACGGTCGGCAGCCCATCTGACGATGTTCTTGCTGGCATTCTTGGTGTGAGCACCGACCGCAACCGCTTCGAACCCTGTTTCGAAAGCAACCCGTTCGGCGACCCGGCATGAGCGCCGCGAAGCTGATTGGGCGGTCGTGTCCTCAAAGAAGAGCGGATCGTCGTCCGAGGCGCCTCCGAGGCGGCGGCGGATCAGCTGCGCTCTCACGAACACTTGACCGGGTTCCACGATGTCGATCCGTCTGTGCTCACCAGCCCAGTCCGCCGCCGTGACGTAACAGCCGTCGTCGGCGGTGCCCCCGACGGTGATCCCAGCGAACGAGTCAGGCGGGACATCCGAGGCGTGAACGGCGCAGACCGCGGGTGCTTCCTGGCGCGGGAAGGCGTGCAGGGGCTGCCAATCCGATGCGGGCGCGATTCCCGGTCTTGGTTCCAGTCGGGATGACATCCTGATCAACGCGTCGTCGATGTTGACCTGCCAGTAGTGATGCGCTCCCGCGACCTTCATCCCGTGAGCGGCGGTGACGACCTCGTCGGGGTCGTCTGTGCCCAGGAAGTACCGGTGGAAGGTCCAGGCAAGGCGCTGTGGATGCTGCTGCCGGTCACGATCGTCGATCTTGGCGTACGTGTCATCACACGCTGCGCAGAACACCCGGTCCACGATCGCGAAGTCGACCGGGTTCAGCAGTTCACGAACGAGAAGCCGGAACCCCAAACCTTCCATCGAAGGCACAACGGGAAACGATCCGGTTGGTGCGGTACACCCCGCCGGGTCGGACCGCTGGCGCTGGCTTCGCTCGTCGCGCAGCCATCGTGACTCAAACTCTTCTATGTCCTTCACGTCATGGCGGTGACCTTGCAGCAGTTCGGCGAGTTTGCCTTTGCACGGTTCGTATTCGATGAGCCAGAGCCTCGCAGCAAGCGAGTCGGCGAACGAGGCGACGTCCCGAAAGCCGACCCCGAGGCGCCCGGCTTCGTTCACGATGATGTCGGTAACGCCGTAGGATGCGAGCCACGCGTGGGCGTCGCGTGACCGGTGCGAGTCGCTCCCTTTTCGGGTGCTGTCGGACAGGTCGAAGTTCTTGCGTAGCGCCATGAGGATGTCCCGTGAGAATGACAGCAGCGTCGTCTGCCGACCGGACGGTGTGACGACCACGACGGTCCGGTCGCTGCGACCGAGGCGTGACATCGCCCGGGTTCGTTCCAGGTCACGGAAGGCGACGATGTGCACGATGCCACTCATCGCTGACCCGGCTTCTTCTTCACCGGCGTCTCCGGTCTGGCGACCGCCCGATGCGCCGTCTCCACTTGCGTTTTGTTGAACGCCGACTTCCCGTTCGGTGAAATGTCTACCAATGCTTTCAGCAGTTGCGCCCACCGGCGGGCGTTGCCGTGCACCCAGTCGTTTTGGACCTTGTCAAGCAACGCCGGGTCGGTCACTTTCAAGCGTGGGTGGAGATCCTGGGCGAACTTCCGCGACTCAGCCGAGGTCATCGCGTCGAATTCGACGATGCGTCCGGAGCGGCTCAACAGCTCCGGCTGCAACTCCAGGATCCGGTCCTTGAACGCGAGGTTGCCGGACATTTGCAACGCCCATGTGGCGTCGCCGTCGCCTTGCATGTCTCGCAGCACCCCCAGCGTGTCCTTCGACAGATACGACGCCTCATCGATGCGCAGCAAAACCCGGCGTTCCGCCAACGCGACCTGGACCAGGTACGCGGTCCGCCAACCCTCCCTGCATTCGTCGATGCCCAACGCTCCGGCAAGCAACGCCGTGAG
>JBBQHT010000039.1:0-24559 GCA_038324235.1 Acidimicrobiales bacterium
CTCGTCGGCCAGCTCCATGACCACCCGGGCGCTCTTCACACCCTCGGCGACCATCGACATGTCCTCGATGATCTCCTCGATCGTGCGGCCCTTGCCGAGCTGCTCGCCGACGTGGCGGTTGCGGCTCTGGGGGCTGATGCAGGTGGCGACGAGATCGCCCATGCCGGCGAGGCCCGAGAACGTGACGTACTTGCCGCCCATCGCGACACCGAGCCGGCTCAGCTCGGCGAGCCCGCGGGTGATCACCGCGGCGCGCGTGTTGTCGCCGGTGCCGAGGCCGTCGGCCATGCCGGCCGCGATCGCCATGATGTTCTTGAGCGCGCCGGCGACCTCGCACCCGATCACGTCGTCGTTCTCGTACACGCGGAAGAGGTTGTTGGAGAACAGCCGCTGCAGCTGCCGGCTCACGTTGCGGTCGGACATGGAGATGACCGACGCGGCGGCGTCGCCCGCGAGGATCTCCTTGGCCAGGTTGGGGCCGGTGAGCAACCCGTAGGGATGGCCCGGCAGCACGTCCTGGATCACCTCGGTCATCCGCTTGCGGGTGCCTTGTTCCAAGCCCTTGGTGAGGCTCACGACCGGCACCCACGCACGCAGGTGCTCGCGGCACTGCACGAGGGTCTCGCGGAACCCGTGGGACGGGACCCCCATCACCAGCACATCGGCCTGGGTGACTGCGTCGCGCAGGTCGCTGGTGGCCCGCAGATCCTCGTGGAGGGTGTAGCCGGGCAGGTACTTGCTGTTCATGTGGTGGGCGTTGACCTCGTCGGCGACCGCGGGATCGCGCGCCCACAACAGCGTCGGCGTGTTGTGCGCGGCCAGGTGCGCCACGGTCGTACCCCAGGACCCGCCACCGATGACCGCCACGCTGATCCGCATGGCGTCACCCTACGGGAGCCGTCCTGTCCGTGCTGGCTGACCCTTGCGCAGGCCTCCCGCCCGCATCGCCAGCGGGTTCTCCTACACTCACGGCGATGCCCCCCGTGGCCGTGCTGCTCCCCGTGAAGTCGTTCCGCCAGGCCAAGGTGCGCTTGGCGGGCGCGCTCACCGATGCCGACCGTGCGGCCCTCGCTCGCACGATGGCCACCACCGTGGTCGCGGCCGCGGCGCCGTTGCCCGTCCACATCGTGTGCGACGACGACGAGGTCGCGGCCTGGGCGACGACGGTGGGAGCCGAGGTGATCTGGCGGCCGGGTCATGGCCTCAACCGCGCCGTGACCGACGGCGTCGAGCACCTGGCGAGCATCGGGTTCGATCGCGTCATCGTCGCCCATGCGGATCTGCCCCACGCGCGTGACCTCGCCTGGGTGGCGGACTTCGACGGCGTCACGCTCGTGCCCGACCGGCGCGACGACGGCACGAACGTCGCGTGCGTCCCGGCCCGCTCCGGCTTCGTGTTCGCCTACGGCCCCGGGTCCTTCGCCCGCCACCAGGCCGAGGTCGCCCGGGTCGGCCTGGCGCTGCGCATCGAGCGCGAGCCGCGGTTGGCGTGGGATGTCGACACCCCGGCCGACCTGGACACGCCCGCCTGGCTGACGGCAGGTTGAACCCATGAGCACCGTGCCCCCGACCCCCACGATGGACGTGGCGACCCCCACCTCGGCGCTGGCCATCGCGGCCCATCCCGACGACGTCGAGTTCCAGGCCGGGGCCACGCTGGCCAAGTGGGCCGCCGCCGGCTGCGTCGTGCACCACCTCATCCTCACCGACGGCTCGAAGGGCACGTGGGACCCGCACGCCGACACGGCCGCGCTGGTCGCCACCCGCCAGGTCGAGCAGCGCGCCGCGGCGAAGGCGCTCGGCGCCACCGGCGAGGTCGTGTTCGGCACCGCCGTCGACGGTGAGCTCGAGGCCACCCTCGCCCGCCGCGGCGAGGTCGCCTACTGGATCCGCCGGCTCCAGCCCCAGATCGTGCTCGGCCACGACCCGTGGCGCCGATATCGACTGCACCCCGATCACCGCCATGCCGGCTGGCTGGCGGTCGACGGCGTCGTGGCGGCGCGCGATCCGCACTTCTTCCCGGAGCACGACGTGGCGCACCACCGCCCGACCGAGCTCTGGCTCTTCGAAGCCGACGAGCCCGACCACGTCGAGGACGTCACCGGCTTCGCCGACGCCAAGGTCGCCGCGCTGCTCGAGCACCGCAGCCAGTTCGAGACCACGATGTACATCAGCGAAGGCGACACGGCCGCGGACGAGCAGGCCCGTTTCCGAGCCCGCATCCTCGATGGCCTCACCCGCGCTGCGGGCCGCGGCGGCGGTCACGCCGAGGCGTTCAAGCGCATCACCAAGCTGTAGGTCATCGCCGATGACCGCCGCGACGACCCCGCCGACGGCGACGCCGAGCTCGCGGTCGACGCCGCCGGCCGACGCCTTCGTCGCGCAGCTGGCCGACGCGTTCGCCCGCGCGGCCGACCCCTCGCGCGCCGTCGGGATGGCCGCGTACATGCGGGACCAGTTCGCGTTCTTCGGGGTCCCCACGACCGAGCGCGTGGCGTTGACCCGCTCGATCGCCGCAGGTCTGGACCGGCCCACCCTCGCCGACCTCGAAGCGATCGCCCGCAAGTGCTGGGCCCGGGACGAGCGGGAGCTCCAGTACGCGGCGCAGTGGATGCTGCGGCGACACGTGACGCAGCTCCCGGCCAGCTTCCTGCCTGTGGTTCGCGACCTGCTGACCACGAGGTCGTGGTGGGACACGGTCGACGAGCTGGCGCAGAACGTCGTGGGCCCGATCGTGCTCGCCCACCGCGAGGAGCTCGAGCCGGTGATGGACCGGTGGATCGACGACGAGAACATCTGGCTGGCTCGCACGGCGATCCTGCACCAGAACCGGTACCGGACGGCAACCGATCCCGAGCGGCTGTTCCGCTACTGCGCCCGCCGCGCCGGCGACCGCGAGTTCTTCCTCCGCAAGGCCATCGGCTGGGCGCTGCGCGAGTACTCCAAGACCGACGCCAACGCGGTACGCGCCTTCGTCGCCGACCCGCCGGTGGAGCTCTCGGGCCTCTCGCGACGAGAGGCCCTGAAGTGGCTGGACCGCCGCGAGGCACAGGCAGCGCACGCGACCGCGGCCGTCGAGCCCGGGGCGCCCCCGGCGGAGGAACCGTGACCTCACCCTGAGGCGATGCCGGTCGCCGGCGGGCCCGTGTCAACCTTTCGCAGGGGCTTCCCGTTGAGAACCAGTAGTGAGACACGCACCCGCCCACCCCGCCGCCGGCACCACCATCGGCCCGACCACCGCTCGAGCCATCGACCTGAGGAGCAGCGCGGTCACCGAGCTCGACCCCAACGCCACCGCGACCGACCTGCCGCCACCGGGCCCGATCGCCGCCGACCCCGTCCCCGCGACGTCGTTCGACGACCGCTTCGACGAGCTGGCCGAGCTGAGCTACCGGCTCGCGTACCGGATGCTCGGCTCCCGCGAGGACGCGCGGGACATCGCCCAGGAGACCATGGCCCGGGCCTACGCCCGTTGGCCGAAGGTTCGCGACGCCGCGCGAGGCTGGGTCGCCCGGGTCAGCACCAACCTCGCGCTCGACCTCATCCGCAAGCGCCGGCGCCGACCGACCGCGGACGACCAGCCCGGCGTCGATCACGCCACCGGCGTCGCGGACCGAGCCGAGCTCGTCGCCGCGCTGGTTTCGCTCCCCCGGCGCCAGCGTGACGTGGTGGCCCTGCGCTACCTCGCCGACCTCCCCGAAGCGGAGGTGGCGCGGGCGCTCGGGTGCAGCGTGGGCACCGTCAAGCAACACGCCCATCGCGGCCTGGCCGCCCTGCGGGTCTCACTCACCCCACCCCCCGTCCCGCCGGCAGGAACGCCAGGCGCGTTCCCCGCCCCGCCGGCCCCCGAGACCGCACAGGAAGACCAGCCATGAACTTCGACCACCTCGATGATCCCCTCCCGTTCGAGCCCGACACCGCCCTGCGCGCCGGTGCGACCCGACGCGGTCGCCACCTGCGCAACCGCCGCCGCCTCGCCCTGAGCTCGGCGGCGGCCCTCCTGGTCGTGCTGATGATCGGCACCGGCTTCACCACCTATGAGCGCAACAAGGCCCAGAACATCGTGCGCATCGACCTGGCGGCGAACCTCGACCCGGTCGTGGCTGCGGCACCCGAACCCGCCGCCGACGACGCGCCACCGCCGACCGACGCGATCAACATCCTCGTGGTCGGCAGCGACAGCAACATCGGCGGCGTGGACCGGCCCGTCAACCTGCAGAACACCGACACGATGATGGTCGTGCGCATCGACCCGACCGCGCACCACGTCAACGTCGTGTCGCTGCCCCGCGACCTGTGGGTGGCGATCCCCGGGCACGGGCACGAACGCCTGAACACGGCCTGGGAGACGGGGGGTCCGGCCCTGCTGATCGACACGATCAAAGCGGACTTCGGCATCCCGATCCACCACTTCCTCCAGGTCGACGGCCAGGGCTTCCAGCGCCTCGTCGATCAGGGCGGTGGCGTGGATGTGTACGTGACCACGGCGCTGCGCGACGGCAACACCGGCTTCGCCGCCAACGGTCCCGCCTGCGCCCACCTCGACGGGGCGGCCACGCTGGCCCTGTCACGATCCCGCCACCTCGAAGCCCGCAACGCCGCCGGCCAGTGGCGCGAGGACCCCCGCTCGGATCTCGGCCGGATCGACCGGCAGCAGGTCGTCGGCCGGGCGCTGGTGTCGGCGATGCTCCACCAGGCGCCGACGCCGGCCGCGGCCAACACGCTGCTCGACACGCTCGTGGCGACCGCGACGCTCGATACAGGGTGGTCGCTGCGGGACATGGCCGGGCTCATCGCCTGGGCTCGCGGCATCGACCAGCACCGTGACATCACGACGGTGACGCCCCCGACCCGCGGCGGCTACGAGGGCCAGGCCGCCGTGCTCCACCTCGACGAGGCTGCCGCCGCCCCGGTCTTCGCCCCCTTCCGGGGTCAGCGCGCCCCCGCGGCCCCGACGAGCACCCCGTCCGGCTCCCAGCCCGCCGACGCGGCGACGCCGGGACCAGCGGGCAGCTCCCCGGGTCAGGCCCCAACCACACTGCCGGGCACGACGGACGCGAGCACGACCTTCATCACCGCCACCCGCCCCGACGGCACCCCGTGCCCGTGATCCCCGTTCTCGGCTCCGTCACGGCCCCTCACCAACCGTTCTCGGCTCCGTCACGGCCCCTCGCCAACCGTTCTCGGCTCCGTCACGGCCCCTACGAGCGTCGGCGGGTCAGCTCGCGAGCTCGGGCTTCATGGCCATGACCATGAACATGCCCCCGAACGGGTCGGCGACGACCGCGAAGCGGCCGGGCTCGATGTCCATCGGGGGCATCAGGACCGAACCGCCGAGCTCGGTCACCTTGGCCGCCGCCGCGTCGGCATCTTCGACGGCGAAGTAGGTACCCCAGTACGAGGGGACCTCGGGCGGCAGGTTGGCCGGCTTGGCCATCATGCCGGCGATCGAACGCCCCGCGACCTGCCACTCGGTGTAGGCCGACTCGGCGTCGTCGGCCGGACCCTTCTCGTCCACGCTCCAGCCGAACACCGCGGGGTAGAAGGCCCGGGCGCCGTCGAGGTCCGTGGTCACGAGCTCGTTCCAGCACAGCGCGCCGGGCTCGTTGATGATCTGGGCGCCGGTGTGCTGCCCCGGTTGCCACGCCCCGAACACCGCGCCGGTGGGGTCGACGTAGATCGCCATCCGGCCCATCTCGCCCACGTCCATCGCCGGCGCCATGACCTGCCCACCGGCCGCGGCCACCTTCTCCGAGATGTCGTCGGCCGAGGACACGTTGATGTAGGAGCACCACGCCACCGGGACGTTCGGGTTGAACTGCGGCCCGATGCCCGCCACGGACCGTCCGTTGAGGGTGCACACCCGATAGCCGCCGAACTCCGCGGGACCCCCGGGGCACTCCCAGCCGAGCAGGTCACGGTAGAAATCGGCCGCGGCCGCGATGTCGGGCACGCTGATGTCGACCCACGAGGGCACACCGTCTTCGTACGCGTCGATCTTCATGGGGACTCCTTGGAGGGGTGGAGGGCGGTCGCTGTCAACGTACCCCTCGACGCCGAGTCCAGTCACCGGTCGCCACCGGCCCGGAGCCACCCGCCGGTCCACGGGTTCGGGACCATCGGAGGCCGACCGGTAGGCTCGGCCCCCACCTCCACGAGCACCAGGACCATCGATGCCCGCACCGACCGACCCCACGCCCGCCGACCCGTCGGATGCCACCGCCACGGCGGCTGAGCCGAGCACGGACGCCGTCAGCATCACCCGCCCGGACGACTACCACCCCGTCGGCCGGTACGCGGTGGACACCCGTGCGGTCGACGCGCCCGCCAAGGACGACGAGGAGACGATCTCGATGGCCGGCCGGGTCGTGCTGTGGCGGGACATGGGCGGGCTGACCTTCGGCCAGATCCAGGACCAGTCGGGGCGCGTCCAGGTGTCGTTGCAGAAGAAGGAGCTCGGGGCCGAGGTCTACAAGCCGTGGGCCAAGGGCGTGTCGATCGGTGATTACATCGGGGTCCGCGGTCACATGTGGACCACCAACAAGGGAGAACGCACCCTTGCCGCGTCCGAGCTCACCGTGCTGTCACGCAACTTCCGGCCGATGCCCGACAAGTGGGCGGGGGTGGCCGACACCGAGATCAAGTACCGCAAGCGCTACCTCGATCTGCTCGCCAACCCCGAGTCGCGCGAGCGCTTCCGCACCCGCACCAAGGTCATCTCGGGCATCCGCCGCTTCCTCGACGACCACGACTTCATCGAGGTCGAGACCCCGATGCTGCAGGGCGCGGCGTCGGGGGCCGCGGCGCGTCCGTTCTCGACGCACCACAACGCGCTCGACCGTGACTTCTTCCTGCGCATCTCCCCGGAGACCTACCTCAAGCGCGTCGTCGCCGGCTCGTTCGACCGCGTGTACGAGCTCGGCCGCAACTTCCGCAACGAGGGGATCGACTCCTCGCACCTGCAGGAGTTCACGATGCTCGAGTGGTACGCCGCGTACTGGGACTACCGCGACAACATGGCGTTCACCCAGGAGCTCGTGCAACACCTGCTCGACACCGTGCGCGGCTCGCGCGTCGTCACGTTGCAGGGCGTGGACCTCGACTTCGACGGCGACTGGCCGGTGATCGACTACCGCGACGCGGTCAGGGAGCAGACCGGCATCGATCTGCACACGATCCGCGACGTGGACGAGCTCAAGGTCGCGATCAAGGCGGCCGGCCTCGGCGATGATCTCGACGACACGGTCTCGTACGCCGCGCTGGTGGACCTGCTCTACAAGCGCACGGTGCGGCCGACGCTGATCCAACCGTGCTTCCTCGTGCACCACCCCGCCGAGCTCGTGCCCCTCGCCCGTCGCAGCGACGAGGACGGCACGCGCCTCGACATGTTCCAGGTCGTCGTCAACGGGTGGGAGATCGTCAAGGCCTACTCCGAGCTGATCGATCCGTTCGAGCAGCGCGCCCGGCTGGAGGAGCAGGTCGAGCTGCGGGCCCAGGGCGACGACGAGACCATGATGATGGAGGACGACTTCATCGAGTGCATGGAGTACGGCATGCCCCCGATGTCCGGCCTGGGCCTCGGCATCGATCGCTTCGTCGCGCTGATCACCGACGCGCCGACGCTCCGCGACGTCGTGCTGTTCCCCTTGATGCGCGACGAGGCCGGTGGCGCCACGTCCGAGCCGGTCGACCAGCCCGACGACGACGCCGCCGACGACACCGGCGACGGGCCCGGCCCGGTCGACGGGGCCGACGCATGACGACCGCGACACCAGAGCCCGACCCGATCCTGCCCGACGGCACCTACGACGTCTTCGTCGTGGATGCCACCGAGGACATCGCCGCCGGCGCCACCCCGGAGACACGGGTCATGCACCTGGATCTGGCCGTCACCAGCGGCGAGCACAAGGGTGAGGTGCTCACCCTGGCCGCCACGGGCCTGACCGGTGAGGAGCACGAGCTGCTCGGCATGCCCGCCACCCTCACCGTGAGCGACGCCCGCCCGAGCATCCGCATCGACACCTGACGCAAAACCGAAATCGAGACCGCCACCCTCGCCATCCGACCACCAGCGTCTCCATTTTCAGATCCCCTTCGAAATCGAGACCGCCACCCTCGCCATCCGAGCACCGGCGTCTCGATTTCGGGCGCCCTTCGCCGCGCCGACCACCGTCGCGCGTGCTGCTACGTTGCGGGTCCATCTTCCGGGCCGTCTCCGAGCCGTCTCCGGGCCGACCCGAGCACCTCATCGCACCGTGGAAGCCGTCGCGCACCGTCCGGGGAACCCGGCCCTCACCTCCTTCGAGTGGGCGCGCGCGCACCCGCTGACCCAGCGGTTGACCCGGGAGGGCAAGACCACGGGACCGGTGCTGGTGCTCGCCGCGGCGATGCTCATCTGGTTCACCGCCTTCGCGGTCCCGGTCGTCTGGCGCCAGGACCGCTTCGCCACCTTCGATCACGACCTCGGCATCTGGGACCAGTACGTCTGGCTGCTCGCGCACGGCAAGGTCAACGCGCTCATCACCGTGCGAGGGCTCAGCCCGTTCGGGTTCCACGCCTCGCCGGCGATGCTGCTGTTCGTCCCCTTCTACTGGCTGGGCGCCGGCCCGAACTTCCTCAACCTCACGATGATCGGCTGGCTGTGCGTGGGGGCGGTCCCGGTGTTCCGGGCGGCCCGCCACCACCTGCGCAACGAGTGGCACGCGCTCATCCTCGCCGTGGCGTTCCTCGTGAACTTCGCCGGGCAGTGGATGATGCAGGAGACGTTCCATCCCGAGGTGATGGCGATCACCCCGATGCTGTTCGCGTACGTCGCGGCGATCGAAGGTCGGTGGCGGGCCTTCGCCCTCTGGATCTACTTCGCGCTGCTGTGGAAGGAGGACGTCGCCCTGGCGGTGTTGATGCTCGGGTTCGTGATGGCGATCCGCGGCACGCGCACGGTCACCCGGCGCATCGGTCCGGCCGCCACCCGCAAGGCGGGGCTCTACGCGATGGTCGCCGCGTTGGCGTGGTTCTTCGTCATGATCCGCCTCGTGATCCCCCACTTCAGCCCCGCGGGCGCGTTCACCGACAACCTCTTCGGCAACCTCGGTTCGTCACCGACCGATCTGGCCCGCACCACGGTCACCAACCCGGGGCTCGTGCGCGAGCACCTCGCCCTGTCGAACCCGTTCGACTACGTCCGGCAACTCACCGCGTCCTTCGGGTTCGTGGCGTTCCTCTCACCGCTGCTGCTGCTCGTCGGTCTGCCGCAGGCCGCGATCAACCTGCTCGGCATCTACAACTTCTTCTGGACGACGCGGGACCACTACGCCGCCATCCCGCTCCTCGCCACGACGTTGGCCTCGACGGAGGGTCCCGCGCGCGTCAAGAAGCTCGGGGTGCGGCGCTTCCTGCTCGGTGCCGTGGCCGTCGGCGCGTTCTTCACCTGCATCTCCTGGGGGATATCGCCGCTGAGCGCGGAGTATCGCAACGGCTTCTGGCCCCTCGACCCGTCGCCCCAGCAGGCCCAGCTCGACGCTGCTGTCGCGACCCCCGGCCCCGACGAGGTGGTGTCCTCGATGTACTTCCTGGTCCCCCACCTCACCCACCGGGACCAGGCCTACACGTTCCCGAACCCGTGGATCCCGATCAACTGGGGGGTGCACGACGAGAACCGCCCCGACCCGAACCAGGTCGACTGGATCATCGTGAACCCGTCGTCACTCAACGACATGGACAAGGGCGCGCTCGTCAGCGCGTTGAAGGACCCGGGACACCTGTTGGTCGCCGGCGAGCAGGCCAAGCCGCCGTTCCCGAAGAACCTCTCGAGCCTCGCCGACCCCGCCGTGTGGACCGTCGTGGCGGACCGACCCGATCTGCTCATGTTGCACCGCGTCCGCCCGTGACCGCCGCGATGTACCGCCGGTGACCGCTCCCCCGATCCGGGTCGCGGGGGTGGACGGCTGCCCGGGTGGCTGGGTGGTCGTGACGACGGGCCTGACCCGTGCCAGCCGGAGCGACGTGGCGGTCGTGCGGACGCTCGGGGCGCTCGTGGCGAAGGCCGCCGCCGGGTCGCTCGCGATGCTCGCCGTGGACATGCCGATCGGTCTGCCCGACGCCGGCCAACGCGCGTGTGACCGGGCCGCGCGGGCGCGGCTCGGCCCTCGCCGGTCCTCGGTGTTCCCGACCCCGGTGCGTGCCGTGCTCGGTGCCACGTCGTACGCCGACGCACTCGCGCGCTCACGCGCGATCGACGGTCGGGGCCTGTCGAAGCAGGCCTGGAACCTGCTGCCGAAGATCGCCGAGCTCGACGCCCTCCTCGGCCCGGCCGCCACCAACGTGGTGGAATGCCATCCCGAGTCGGTCTTCGTGACCCTCGCCGGCCACGCGCTCGACACCACCAAGCGCACCGTCGAGGGGCGCCGGGCGCGGGCCACGTTGCTCCGTGCGCACTTCCCCGATCTGGACCGTCACCTCGACCGCCCCGACGCCGCGTGGCGGGGGGAGGCCCGGCCCGACGACGTGCTCGACGCGTTCGCCGCGGCCGAGGCCGCCCGGCGCCACCAACGTGGACGCGCCCTGGTCCTCGGTGACGGCGCCGTCGACGCGCGGGGGCGCCCCATGCAGATCATCGCCTGAACCACCGTCCCGTGGCCTCGCCGGCTCGTTCCACTGACGGTTTCGTCACCCGAGGCCGGGGACTCGACGCCGGACAGAGCCCGCAGCCGGGCGCCCGCGACCCCATGACTGGACGGCCCGTCCATGGCAGACTGACCTGGATCCGATCGGCCCGAACCGCCGCTCGTCACCACCAGCCGTCAGCGCCACAGGGGGCACCACCATGCAACGACTCACCGGCCTCGACGCCACGTTCCTCTACATGGAGACGCCGTCCTCGCCGATGCACGTCGCCAGCCTCTTGATCCTCGACCCGTCGACGGCGCCCGACGGCTTCGACTTCGTGGCCCTCCGCGATCTGTACCGCGAGCGCCTCGACCAGGCCCCGCCCTTCCGCCGGCGCCTCGTCGAGGTGCCCTTCGGGATCCACCACCCGATCTGGATCGAAGACCCGGACTTCGACATCGACTGGCACATGCGCCACATCGCCGTGCCCCAGCCCGGCACGATGGCCGAGCTCAACGAGCTGGTCGGGCACATCGTCGCCATGCCGCTCGACCGCAACCACCCGCTGTGGGAGTGCTGGCTGATCGAGGGTCTCGAAGGTGGGCTCGTGGCGTGCCTCTCCAAGGTCCACCACGCGGCGATCGACGGCGCGTCGGGCGAGGAGCTGATGGTCGCCATCTTGGACTTCTCCCCCGAGATCGAGCACAAGCCCGGGCCTGAGGTCGCGTGGCACCCCGACCGCGTCCCGACCGACACCGAGCTCGTCGGCTACGCCGCCGTGTCCCTCGCCCAGTCTCCAATCCGGGCGTTCAAGGCCGTGCGGCGCACGGTCGAGGCCGCGCTCCAGATCCGCTCGACCAACCGCCAACCCGATGTCACGCCGCCGCCGTCGCCGTTCAGCGCGCCGCGCACCTCGTTCAACCAGGCCCTCACCCCGCACCGCGCCCTCGGCACCGCGAACCTCCCGCTCGACGACGTGAAGATGATCAAGAACGCGTTCGGCGTCACCGTCAACGACGTGATCCTGACCCTGTGCGGCGGCGCGCTCCGCCACTACCTCGACGGGCGGGACGAGGTCCTCGACGGGCCCCTCGTGGCCATGGTCCCCATCTCGGTGCGCACCGACGACCTCAAGGGGGCGATGGGCAACCAGGTCAGCTCGGCGCTCGCGACGCTGGCCACCGACATCGACGACCCGGTCGAGCGCCTCCTCACGGTGCACGACGGCATGAAGCACGCCAAGACCCAGCAGAACGCCATCGGGGCGGACACGCTGCAGAACTGGGCCGAGTTCGCCGCTCCCGCCGTCGCCGGCCGCGCCGCCCGCCTCTACTCGCGCATGCGGGTCGCCGATCGCCACCGTCCGCTGTTCAACGTGACGATCTCGAACGTCCCCGGCCCGTCGTTCCCGCTGTACGTCGCCGGTTCGCAGGTGCGGGCCACCTACCCGATCGGGCCGATCTTCGACGGCGCGGGCATCAACATGACCGTGATGTCGTACCTCGACTCGCTCGACTTCGGCATCAACGTCTGCCCCGAGCTGATCCCCGACGTGTGGGCGGTGTGCGACGGGTTGCACGCGGCGCTCGAGGACCTCAAGAAGGCGGCGGATCAGAAGCTCGCCCAGCAGACCGAGGACGCCACGAGCTAGCCGATCGTGAGCCCGCCGCGCAGGCGGGCCGCGTACTCGGCCATCTCCTCGTCGGACTCGTAGCGCGTCCGCGGCCAGAAGAAGCCCTTGAGACCGTCCTTGGGCCGGCGCGGGACGACGTGCACGTGCAGGTGGGGGACGCTCTGGCTCACCGTGTTGTTCATCGCCACGAAGCTGCCGGCCGCGCCGAGCACGTCGACCATCGCGGCGGCGAGCTGCTGGGCGCGACCGAAGAGCGGCGCGAGCATCGTCGGCGGCAGATCGGTCAGGGTCTCGTGGTGCGCCCGCGGCACGAGCAGCGTGTGCCCTTTGAAGAGGGGGCGCTGGTCGAGGAACGCCATCGCGCCGTTGAGGGGCGCGTCGGGCGCGTCGGGCGCGAGCTCGCCCTCGTCGAAGACCACGTGGGCGGGCACCGAGCCCGCGACGATCGCGCAGAAGATGCAGCCCGATGCCATGGCGAGAGGATAGGGCGGGCGAACCTGGCCTCGGACCGGCCTCGGGGTGGACGGCACATTTCGCGCCTGTGAACTCTCCGCACCATCCGTCCCTTTCGCGGACGAGGGGTGTTTCATGGTGGTCCTGTGATCCGTCCCGCGCTAGCGACGATCCGAACCGACCACCTTCCCGCTCTGAGCAGCGGAGTGAGGGTCACGCTTCGGTGATGACGGTCGTGGCGGCGCCTACCTGTGTGGGAGTCCCGTGACCGATCTGATGCCCCCCAGCGCGCGCCCGTCCTTGTCTTCGTCGGCGACCACCGACCATCCCGATCCGGCGGCGACGCCCGACGCTCCCGCGACGACGCGGGTGGTACTCGACACGTCGGTGCTGATCTCGGATCCCGATGCGTTGTTCGCCTTCACCGACGCCGACGCGGTGATCCCGCTGATCGTGGTGGAAGAGCTCGACCAGCACAAGACGCGCATGGACGACGTGGGGCGCGCCGCCCGGGAGGTGATCCGCACGCTCGAGGAGCTGCGCATCGCGAACGGCGGCGACATCCGCAACCCGGTCATGCTCCCCGGCGGCGGGACGCTGCGCATCGAGACGAACGGGCTGATGCTCGAAGAGGTCGCCGCCAAGGGCCTCGACCCGACCAAGGCGGACAACCGGATCCTGGCCGCGGCGCTCGGTCAGCACCGCCATGGCCCCGTGATCGTGGTCACCAACGATGCCGCGCTGCGGATCAAGGCGGCCCAGGTCGGGCTCCAGGCGATGGAGCACCAGCGTCGCCGCGGCCGCCAGGACGACCGCCGACCGATGGGCTGGACCACGGTCGACGTGTCCGCCGCGTTGATCGACGAGTTCTTCGCCGCGCCTGACGGAGTCGACCTCGAGGACGTGCTGCCGATGGATCGCGAGGCGTTGGCCGACCTGGAGGGCAACGAGTTCGCGGTGTGTCGCGCGGGCAGCCAATCCGCCCTCGTGCGCCACATCGACGGGCGCCTGGTGCCGTTGCACCGCTCGCTCGAGGCGTGGGGGCTGCGGCCCCGCTCCAAGGAGCAGCAGTTCGCCCTCGACCTGTTGCTCGACCCCGACGTGCGGGTCGTGGCGCTCGACGGGATGGCCGGCACCGGCAAGACGATCCTGGCCCTCGCCGCGGGCCTCGAGCAGGTCATGGAGACGCCGCGCTACGACAAGCTCTCGGTGTACCGGCCGGTCGTGCCGGTCGGCAAGGCCGAGCTGGGCTTCCTGCCCGGCGGGCTCGACGAGAAGCTCGACCCGTGGATGACCGCAGTCACCGACGCGCTGGTGGCGCTCACCGAGACGCGCTCGCACGCCGATGCCCGGATGCTGCTCGACGAGATGACCGACCGCGACAAGCTCTCGCTCGAGGCCGTGACGTACCTGCGGGGCCGGTCGCTGCACGGCACCTTCATCGTGGTGGACGAGGCCCAGAACCTCGAGCCCACGACCTTGAAGACGATCCTGACCCGGGTCGGGGAGGACACCAAGATCGTGTTCACCGGCGACACGAGCCAGATCGACGCGCCGTACCTGTCCGAGCACAACAACGCGATCGCGGTCCTCATCGACGCGTTCGCCGGCGAGCGGGTGTTCGGTCACGTGCGCCTGACCCACTGCGAGCGCAGCGAGATCGCCTCGCTCGCGGCCGTGCGCCTGTAGAAAGTCGCGTGCAGGAGGGCGCCGGAAGGGGGCGCCACCCGTGTTCGATCAGCCGCCGGGCGGCGGCGCCTCCTCGAGCGCGCGCTGGACGAAGCGCACGCGCGCGGGCTCGTTGAACCACGCCGCCCGCTCGAGGAGCACGGCGTCGTGGCCTGCGGTCGTGGGCCACAGGTTGACCACGACGTGGTCGCGGTCACCGCCGAAGGCGAAGAGGCCCTCGGCGTCGAGGTCGACCATCACGCCGCGCATCGTGTCGAGGACGCGGGCCCACACCTCGCCCATCGTGCGGCCCGGCCGCTCGAAGGGGGGAAACGACCAGATCCAGGCGCGCTGGACGGTCTCGATCTCGGTGAGCTCGCGGTTGACCCGCTCGAAGAGCGTCTGGTCCCCCCGGTGGTACTCCCAGTCGCCCACGCTGGTCCAGCGCACCGCATCCCGCACGGCGTCGGGCCGGGCCCCGAGGGCGACGAACCGGGCGACGGTCCGCTCGAGGGCCTCCTCGGAGTTGGCGACGGGCACCACCGAAGCCGGGTCGTCGATGACCGCCAGGCCCGCCGCGTAGAAGCGCTCGCCGCTGTGCTCGCGGGCGAGATCGGTCAGGTAGCGCCGCAGCGCCACGTCGAGGGCCTCGGCGAAACCGTCGAGGGGCGCGGTGCGCATGTCGCGAGGTTCCGTGGCCATCCGCAGACTTTACAAAGTTCACCGGTCGATCCCGCACCCGGCGCCGAGGTCGCTGTCATACCCCCTCCGTACCGTAGGACCATGCCTGCACCCGCCGCACCCCAGTCCACCGGCCCCGCCTCCGCGTCTCGGCCCCACCCGCCCATCTACGGCATCGACATCGAGACCGACACGGCGGTCGACGGCATGGATCCGGCCGTGGCCCGCATCATCGCCGTGGCGGTGGCCGGCCCCGACGGCGTCCGGGTCTTCGACGACAGCGACGAGTCTCTGTTGCTCGACCGGGTCGACTGGCACCTCGCCTCGCTCGAGCCGGGTGTGCTGAGCACGTGGAACGGGGCCGCCTTCGACCTGCCCTTCCTCGCCGATCGGGGTCGTCGGTGCGGGCTCCGTTTGGGCCTGCGCCTCACGCTCGACCCCACCATCCCGTCCCGCCGGCCGCTGCCCGGCCACGCGGGGGCCTATCGCGGTTCCTGGCACGGCCACGCCCACCTCGACGCCTATCAGTTGTTCCGCGCCGACGTCGTCCCGGCCCTCGGCATCTCGGGTGGCCTCAAGTCCATCAGCCGGCTCTGCGGGCTCGACCCCGTCGAACTGGCCGCGGCCAGGGTCCACACCTTCGAAAAAGACCAGGTCAGCGCGTACGTCAGCAGCGATGCCCGCTGCACGCGGCTCCTGGTCCTGCGGCGCTGGCCCACCGCCCGAGCCGCGCTCGACCACCCACCGGGAGCCGGGCCCGTCCCCACACCCGCCCGCGGGCGGCCCGGGGCGGCGCTCCCCCGGTGCCAGCCCGCCGGGGCACTACGATGACCGGCGCAGTCGCCGCTCGGGTCCCGGGTCGGCGTGGGAGGAGACGAGTGACCGAGCCCCGCCTCGGCGATCAGCCCCAGAACGCCACCGGCCCGTCCGCTTCCGCGCCGGGTCGACGCGCCACGTCCACCTCCAACTTCGGGGTGAGCAAGCGCGAGAACCACGACGCGAGCGACTTCTACGCCCGCTTCACGCCACCGAACCTCAGCACCGACACGACGGTGAACCCGTATGGGCCGGTCGACTGGATCCACCACGGCGACGCCCGGGCGATGGACGAGGGCAGCGAGCGCATCAAGGCCAACTCGGTGGCACTGATCGTCACCTCCCCGCCCTACTTCGCCGGCAAGGCCTACGAGGAAGAGCTCGGCAGCGGCCACATCCCCTCGGACTACCTCGACTACCTGCAGATGCTGCGAGATGTCTTCGCGACGTGCGTCGACAAGCTCGAGCCCGGCGGCCGCATCGCGGTCAACGTGGCGAACCTCGGGCGCAAGCCCTACCGGTCGCTGGCCTCGGACATCATCAGCATCCTCCAGGACGACCTGGGCCTGTTGCTGCGGGGCGAGATCATCTGGCGCAAGGCCGAGGGCAGCAGCGGCAGCTGTGCCTGGGGGTCGTTCCAGAGCGCCTCGAACCCGGTCATCCGCGACCTCACCGAGCGGGTCATCGTCGCCAGCAAGGGGCGTTTCGACCGGGCGATCGATCGGCAGAAGCGGGCCCGCACCGGCCTGCCGTTCGAGAACAGCATCTTCAAGGACGACTTCATGGACTGGACGACCGACGTCTGGAACATCGGCACCGAGAGCGCGGTGCGGGTCGGCCACCCCGCGCCGTTCCCGGTGGAGCTGCCGCAACGCCTGATCGAGCTGTACACCTACCGGGGCGACGTGGTGCTCGACCCGTTCATGGGTTCGGGCACCAGCGCGGTGGCGGCCATCCGCACCCACCGTCACTACGTCGGGTTCGACACCGACAGCAACTACGTCAAGGCCGCTCGTGAACGGGCCCAGGCGGCGCTCGACGAGCGCGAGAGCGGCACGAGCGCCGAGGCGCGTGGGCGTCCGTGGCG
The DNA here is from genome assembly GCA_038324235.1 of Acidimicrobiales bacterium. Taxonomy (GTDB): domain Bacteria; phylum Actinomycetota; class Acidimicrobiia; order Acidimicrobiales; family Acidimicrobilacustridaceae; genus JBBQHT01. Next base: position 16,944 of record JBBQHT010000039.1, read on the forward strand.
GCTCGTGCCGGGCGGCGCGGCGACGGCCGACGACGACGTGGCGACCACCGCCATCCGCGAAGGGTGGATGGCGAAGGAGCTCGCCGTGCGACTCCTGGCCGACGCGGGTTTCACGATCACCAACTACGACGGCGGCAAGCCGCCCAAGCCGGTGCACCTCAAGCACGGCGTGGATGTCTCGTTCTCGGCGCTGGACCAGCGCGGCCACCGCTGGTACTTCGATCTCGCGGGGTCCCTCAGCCGAGGGAACGACCGAGCGGGGCTCCGGCCCGCCGACGTGTTGTGGAAGGCGCTCGGCAAGGCCACCGTCGTGCAGGGTTCGACCACCGAGCCGTACTCGTTCGTCCTGCTCACCACCGAGCTGCCGCCCCGTTCGAGCCCGGCGGCGGGCGCGCTCAAAGCTGCCCGCGGAGCCGATCGGCCCGTGTACGACGTGCTCGAACTGCTCAACCCGGCGACCGGCACGACCCTCGCCCGGTACGCCCAGCAGGGGCCGGGCCGCGCTCCCGTGGGCGATCTGTACCCGCCTGCACCGAAGCGCTGAGCGACCCGGCGCATCGATGGCCACCAACAAGACCAAGCTCACCGAGCTCGGGACGGCCGTCGGCATGTGCTACGACCCCGCCACAGCCTGGCCCGGGTCGGTGGAACGCCTCGAGCTGCCCGGCATCGCGGCCGAGACGTGGCGGCCGATCATCCTGCCCATCACCACAACGGCGCACCCCGACCGTGACCTGCTGCACCTGGCGATGGCCAACGGGCACGAGTTCCGCACGAAGGTGCTCCGCGGCCGACGGCCCGACCACGTCGAATGGACCGGCGGGGGGCGCACCACCTGGACCTCGGACATCCCACGCGACCTCACCATCAACGGTGTGTACTTCGTGCAGGCCAAGTACGACTCGCGCTGCGTGCTCAACACGGCGCCGGCGATCATGGTCGACCACCTCCTGCTCGACGACGCCGGCGGCAACCACGACTCGTGGTTCGAGACCGTGGCGCTCGATGCCCTGCAGCAGTACTACGGCCGCGTGCGCGGGCAGGCCCCGATCGACGAGCTGCCCACCGACGTGCGCCTGCTCGACCGGGACCACCGCCAGCAGCTCAAGGTCTGGATGCGCTCGAGCGCGACGGCCAGCGTCGAGACCGAGGCGTACCACGAGCTGTGTCGAGCCGTGTCGCTCGAGACCGAGTGGCGCTGGCGACACCGGCTCCGGGCCGCCACGACAGCGCAGCAGACCCAGATGCTGTTCCGGATGTTGCGCATCGCCGGCGGGCCGTACTGGCTGCTCGGCACCAAAGGCGCCCGGCCCGTGCGCCTCGCCGTGACCGACACGCGCACGTGGCGCGACCGCTTCGCCCTGAAGGCCTTCTCGGTCACCGCGGCGCACGCCGGCCAGCCCCAGGTCGACTGGCGGGCCACCGTCGCCGAGCGCGGCACGGCCGCCGTGCACCACATCGACGGCTCGTGCGAGATCCGCTGGTCCCACGGCAAGTTGCAGGGCCATCCCGAGTGCAAGGTCCAGGTCTCGACCCCGCTCGAGGCGCTGCCCGGCTACGAACCCATGAGCTGATCGCGTGCTGATCGCCCGCTGATCGCCTGTTGATCGCGCCTCCCGATCACCGTCCCGGGCGCGCTCCGACGCAGGCCGGAACGTGGGGAAGTTGGCTCTTTCACTGCCTCGCGTTCCCGCCTAGGGTGACCCCGGGTTGCGACTCCCGGTGCGTGTCACGCGGTCGCCTCGACGCTTCGGCGTCCTTCCATCCGCGTTGACCCCGGGAGCATCCCATGTCCAAGCCCAACCGAGCCGCGCGCCGTGGCGCGCCGCTATCCATGACCACCGACCGCGCCACCACCGGCGCCTCCGGTCCCACCATCACGCGCCGCAGGAGCACCGGCTCGCCGGCCGCCGACCTGGGCGATGTCCGGGCCCTGGCGACCCTCGTCGAAGCGGCCCTCGTCCCCGACGAAGGCCTCGACCGCGCCGGCACCACGCTCGTCGCCGCGGTGAGCCGCAACGACGCCATCGACCTGCTGCTCAAGCCCATCGATCACCACCCGTCGCAGGAGCTCATGGGGTTCCGCGCCCCCGCCGACTGGTCCTGCCTCGGCGTGGCCACCGGCGGCTGGGCCAGCACGTACGACACGGTCCGCAACGGCATCCCCCAACGCATCAGCGCCGAGCGGCACCGGTGTCGCATCCTGCACCTCGTCACGCGCGGGGGCGATGCGATCTCGATCTACCGCGACGGTCGCTCGGAGCCACTGGTGAGCGAGTGGCACGGTCCACGCGACGAGCACGGGGGGCTCATCGACGACTGCCTGCGCCGAGCCCTCGGGTTGGCGACGGTGCCGCCCACGCAGGGCACGCTCGAGCTGTGGGCCCTCATCTGGGTGGACCGCCTGTTGCGCGAGGCCCTCGCCGGCCGGCTCGAGAAGGCGTCCTGGGCCGCGGTGTCCGCCGAGTTCAGCGCCTTCGACTTCCTGGACCACGCCCGGGACGACCCGCGCCTGCTGCGCTGGGCGACCGACCACGTCGAGCGGGCCGGCGAGTTGCTGGCCAACGCCTACCCGTGGTCACGGGTCCGCGAGCACTGCCGGCTGGGCACCGGACCCGTGAGCTTCAGCGTCGAGCTCGCCGACTGGATGGACGATGGCATGTTCGCCCGCACCATCCTCGAGACGATGCCCCCGCTGGACCAGGCCCTCGCCGACCTCGCCGACCTGATCGAACCCGACGCGCACCGCCGCCTGCTCGACGCCATCGAAGGCTGGGGACTGTTCGCGCTCCACGACGCGGCCGAGGCGTCGTGAGCACCACCCCCGTCCCGGCTCGCTTCCCTCCAGACGGGTCTGTGTCGTGACCGGCCCCATCGCGCCGCACGCGACAATGACCAGGGCCGGTCGGTCGGCCACCCCGTCCGCAAAAGGGAGCGAGCATGGCGCTGGTCATGGGAGTCGACTCGTCGACCCAGTCCACCAAGGTCGAGGTGCGAGACGCGGACAGCGGCGCGCTCGTGTCCTCCGGGCGGGCCCCGCATCCGGCGGCCACGCCACCGTGCAGCGAGCAGGCACCCGCCCAGTGGTGGGAGGCGCTCACGAGAGCGGTCGTCGACGCGGACCGCCACGACATCGCGGCGATCGCCATCGCCGGGCAACAGCACGGCCTCGTCGCCCTCGACCGCCACCAGGACGTGATCCGCCCCGCGAAGTTGTGGAACGACACCGAAGCCGCGCCCGAGGCCGCCGCGATGGTCGAGGCGCTCGGCGCCCAGCACTGGGCCACCGCCTGCGGCTCGGTGCCGGTGGCCGCGTTCACGATCGCGAAGGTGGCGTGGCTCGCGCAGCACGAACCTGCCCACTTCAAGCGCCTCGCCACGCTCCTCCTGCCCCACGACTGGCTCACCTTCTGCCTCACCGACCGCTTCACCACCGATCGCGGGGACGCGTCGGGCACCGGGTACTGGTCCCCGGCCGAGCAACGTTGGCGCCCGGATCTGCTCGCCGCGGCGGTCGGGGGCGTCACCGAGGCGGACTGGGCCGCGATGTTGCCCGTCGTGTTGGGCCCCACCGACGCGGCTGGTGTCCTATCGGACCGGGCCGCCGATCAGCTCGGGTTCACCGGCGCCTCGGTCGTGGTCGCGGCCGGCACCGGCGACAACATGGCTGGTGCGCTCGGCCTGGGTCTCGGCCCTGGTGACATGGCGGTCTCGCTCGGTACCTCGGGCACGGTCTACGCGGTCACCAACACCCCCACCGCAGATCCCACGGGCGCCGTCGCCGGGTTCGCCGATGCGACCGGCCGGTACCTCCCGCTCGTGTGCACCCTCAACGCCACACAGGTCACCGACACGATCGCCCGGCTGCTCGGCGTCGATCACACCCGCCTCGACGCACTCGCGCAGGCCGAGCCCGCCGGTGCGGGCGGGCTCGTGCTGGTGCCCTACCTCAACGGCGAGCGCACCCCGAACCGACCGGACGCCTCGGGCACCCTGTCGGGGCTCCGCACCGACGCGCGCCCGGAGCAACTCGCCCGGGCGGCGTTCGAAGGGGTGATCTGCGGCCTGCTCGACGGCGTCGACGCGCTCGACCACGCCGGCGTCGACGGGACGGGGCGCCTGTTCCTGGTCGGCGGCGGTTCGCGGTCGGCCACCTACCGCCAGGTCCTCGCCGATCTGACCCAGCGCCCCGTGATCGTCCCCGACGCGCAGGAGGCGGTGGCCGCCGGCGCCTGCGTGCAGGCGGCGGCGACTGCGGGCGGCACGGACCCGCTCGACGTGGCGGCGGCGTGGGGCGTCGGCCGCGGCTCGGTCACCGACCCCGACCCCCGCGTCGACGCCCGCGCGATCCGCGAGCGCTACGCCGCGGCTCGAGGCTGACTCCCCCGACCCACCCCGAAATTGAGTCCAACCGTCGGCGCCGGGCCGACCGATCGACTCAATTTCGAGAGGGTCTGCGCGACTAGATGGGTGACATGTGTTGAAATACTTTGAAAATGGTTGACCTGGAGACGATGGCGGTCCATCATCCAGGGACCCGGCGCCGCCGGGTCGGCCGCTCCCGCCGCGTCTGACGATCACGGAGCCTCGCCCGCTCGGGCCCGCCAGGTCACCGCCTGGCCCGCATCCCCGAACCCGTGAGGTCCCGCCATGCGTGCGTCCCGCCGCGCCGTACCCGTTCGTCCCCGTGTGCAGCTCCCCCCTCGGTCAGCACCCGCGTCCCCCGACCAGGTCGCGCCCCGCCCGCGCCGGCCCGCCCACCATCTCGGCGCGGCCGTGGCCATCGTGATGATCCTCGCCGGCGTCGCCGTCGGCGGCTGGGGGCGGCCGGGATTCTCGCCGCCCGCCGCGCAGGCCGCAGTGGTGCACCAACTCGGCTACGAGGCGACCGTGCTCGGCTGGACCAGCTGGTACGGCAGCTACGGCCTCGGCTCGCTCGGATGGGGCTGGTGCGTCGACCACGGTGTGCACGCCCCCGACGGTGACTTCGCCTACGTCCCCACCTCGCTCGATGCCGAGACCGACGGCCCGACCCAGACCGCGATGGCTTGGGCGGCCACGACGCACGAACCCACCGACCCGCTCCAGGCGGCCGCGGTGATGCTCGTGCTCCACGACCTGCGCCGGGCGTCGTACCCGTACGGCACGCTCGACCTCGATCGCCTGAGCCCGGCCAACTTCGGCGGGTTCGACGGACGCGAAGCCGAGCTCCTCGACACCGCCCGCGCCATCAAGGCCGACGCATGGGCCCACGCCGGGCTCGTCGGCCCCTGGCAGATGCACCTGACGGTGACACCCGCCCTCGCGGGGACCGGCTCCACCGCCACGGCCAGCGTGACCGACGCGGCGGGCCACCCGTTCGGCGATGTGGACGTGACGATCGGGGTCACCGGCGCGGCGCTGTCGTCAGCGCCGGTCGCCCGCACCGACGCCAACGGGAACGCCACGTTCACCTTCGTCGCCGCTGAGGGCCTCAACGCGTTCGCCGTCGGAGCCACCCACCTCCCGGATCTCCGGGCCCACGTGTTCGGCCCCACCACCCGCTCCGCCCAGCGCATCATCCAACCGGCGTTCGTCGACATCACCGCCGATGCCGCCTTCACCCCAGCCCCGCCGACCACGACCACCGCCCCTCCGACCACCACCCCTCCGACCACCGCGCCTCCGACGACCACCACCACCCGCGCCCCCACCACGACCACCACCCGCGCGCCCACCACGACCACCACCCGCGCCCCGACCACGACGACCACCCACGCGCCCACCACGTCCACGACCTCCACGACCTCCACGACCTCCACGACCATCCCCGCCACCACGACGACGACCCCGGCGACCAGCACGACCGTGTCGACGATCCCTGCGCAGGTGCTCGGCACGACGACGGTCCCGCGCCCAGCGGGAGACACCACGCGAGCCAGCCGCGGCAGCCTGCCGGTCACCGGCTCGGCGACCCTCGGCATGGGCCTCGTCGGCGCCGGACTCGTCCTCCTCGGCGGGGCAGCCATCGCCGCCACCCGCTTCGGGCGCCCTGGCGCGGGCCGGCGGTGAACCGTGGCACGCTTACGCACCCGCCAACGGAGGACCTGTCATGAAGCACTCGGCCACCCACACCTTCGCCGCTCCGATCGAGCGCTGCTGGGCGATGTTCACCGACGAGGCCGCCCACGTCGCCAAGTTCGAGTCGATGGGCCACCGCGACATCGAGGTGCTCGACTGCACGTTCACCGACGGCGTCTTCCGCATCAAGATCCAGCGCCTCGTCGATGTCGACCTCCCCGGGTTCGCCAAGAAGGTCCTCAAGCCGACCAACACCGTGGTCTCGATCGACGAGTGGCGGGACCATGGTGACGGCACCTACGGCGGCACCTTCGAGCTCGACACCCCGGGTGCGCCCGTCGAGATCAAGGGCACCACGCAGCTGACGCCCCAGGACGCCACCACCCTGTACGCCGTGGCGTTCGAGTTGAAGGTCAGCGTCCCCATCATCGGCGGCAAGATCTCGAACTGGGCCGGCGGGGACGCCGAGAAGCAGCTCGAGATGGAGTTCGAGGCGGGCGACAGCTGGCTGGCCGCCCCGGTGTGACCTTGTCGCCCGATGGCGTCTGTTCGCCCATCCGGCGGGGTAGGAGCGCGAGGCACGCATTCGAACGTGGCTCAACTCGTCGGCGGACGGAACCGGTACATTCCCAGCACGATCCAGTTCCGCCGTTGCGCCGTAGGTGGGGGCCGCGACGATCAACCCAAAGGAACCCCCACCATGGCCGAATCGCGGAAGGCGATCCACGCCTACCTGTCCCCCGAAGCGCACGACCGGTGGCACGACTTCGCGGCCGAAGAAGGCGTCTCGGTGTCGGGCCTGCTCGAAGCGATCGCGATCGATTGGAAGGAGCAGCTCGACGCCGGCACGGAGACCCCGGCCAACGTCGAGCAGCTCGCCAAGGTCGCCCGCAAGATCGACGCGTCGAGGCGCCGCCGCCAGAAGGCCTGAGATCCCCTGCCGGTCGGGATGCCCGACGCAGGTGACGCAGACGGACCGGCGTCCACTGGCCCGATGGCCCCAGGCGACAAGCCGAGAGGGCGAGAAGGCGTGCGGGTGGTGACCGCGTGACGGGCCTGGACGCCTCGCGCCCGGGGTCCGGCGACGACCGACAGGCCCAAACAGGAAAGGCCCCGCCGTCGCGGGGCCTTTCCAGGTCGTGCACTTTCGGATAGAGGTCTGCAGTATACCCCCGGGCTCCCCCTGTGCCTAGCCCTGCGGGACCAAAAAGCCGACCGACCGGCCCAAATAGGCCGAACCGACCATGACGGCGGGCCAACGGCGCGAAGGCCTCGCGGCCATTCCGAGGGACGGGGGTTCCCGATACGCGCACGTCGGCCGGTAGAGAACGACGCTCGGCGGGGGCCGAGGTCGACGCCGCTCGGGGCGCGACCGACGCCTCCGCGCGATCTTCGCTGTCATACCCCCTCAGTACCGTGCCACTACGCCCATGGTGACCGTGGCTGCGCTCGCGACGTCGGTTCGCCGTCCTTTGTCCCACCGCTCGCGAGGAGCCCACCATGGTCCGCCCCCGACGCCTCCGCCGCGTCCCGCCCCCGTTCGTCCCTGCTTTCGC
>JBBQHT010000040.1:0-24146 GCA_038324235.1 Acidimicrobiales bacterium
GATGAGCGGTCGGGCGGTCGAGGCCGCCGGGGACTGCTCGACGCTGCTGCTCGACAAGACCGGCACCATCACGCTCGGCAACCGCCAGGCGGCCGCCTTCATGACCGTCCCCGGTGTGAGCGACGCCGAGCTCGCCGACGCCGCGCAGCTGTCGAGCCTGGCGGACGAGACGCCGGAAGGACGTTCGATCGTGGTGCTCGCCAAGGAGCAGTTCGGCCTCGCCGAGCGCGAGCTCGAAGGCGCCGAGCTCATCCCGTTCACCGCGCAGACCCGCATGAGCGGGGTCGTCATCGGCGGCCGCGACGTGCGCAAGGGCGCGGTCGACGCGGTCAAGCGCTACGTCGTCGAGCTCGGGGGCACGGTCCCGCCCGAGCTCGATGTCGAAGCCAACGGCATCTCCAACCAGGGTGGCACCCCGTTGGCCGTGATCGAGAACGGTCGGGTGCTCGGCGTCATCCAGCTGAAGGATGTCGTCAAGCAGGGCATGAGCGAACGGTTCGATCAGCTGCGGGCCATGGGCATCCGCACCGTCATGATCACCGGTGACAACCCGCTGACCGCCGCGGCCATCGCGGCCGAGGCCGGCGTCGACGACTTCCTCGCCGAGGCCACCCCCGAGGACAAGCTGGCGCTGATCCGCAAGGAACAGGCCGGCGGATTCCTGGTGGCGATGACCGGTGACGGCACCAACGACGCGCCGGCCCTCGCCCAGGCTGACGTCGGCGTGGCCATGAACACCGGCACGCAGGCCGCCAAAGAGGCCGGCAACATGGTCGATCTCGACTCGAACCCGACGAAGCTCATCGAGATCGTCGAGATCGGCAAGCAACTGCTGATCACCCGCGGGTCGCTCACCACGTTCTCGATCGCCAACGACGTGGCCAAGTACTTCGCCATCATCCCCGCCATGTTCGTCGGCGTGTTCCCGGGGCTGGAGACCATCAACATCATGAAGCTGTCGAGCCCGCAGTCGGCCATCCTCAGCGCGGTCATCTTCAACGCCCTCGTGATCGTGGCGCTGATCCCGCTGGCGTTGCGCGGCGTGAAGTTCCGGGCGGCGGGCGCGGCCGCGATCTTGCGGCGCAACATCCTCATCTACGGCGTCGGCGGTCTGATCGCCCCGTTCATCGGCATCAAGATCATCGACGTCATCATCACGTTCCTGGGAGTGAAGTGACATGAGAAGGCAACTGCTTCCCGCGCTGCGCATGGTCGCCGTGCTCACCGTCCTGCTCGGCCTGGCCTATCCGCTCGCCCTCACCGGGGTCGCGCAGGTGCTCTTCAAGGACAAGGCCAACGGCTCGCAGGTCACCGACACCTCGGGCGCCGTCGTCGGTTCGTCGTTGCTCGGTCAGACCTTCACCGACCCGAAGTACTTCTGGGGTCGCCCGTCCGCGGCGGGCAACGCGGCGAGCGGGTCCAAGACGACGGACGGGCAGGCCGCCGATCCGTCGGATCTGACCGCGGTCAACAGCGGCGGGTCCAACCTTGGGCCGACCAACCCGACCCTCATCACGACGGTGCAGCAGCGGGTCACCGACTACCGCACCGCCAACGGGCTCGACCAGAGCACCCCGGTCCCGGTCGACGCCGTCACCGCGTCGGGCTCGGGCGTCGACCCCCAGATCTCGGTCGCCAACGCCAAGCTGCAGGCCACCCGCGTCGCCAAGGCTCGGGGCATGACCACCGACAAGGTCAACGGGTTGATCGACGCCAACACCAGCGGGCCGGCCCTCGGGTTCCTGGGCGAACAGGGCGTCAACGTGTTGGCCCTGAACCTCGCGCTCGACCAGGCCGCGTGATCTTCGGCTCCGACATGAGCACCGCCTCCGGCCCCGCGGCCTGCCGCGGGGCCTCGGCGCGTCGAACGACCGGCGCGCCGCGCGCCCGTACACTTCGCCCATGACCCGCGGCGAACTGCGCATGTACCTCGGTGCCGCGCCGGGGGTCGGCAAGACCTACGCCATGCTCGATGAGGGCGTGCGGCGCCGGGATCGAGGCACCGACGTGGTGGTCGGCTACGTCGAGACCCACGGTCGCCCGAAGACCGAAGCCCAGATCCGCGACCTCGAGGTCATCCCGCGCCAGCAGATCGACTACCGCGGCACGCACTTCGAGGAGATGGATCTCGACGCCATCCTCGCCCGCGCCCCCGAGGTCGTGCTGGTCGACGAGCTGGCCCACACCAACGTGCCGGGATCGCCCAACGCCAAGCGCTGGGAGGACGTCGAGGTCCTCCTCGCGGCCGGCATGGACGTGATCTCGACCGTCAACATCCAGCACCTCGAGTCGGTCAACGATGTGGTCGAGCGGATCACCGGCGTCAAGCAGCACGAGACGTTGCCCGATGCGGTGGTCCGGGCGGCGGACCAGGTCGAGCTGGTCGACATGACCCCCGAGGCGCTCCGGCGGCGCATGGCCCACGGCAACATCTACGCGCCGGAGAAGGTCGACGCCGCGCTCAGCAACTACTTCCGGGCGGGCAACCTCGGCGCGCTGCGAGAGCTCGCGCTCTTGTGGGTGGCCGACAAGGTCGACGTCTCGCTGCAGGACTACCTGACCGCCCACGGCATCGCCGGCGCCTGGGAGACCCGTGAGCGCGTGGTGGTGGCCGTGACCGGCGCGCCGAGCGGCGAGCACCTCATCCGGCGGGCCGCCCGGATGGCCCAGCGCGCCAAGGGCGATCTGGTGGGGGTGCACATCTCGAGCAGCGAAGGCCTGGTCACCCAGCCGAACCCGCTGCTCGACCAGCACCGCCAGCTCCTGGCCGACCTCGGCGGGGAGTACCACGAGGTCATCGGTGCGGACATCTCCCGCGCACTTGTGCAGTTCGCCCAGTCCGAGCGCGCCACGCAGTTGGTCCTCGGCTCGTCGCGCCAGTCGCGCTGGCACCAGGCCGTGCAGGGCTCGGTCATCGCGTCGGTCATCCGCGATGCCGGCGAGATCGACATCCACGTCATCAGCCCCACCGCCGACGAACGCGCCGCGCCCCTTGCGTTCGGTCCCCGTCACCGCACCCGGTTGCCCCTGCGCCGCGAGGCGGCCGGCTGGCTGCTCGCCCTGCTCGGCCTGCCGATCCTGGCCCTGCTGCTCCTGCCGTTCGAGGGCTCGCTGAACCTCACGTCGGTGTCGCTGCTGTTCCTGCTCCTGGTCACCGGCGTCGCCGTCGTCGGCGGGCTCCGACCCTCGATCGTCGCCGCTGTCGGGGCCTCGCTCACGGTCAACTGGTTCTTCACCGAGCCGAAGCGCACCCTGACCATCTCCCAACCCGACAACCTCCTCGCGCTCGGCATCTTCCTGGCGGTCGCCGCGCTCGTGAGCACCGTGGTCAGCCAGACGGCTCGGCGCACCACCGAGGTGGCGCGGGCGCGTGCCGAGGCCGAGGCCTTGGCCCGCGTCGCGGGCGGGTTGATGGGCGAGGAAGACCCGCTTCGCGAGCTCGTCTCGCACCTGCGCTCCACGTTCGATCTCGAAGGGGTCGCGGTGCTCGCGCCGGCCGACGGCGAATGGATGATCGTCGAAGCGAACGGTCCCGACATCCCGCTCAGCCCCTCCGACGGTGAGGCGCTCAAGTTGGTCGAAGATGCCCAACTGGTCATCAAGGGCCCGGTGTTGAGCGCGGACGACCGGCGCGTGCTCCAGGTGTTCGCCGCGCAGTTGAGCAGCGCGCTCGAACGGCGGCGCCTGCGCGGCGCCGCGGCGGAGGCGTCGGCGATGGCCGAAGCCGACCACCTGCGCACCGCTATCCTCCGGGCGGTGTCCCACGACCTGCGCACACCCCTCGCGTCGATCAAGGCGTCGGTCACCAGTCTGTTGCAGGACGACGTCGCCTGGACCACCGACGACCGTGACGAGTTCCTCGACACGATCGACGAGGAGACCGACCGGCTCAACGATCTGGTGGGCAACCTGCTCGACATGAGTCGCATCGAGACCGGCGCGGTCGAGGTGCTCACCCGGCCCGTGGGCCTCGAAGAGGTCGTGGCCCGGGCGCTCGAGAGCCTCAGCGGCTCGATCGGGCAGGTCGACGTCGCCGTGTCCGAGCAACTCCCGCCGGTCAAGGCGGATCCGGCGCTGCTGGAACGGGCCGTGGCCAACCTCACCGCCAACGCGATCCGGTTCTCGCCCGACGGGCAGCGCACCCGGATCGAGGCCGGCGAGGTCGGCGACCGCGTCGTCCTGCGGATCATCGACCGGGGCCCCGGGGTGCCGATGGCCGATCGGACCCGCATGTTCGAGCCGTTCCAACGCATGGGCGACGGGGGTGACGGGTCGGGTCAGGTGACCGGCGTCGGCCTCGGCCTCGCGGTCGCTCGCGGCTTCGTCGACGCGATGGCCGGCGAGCTCCTTCTCGAAGACACTCCCGGTGGCGGGCTCACCGCCGTGATCGAACTACCGAAGGTGCGTGACGAATGACGCGAGTCCTCGTGGTCGATGACGAGCCCCAGATCCGTCGCGCGCTCGCGACCAACCTCAAAGCGCGCGACTACCAGGTCGACCTCGCCGCCACGGGCGAGGAGGCGCTCACCCTCGCCGCGGAGCACCACCCCGATGTGGTGATCCTCGACATCGGCCTCCCGGGCATCGACGGCATCGAGGTCGTGCGCGGCCTGCGGGGTTGGACTGCGGTGCCGATCATCATGTTGAGCGTCCGCGAAGGTGAGGCGGACAAGGTCGCCGCGCTCGACGCCGGCGCCGACGACTACGTCACCAAGCCGTTCGGCATGAACGAGCTCCTGGCCCGCCTGCGCGCGGCCCTGCGTCGCGCGACCCCCGCCGACGAGGAGCCCGTCGTCTCGACCGACGACTTCGTGATCGATCTGGTCACCAAGCGGGTGACCCGCGAGGGCGACGAGGTGCACCTCACCCCGACCGAGTGGGGCCTCATCGAGGTGCTCGTCCACAACGAGGGCAAGCTCGTCGCGCAGCGCCAGCTGCTGCAGGAGGTGTGGGGCCCCGCGTACGAGAAGGAGACCAACTACCTGCGGGTCTACATGGCGGGACTGCGGCGCAAGCTCGAACCGGATCCGAGCCGCCCGCGCTACCTGATCACCGAGCCCGGCATGGGCTACCGCTTCGTCCTCTGACGCCCGCGATTCGTGGCCTCAGACGATGAGGTTCATGGCCTCAGACGATGAGGTTCATGGCCAGCGAGGCCCCGACCTGGTCCGCCAGGGCCACGGCGACGATGCGCCGCTCGAACGAGGCCGGGCGGCCGGGCTCGGGCTCGAGCACGAACCGCCCGCCGGGGCGGCCCTGGGCGTACACCGGCAGCTCGACGACCGGGCCCGGCAGGCCGTTGCGGTCGGCGCGCCAGCGCAGGCTGCCGACGACGACCTCACCGTTGCGTTCCAGCACGGCGTCGCGACCGTCACCGGCGGTGCGCTCGTAGTGGCAGGCCCGGAGGCCGAGGAGGTCCTTCAGCTCGAGGGCGACGACGGCGATGATCTCGTCGGTCGGCTTGGCCGAGGCCACCAGATCGGTCACGGCGCCGATGCGGGCGATCTCGTCGATGCCCTCCTCGACCCGCTCGAGCCGTTCACGGCTGCGGGTCTGGATGCCCGCGGCCAGCAGCCCGACGAACAGCAGCGCGGCGGCACTGACCAGCTCATCGGTCTGGTGGATCGTGAACGAGTAGTAGGGCAAGGTGTGGAAGTAGTCGAACGAGAGCGTGGCGACGACCGCCGCGACGATCGCGGCCGACCGGCGGCCGAAGCTGGCCACCCCGACCACGACGCCGGCGAGCAGGACGGCGACGGTGGCGGTGCTCATCTGGCCTCGCCACGTCGTGGTGACGGCGGCGACGGCCACCGGGAGCACCACGGCCGCAACGAGCGCGGCGGCGCTTTGTTGGGTGTTGGTCTTGAGCAGCATCAGAACCTCTCTTCTGCCCGGATCGGCCGCACCGGTTCGCCGCGGCCGGCCGGGCGTGGCCTCAACCGTGCGTCGGGAGCGCTTCTCCCGCATGCGGGTCGATCTGGATCTCGTAGACCGGGTTGAGCATCGCCATCGTGCTGCGGTGCTCGCCGACCATGCCTTCGACCACGAGCCGCGAGCCGGTGGACACGCCCGACAGCTGACGACGGCCGAAGAAGACGATGAGCAGGGCGCCGGTGTCGTCGATGAGCGTGAGCTCGAGGGCCGCGACCCCCGACCACGGCTGCACCCGCATCGAGTACACCTTGCCGGCCACGCGGGCCCGCTGGCGGAACTCCAGCTCGGTGATCGGGGTCCGGTCGGCCGGCAGCTCGAAGTCGCCGAGGTTGATCGGGCTCGGCGCCTTCACCTTGGCCTTCTTCTTGGCGGCCTTGGCCGCCTTGCTGGCCGGGGCGGGGGAGCCGGACGCGTCGGTCAGCTCGTCGGTCAGCAGCACGGGCAGATCGGTGGCCAGCGTCTCGATGTGGAACGGCACGATCGTCACGTTGCAGTGCGGCAACGTCGCCAGCGTCTTCGCGATCGAGTCGGCCGAGCGGTCGTGCACCAGGCGATGCCAGAACCTCGTGTACTCGCGGCGCGGGATCAGGACGCTGACCTCGGTCTCGCCGCCCATCAGGTTGCGGGCCACGACCTCGGCGGCGGCACGTTCGAGCCGGCGGTCCGGGCAGTCGATGATGTCGAGCGGGATCCGATCGAAGCCCAGGCGGGTCCAGGCCGAGGCCAGGTCCTGCGTGCGGATCGGGTCGAGGTCGAAGTGCACGGCGAGCACCTCGTCGGGCGACAGGGCTCGGGCGTACTGGATGGCGCGGGCGGCGGCCATGTCGAGGGCGTCGACGAGCACGACCACCACGTGGCGGTTCATGCTCGGGGCCTCCGCGGCCGACCCGGCGTCCTCCTCGAGCACCGCTTCCTCGGTGAGGTACTGCTTGTTCAGGCGCATGAGCAGCGCGACGAGGATCGGGATCAAGATGATGATCGCCCAGGCGCCGTGGGTGAACTTGGTGACCGCGATGATGATGCACACCACCCCGCTCAGGAAGGCGCCGATGCCGTTGACGAACAGGCCGCCCTTCCAGCCCGGCTCCTTCTTGGTGACGTGGTGCTTGGCCATGCCGCTCTGGCTGAGCGTGAAGCTCAGGAACACGCCGATGGCGTAGAGCGGGATCAGGCGATCCACCTGGGCGTCGGTGACGAGGAGGATGAAGATCGCCGCGACGGCGAGGGAGATGATGCCGTTGGAGAACACCAGCCGGTGACCGCGCTTGGTCAGCTGGCGGGGCATGAAGTTGTCCTCGGCGTGGAAGCTGGCCAGGCGGGGGAAGTCGGCGAAGCTCGTGTTGGCGGCCAGGATGAGGATCAGGGTCGTGCCCGCTTGGAACAAGACGAAGAGCACGAGACCCATGCCCGTGTCACCGAAGACGGCCTTGCCGATCTGGGAGATGACCGTGGGGGTGCCTTCGACGTAGGGGAGCGGGTGGAGCTTCGACGCGAGCACCGTCACGGTCAGGAACATGCTGCCGGAGATGAAGCCCATGATGACCAGCGTCGTCCGGGCGTTCTTCCAGGCCGGCTCCTTGAAGGCGGGGACGCCGTTGGAGATGGCCTCCACGCCGGTCACCGCGGCGCCACCGGAGGCGAAGGCTTTGAGCACCACGTAGATGCCGGCGCCGTAGAGGAACATGTTGGCCACGCCCTCCTTGCCGAACTCCAGCACCTCCTTGCCCTGGACGGGCGCGATGGTCGAGAACCCGGTGGTGAGGCCCTTGAAGAGGCCGACGGCCGCGAGCAGCGCCATCATGATCATGAAGAAGTAGGTGGGCGCGGCGAACGCCAGGCCGGATTCCTTCACGCCCTTGAGGTTGATGGCCGCGATGATCACCACGAAGGTGATCGCCATCTCCAGCGTGTAGGGCGCCAGCGGCTCGATGATCGATCCGATCGCCGCCGAGCCAGCGGCCACCGACACCGAGACGGTGAGGATGTAGTCCGTGAGCAGCGCGACACCGGCGACCTGGGCCGGCAGGAGGCCGAAGTTGTCGCGGGTGACGATGTACGCACCGCCGGCGCTCGGGTACTCCTTGATCGTCTGGCGGTACGACAGGATCAAGAAGAAGAGGACGATCAGGATCGCAATCGTGATGGGCAGCACCATCGCGAAGGCGAGCACCCCGATGACCGGGATCAGCGAGCGGAGGATCTCCTCGGTGGCGTGGGCCGATGACGAGATGCAGTCCGACGCGAACACGGCCAACGCCGTCGGCTTGCCGAGCCGCTCGTGCGCGAGCCGCTCGTTGTGCAGCGGCGGGCCGAGGAGCCTGTTCTTGATGCGATACCCGAGCGGCTCGGGGATGTCGACCAGATGGGTCTTGGCCTTGGGGACCAAACCCGGCGCACCCTCGGGTGCGTCGGTGGTGCTGCCACGGATTTCATCTTCGATGATCACGTACCCAGTGAACGACGGGCTCAGGTCGCGAGCAACGGCCGACGCGTCAATATCGCGTTAGGAATGCCCGGCGCGATCTGTTGGGCAGATCGGATGCATCGCTGCCGGCGACCGGCGCTGGATGTCGAGCGGTCGCCGAGGGGCTCAGTGGTGCTCGGCGCTCGGGTCGAACTGGATCTCGTACGCCGGGTTCAGCATGGCCATCGAGCCGCGGTGCTCACCGATGACACCCTCGACGACGATGCGCGTGCCCGCGCTCACGCCCGCCAGGTGACGGCGCCCGAAGAACACGATGGTCAGCGCCCCCGAGTCGTCGATGATGTTGAGCTCGAGCGCCGCCACACCGGACCACGGCTGCACGCGCATCGAGTACACCTTGCCCGCGACGCGGGCCCGCTGCCGGAACTCGAGGTCCTTGATCGGGGTGCGATCGGCGGGCAGCTCGAAGTCGCCGAGGTTGATCGTGGGGAGCGGCTTGGCCTTCTTCTTGGCGGCCTTGCCGGTCGGCGCGGCCCCGTCGTGGGCGACAACGGGCTTGACCAGCGTCGGTGTCTCGGTCGGGCGATTGAGGTGGTACGGGACGATCGTGACGTTGCAGTGGGGGAGCGCCGAGAGGGTCTCGGCGATCGAGTCGGCGGTGCGGTCGTGCACCAGGCGGTGCCAGAACTTGTTGTACTCGCGGCGCGGGATCAACACGCTGACCTCGGTGTCGCCATCGATCAGGTTGCGGGCCACGACCTCGGCGGCGGCCCGCGTGATCCGTCGGTCCGGGCACTCGACGATGTCGAGCGCGACCCGGGAGAACCCGAGGCGGCCCCACGCTTCGGTGAGGTCCTTGGTGCGGATCGGATCCATGTCGAAGTGGACCGCGGCCATGTCGTCGGGCGTGAGCGTGCGGGCGTACTGGATCGCCCGGGCCGAGGCCATGTCCAGCGTGTCGATCAGCACGACCACGACGTGGCGGCGCATGATCGGTGCTTCGGCGGCCTCGGTGGCGTCGCTCTCGAGCTCGGCCTCCTCGCTCTCGTACTGCTTGTTGAGGCGGAACAGCGGGATGACCATGAGCGGGATGAACAGGATGATGATCCAGGCGCCGTGGGTGAACTTGGTGATCGCCACGATCATGAGCACGACGAAGGACAGGAACGCGCCCATGCCGTTGATGAACAGGCCGCTCTTCCAGCCCTTCTCCCGCAGCCGCAGGTGGTGCTTGGCCATGCCGGCCTGGCTGAGCGTGAAGCTCAGGAACACGCCGATGGCGTAGAGCGGGATGAGGCGGTCGACCTTGGCGCCGGTGCCGATCAGCAACACGATGGCGGCGACGGCCAGCGCCACGACGCCGTTGGAGAACACCAGTCGGTGGCCGCGCTTGGTGAGCTGACGGGGCAAGAAGTTGTCGCCGGCCTGGAAGCTGGCGAGGCGGGGGAAGTCGGCGAAGCTCGTGTTGGCGGCGAGCACGAGGATGAGCATCGTGCCGGCCTGCAGGCACAGCCACAGGACCTGGCCGACGGGGCTGCCGTCGGCGTCGTAGATCGCCCGCCCGACCTGGGAGATGACCGTCGGCGTGCCCAGCTCGAACACGGCCGGGTGCACCTTCGAGGCGAGGAACGACAGGCCGAGGAACATCACGCCGAGCAGGGCGCCCATGACCACGAGGGTGTCGCGGGCGTTCTTCCACGAGGGCTCCTTGAACGCCGGGACGCCGTTGGAGATCGCCTCGACGCCGGTGACCGCGGCGCCACCGGAGGCGAACGCGGTGAGGATGGCGAAGATGCCAGCGCCGTAGGCGAACGCGTCGGTGACCGGGATCCCGATCGGGATCGAGCCTTCCACGTTGATCGACTGCTGCGTGATGCCGCTGGTGGCGAGTCGGTAGGCGCCGAAGGCGAGCAGGACGCCCATGTTGAGCATGAAGAAGTACGTGGGGACGGCGAAGACCTTGCCGGACTCCTTCACCCCCTTGAGGTTCATCCCGGCGATGAGCAGCACGAAGAAGATGGCGATGGGCAGCACGAGCGGCTCGAGCGCCGGAACGGCCGAGGCGAGCGCCGCGGCGCCCGCCGCGGTCGAAACCGCAGCGGTCAGCACGTAGTCGGTGAGCAGGGACACGCCCGCCACCTGGGCCCAGAACAGTCCGAAGTTGTCCTTGGTGACGATGTAGGCGCCACCGGCGCTGGGGTAGGCCTTGATGGTCTGGCGGTAGGAGAGGATCAAGAACCCGAGGACCACGAGCAGCGCGATCGTGATCGGCATGACCAGGCTGAAGGCGGCGACGCCGATGATCGGGATGAGGACCCGCAGGATCTCTTCGGTCGCGTAGGCCGACGACGACAGGTTGTCCGACGCGAACACGGCCAGCGCCGTGGGCTTACCGAGGCGCTCGTGGGCCAGTTGCTCGTTGTGGAGCGGTGGGCCGAGGATGCGGTTCTTGACCCGGTAGGCGAGTGGTTCGTTCAGCTCGACGAGGTGGGCCTTGGCCTTCGGGATCGGGACGGCCCGTTCCGTGGTGGTCGCGGTGGCGTGAAGGTCTTCTTCGGTCTGCACGGTGGTCAAGTCAACACGGGATCGCCGCCTGAGGGAAACGGTGAAGGGGCTCGGCGGTCACCGGCCGATGAACGTTATCTGACAAGATTCTTTCTTGTGTCTCGATCTGGGCCGCGATGTCGCGCAACGGCGGGCCCGTTCCTGGCGTGTTTTCGTCGGGCGGGGCCGGGCCGGTCCACTCCCCGGGAGCCGGGCGCGAGCGGGCGGACGTCAGGATCGGTTTTGGTGGTGGCGCCGACGGGGGTCCTAGGATTCGCGGCCGTGCCCGATGGCGGGCGCAGGAGGTTCGTGTCGTGCACGTAGTCGTCGTTGGATGTGGGCGAGTCGGATCAGGTCTGGCCGCCACCCTCGAGAGCGAGGGGCACTCGGTCGCGGTCGTCGATCGGCAGGCCAAGGCCTTCCGTCGTCTGCCCGATGATTTCAAGGGCCTCAAGATCGTCGGGGTCGGCTTCGACCGTGAGCGGTTGAAGGCGGCCGGCATCGAGCGGGCCGGCGCGCTGGCCGCGGTGACCAACGGCGACAACTCGAACATCGTCGTCGCCCGCGTCGCCCGTGAGGCCTTCCAGATCGAGCGGGTCGTGGCCCGCATCTACGACTACCGCCGGGCCGCGATCTACGAGCGCCTCGGCATCCCGACCGTGGCCACGGTCCAGTGGGCCACCGAGCGGGTGCTGCGCAAGATCCTCCCGGATGCCCACGCGGTCGAGTGGGTCGATCCCAGCGCCAAGGTCTGCATGGTGGAGCGCACGGTGCCCGGGCTCTGGGCCGGCAAGCGGCTGCTCGGCCTCGAGATCGAGGGCGTGTCGCGGGTGGTGGCCGTGTCCCGCCTCGGCGAGTCGACCCTGCCCGACGAGAAGCTGGTCGCGCAGGAAGGCGATGTCGTCTGGGTCGCCGTGTCCGGCGACAAGATGGACGTGTTCGAAGAGCACCTCACCCAGGTGCCGGTGGCAGGAGGTCATCACTGATGCGCGTGATCATCGTCGGTGGTGGCAACGTCGGCACCTACATCGCGGGCGAGCTCCGCAAGGGCAAGCACGACGTCCTCGTCGTGGAGTCCGATCCCGAGCGCGTGGCCCAGGCCGCCGCCACCGGGTTGCCCGATGGCGTCGAGTGGCTCAACGTCGATGGCTGCGAGCTGTCGTCGTTCGGCCTGGCCCATCCCGAGACCGCCGAGGTCGTCGTGGCCGTGACCGGTGACGACGAGGACAACCTCGTCATCTCGCTGCTGGCCAAGCAGGAGTTCGGCGTGCCCCGCGTCGTCGCCCGCATCAACAACCCTGACAACGAGTGGCTCTTCAACGAGACCTGGGGCGTGGACGTGTCGGTGTCGACCCCGCACCTGCTCACGGCCCTCGTCGAGGAAGCGGTGTCGGTCGGTTCGCTCGTGCGCCTGCTCTCCTTCGAAGGCGACAAGGCTCGCCTGTCCGAGGTCAAGCTCGCGTCCAACTCGCCGGCCAACGGCAAGGAGATCATGGATCTCGGCTTCCCCCGCGACTCGACCGTGGTCGCCGTCATCCGCAACGAGCACGTGGTGGTCCCCCGGGGCGACACCAGCCTGAACGAGGGCGACGAGGTGATGGTGCTCGTCACGGCCGAGAGCGAGGAGCGCGTGCGGCGCCTCCTCATCGGTGACGACTGACACGGCGCCGGGGGGCATCGGCGACGACTTCCCGACGCCCCACCCGTACCACCTGCGGGCGCCCCGCGGCGCGCAGCTGCGGCGGCGCACGACCCAGACGCTCGACGTGGCGCGTCGTCGGCTGGGTCCGATCGCCGCGAGACGGGCGCTGCGCCAGCCGGTGACCCCGACCGAGGTCGCCCGCCCGATGCGCGAGGCGTTCGCCGAGCTCGGCGTCACCTACGTGAAGCTTGGCCAACTGATCGCGTCCGCCCCGTCGTTGTTCGGCGCCGAGGTGGCGACCGAGTTCCGTACCTTGCTCGACGACGGCCGGCCGGTCTCGTTCGACCGGGTGTGCCACGAGGTCGAGCGGGCGCTGGGCCGGCCCCTCGATGCCGTCTTCGCCACGCTCGATCCGGACCCGATCGGCCAGGCGTCGATGGCGGTGGTGCACCGCGGTGAGCTGCTCGACGGCACACTGGTCGCGGTGAAGGTCCTGCGTCCGGGCATCGAGCGCAAGATCGCCGCGGACTTCGTGCTGATGGGATGGTTGTTGCCCCGCATCGCGTCGCGGATCGCCGGGGCGCACGCCGAGGTGGTGCCGACGTTGTTGGCGGGCTTGCGCACGCAGCTGTGCGAGGAGCTCGACCTGCGCAACGAGGCCCGGGTCATGGAGCACTTCAACACGCTCCTCGACGAGATCGATCTGCCCACCGTCGTCGTTCCCCGCCCGTACCCGCACCTGTCGGCGCGGCGGGTGCTCACCATGGAGTGGCTCGACGGGGTCGCGATCGACGACGTGGGTGCGGTCGAGGACTTCGGGGTCGACCCGACCCCGCTCGTCGCCGACATCGTGAAGGCGTTCTTCTTGACCGCCGTCCGCTACGGGATCTTCCACGGCGACGTCCACGCCGGCAACCTGCTGCTGCTGCGCGACGGCCGCGTCGCGATCCTCGACTGGGGCATCGTCGGCCGGCTCGACGCCACGAACCAGGCGCACCTGCGGTCGGTCATCGGGGCGGCGCTCGGCGACGAGGCGGCGTGGCAGACGGTGATCGACCGTGCCCTGGAACAGGTCGGTCCGGTGCTCGAGCAGCGCCTGGGGCTCACCCCCGATCAGCAGGGGCCGTTCATCCGTGCGGTGATCGAGCCGTTGTTCACCCGGCCCTTCGGCGAGGTGCAGCTCTCCACGCTCCTGCTCGGCCCGGAGGAGCTCCGCGGCGACGCGGCGCTCGAGCCCATGGCCGACCTGCCCCCGATGGATCCGGAGCGGTTCGATCGCAACATGATGCTGCTCACCAAGCAGCTGCTCTACTTCGAGCGCTACGGGCAGATGTACCTCTCGCAGCACTCGCTGTTCGACGACCGCGCCTTCTTCTCGGCGCTGCTCGCCGAACGCCGCCCCGGCTGACCTGTCCTCGACCAGCCCGCCTCGACGCCGATCAGAGCCCGGCGGTCGTGTCCCGGGGGCCACCGGCGATGAACGCCGCGACGGCAGCGAGCGGTTCACCGGGCAGGAACGACCAGAGGGCCCAGGTCGCGCCGCGGGCGGCGAGCGCGCGCAGATCCACGCCCGGGATCGCGCTCACCGCGATGTCGAAGCCGTCGAGGCTCCCTCGCTCGTGGGTGAGGATCTCGGTCATCCGGGACAGGCCGTCGGGATCGACCTCGATGGGGACCAGCCCGTCGAAGCGCGCGGCGCGCCGGACGGGGCGGGTCGCGGAGCCACGGGCCGCGAACCACAGTGGGATGCGGGGTTGCTGCACCGGTGGGGGCTGGAAGCGGACGTCGTCCGCCACGAAGTGGGTGCCGCGGTGCTGCACGGTCTCACCGGTCCACAGCTCGGTCAGCAACTGGGCGCCCTCGTCGAGCATGTCCCCACGCGTGGCCGGGTCGAGGACCTCGCCGAACCGGGACAGCTCACCCGCGGTGTCCACCCCCAGCCCGAGTCCCAGCGTGAGCCGCCCCCGCGAGAGGCGATCCAAGGTGACGGCCTCCCGGGCCAGCTTCTGGGGCCGCCGACGGACGATGGGCGTCACCATGGGCCCGAGGCGGATCGTCTCGGTGGCCATGGCGATCGCGGCGAGCGCCACCCACACGTCCGCGATCTCCGCCGGTTCGTGGGTCGGCCGCAGGATGTGATCCCACAAGAAGAACCCGTCCCATCCGGTCTCCTCGGCGGCGGCGGCCAGGTCGGCGAGGGCACGCGGATCGGCGAGCTCGCCGAACGGGGGGAGGAACAGGGCGTGGCGCATCGGGCGAGCGTATGATCTCGCTCGCGCCGGGGCGATCAACCGGGCGCGGTGAGCGTCGCCAGCCGGGCCAACAGGAAGCGGCGTTCGGGCCCGGACAGGTCGAGGGCGAGCGCCCGCTGGTACGCGTCGGCGGCCTCGTCGCGTCGGTCGAGGCGACGCAGCAGATCGGCGCGGGTGGCGTGCCAGAGGTGGTACTGGTCGAGGCCGGAGATCGTGTCGACGAGCGCCAGGCCCGCCTGCGGACCGTGCACCTCGGCCACGGCGACGGCGTGGTTGAGCGCCACGACCGGCGTCGGCGTGACCGCCTCGAGCATCGCGTAGAACGCCTCGATCTGTGCCCAATCGGTCGCGGCGAACGACGGTGCGGTGGCGTGGGTGGCGGCGATGCCCGCCTGCAAGACGTAGGGCCCCGCGTGGCCGACCGATCGACGCAGCGCGTGGGTGGCGAGCGCCGCACCTTCGGCGATGCGGGCCTGGTCCCACTGCGCCCGGTCCTGGTCGGCGAGCAGGACGAGGTCGCCGTGGGCATCGACGCGTGTCGCGCGGCGGGCGTCGGTCAGCAGGAGCAGGGCCAGCAGGCCCATGACGTCGGCCTCGTCGGGGAGGAGCGCCCACAACACGCGGGCCAGGCGGATGGCTTCGTCGCACAGGTCGACGCGCACGAGCTTGTCGCCGGCCGACGCGGTGTGCCCTTCGGAGAAGACCGTGTAGATCACGTTCAGGACCGCCGGCATGCGGTCGGGCAGCTCGTGGTCGGCTGGCACCCGATACGGGATCGCCGCCACGGCGATCTTCTTCTTGGCGCGCACCAACCGTTGCGCCATGGTCGTGTCGGTCACGAGGAACGCCCGCGCGATCTCCTCGGTCGTCAGGCCGCACAGCGTGCGCAGGCTCAGCGCAACGCGCGTCTCCGGGGCGAGCGCCGGGTGGCAGCACGTGAAGATGAGGCGGAGCACGTCGTCGTCGATCATGGATTCTGACGGGGGGCGCTCCGGTCCGTCGTCGGGTTCGAGGAGACGCATGGCTGCCTCCTCCTTGTCGGAACGGTGGCTCTCGCGGCGGAGGCGGTCTCGGGCCCGGTTGCGCGCGACGACGGTGAGCCAGGCAGCGGGCGTGCGGGGCACCCCATCGCGCGGCCAACGCTCGAGCGCCGTCACGACGGCGTCGTGCAGCGCATCCTCCGCGAGTTGGAGATCGCCGAGGGTGCGCACGAGGGAGGCCAGCGCTCGGCCTCCCTCGACGCGGAGGATCTCGGCGACATCCGCCGGTCGGGGTGGGACGTCGCTCACATCGGCAGCACAGGACGGACCTCGATCTTGCCGTGCCAGGCCCCGGGGATCTGCGCCGACCAGGCGATCGCCTCGTCGAGGTCGGCGGCTTCGATCAGGTAGAACCCGCCGAGGACCTCCTTGGTCTCCGCGAACGGACCGTCGGCGGTGACCATGTCGCCGCCGCGACCGCCGGCGACGGCGATCGTGGTGGCGGTGTGGGTCGGCTGCAGCGCCGCCCCGCCGCGCAGCACCGCGGCGGCCGCCTCGCCGAACGCGGCGTACTCGGAGGTCTGCTCGGCGTACGCCGGGTCGCTCCAGTCCGCGTCCTCGCCGTAGATCAGGGCTGCGTAGATGGGCATCGGGGGGATCCTCCTGGGCAGGTGATCGGGTCGGTTCCCGATCTTTGCCGCTCTGACGATCGGGTGCGGCGCCGATCGACAGGCAGAGGACACATCAGTCGAGAAATCTCGGGCTGGGTCGAGGCGGCTCAGGCGATCCGGGTCACGAGCTCGCCCACCCGCACCGTGCCCGACGCGATCACCCGGGTGTTGACGCCGCGCAGCCGCAGGGCGAGGTGGGCCGGGGCGTTCACGAAATGGTGGGCGTCGAGGCCGAAGTGCCCCGTGAACTTCACGCAGCCGCGGTGGGGTGCTTCGGTGACCTCGAGGATGGCTGAGCCGAGCGCGAGCTGCGTGCCGGTCGGGAGGTTCTGCTCGCTGATGTCGAGGTCGACATAGAACTGGTCGCCGGCGAGCGCCCACCGCCCTGGCGTGCCCGCCACGAGGGCCGCGACGCGGGCGTTCATGAGGGTGACCTGCATGCCGGGGTGGGGCGTGTGGTCCGGCGTCTGCCGGCTGGGGCGATCTTCCCAGCTGTCACCCACGACGCCGCGCACCAGATCGACCTGCGCGGCGGTGAGTACCTCGCGCTGGCCCGCCGCGGGGCGGCACACCATCAGCTCGATGGGCCCGGCGTCGGCGGGCGCCTGGCGGATGTGGTCAATGCCCGCTTCGAGCTGCTCGGTCGTTCGATGCACTCGCCCAGCATGGCCGACAACGAGGGGTGCGCCGGCCGAATTCCGGTGTCGGGCCGGCCGGCCCGGCGCGGCCTCGGTCGGCTCGGTCGGCTTGGTCGGCGTCGGTCGAGACGAGTCACTGGCCGACGACACGGATACGACGCCGCGGGTGCGCCGCGGGCACGAGTCAGCGGTCTCGGATCTGGAAGCGGTGGGCGAGGCACGCGTCGTGCGCGGCGCGAGCGGCGGCCTCTGTCGCCGCGCGAGCACCGCGGCCCAGGCGCGCGAGCTGGGGCAACCGGTGCGGCTGGGTCAGCACGAGCCGCGCCACCGCGCCGAGGTCGGCCGCGCCGTCTGCGTCGAGCAGGCCGAGCACGGCGTCGTCGGCGTCGCCCGCCACGTCGCTGATGCCGCGGAAGGCCGACCACGGGCACCCGTGCTGCGCGCACACCGCGGCGATGGCCGCGGTCTCCATGTCGATGGCGTGCAGCCCCATCTCCCGCAACGAGTCATGGGTGCGCGGATCGTTCGAGAAGGTCGCGCTCGATCCCAACGCTCCGCTCGCGTCCCGACCATCGAGTGCCGTGGCTCGGTACGAGGCGCCCGTGTCGTGATCGATCACGTCGACGGGGTGCACGACGTGGCCCACCGGCGTGGCCTCGAGCAAGCCACCCGCCACCCCCACGACCAGGAGGTGATCGATCGCCAGGTGGGTGAGGAGCCACGAGGCGGTGGCCCGCGCCGCCTCCATGCCGACCCCGGTGCTCAACGCGACGACCTCGACCAGCTCGGCCGCAGCGACCGCAGCGGCCGCGGGGTCGCCGGAGCTCGCGGGCTCGTCGGGGCTTGCGGGCTCGTCGGGGCTTGCGGGCTCGTCGGGGCGTGCGAGACCGGCGGGGCTCGCGAGACCGCTGGGATCGGTGACGCCGGGTCGACGCAGGATCGCGTGGTGGACCGCCCGGTCATCGAGCCACTCTCGCCGCAGGCCGACGCGCCGGATCACCGGCTGCAGCTCGGACGGCATGGCGGTGAGGATGGCCACCCGGGGCACCGTCCGCCGTCGCGGCGGACGATCCTGCGCCCCGGCGAGGGAGTCGAGCCACGCCTCGACGTCCGCGGTCTGGCGGAGTCGCACGAACCGCAGGTGCGCCCACCTGGGGTCGGTCATCGCGGCGGCGTACCGCGTGGCGTACTTCCCGTGCTGCGTCCAGGCCCAGCGGATGATGTTGCGCTCCGGGTCCCACCGGTAGAGGTTCGCGAAGGGTTCGCGGTTGCCGTTCCACAGCACCTCTCGGCGCGCGACCCGACGCAGGGTCCGGCGGGTGACCCGGGCCATCACGACCGCACGGGTCCAGTCGAGCCACACGATCGTGTCGGCCCGCGACCACACCGTGTCGCGGACGCTGGAGTAGTTGCCGCACACGACCCAGCCCGCCGTCGCGCCGTCCAACCGGGCGGTGACCCGCGCCCGGAACTCGTCGGGCTCGAGGGCCTGCCAGCCGGGTTGGTGGAACACCGAGTCGAGCTCGACGTGCTCGAGCCCGAGGCGCGCCGCGAGCGCCCGCGCCAAGGTGGTCTTGCCGGCGCCACTGTTCCCCACGACCGCGACCCGAAGCACACGCGAGTCTGCCCCACGCCCCAGCACCCCGCGTTCTCGGCTATGTGGTGGCCCCTATCCGCGGCTTCTCGGCTATGTGGTGGCCCCTGTCTGCGGTTTCTCGGCTATGTGGGTGCCCCTATCCGCGGCTTCTGGGCTCTGTGGTGGCCCCTGTCTGCGGCTTCTCGGCTATGTGGGTGCCCCTATCAGCGGCTTCTGGGCTAGATGGCGGCCCATGTCGGCGGCTTCTGGGCTCTGTGGTGGCCCATGTTCCGCGTGCGGGGCGCGGCGTGGGGCCCTCCTTTCGGCCTCGCCCGTGGCGACACCGCTCGCAACGGTCGCCGAACTTCGCCGGCGGGGTCCGGGCGGCTGGGGCCATCACTGGTCGCGCACCACCGTGGGTGCTGCGTCACGCCCCGGTGCCGACGAGCGTCGTCAGCGCTTGGAGCTGATCTTCGGTGCCGACGGCGATCAGGACCTGTCCCTGCAACAGGTCGGTCTCGGGCGCCGGGTTGGTGGCGAAGGTCCCGTCGACATCGCGGATCGCCAGGATCAACGCCCCGGTCTGGTCGCGGATGTGCGCGTCGCGCAGCGAGCGACCGTCGATCGAGCAGCCCGCCACGATCCGGATCTCGGCCAGGCGGAACTCCAGGCTGCCGTCGTGCATGACGACATCGAGGAACTCCGCCACATGGGGCTGCAGGAGGAAGGCGGCGATGCGGGCACCGCCGATGTTCTGCGGGTTGACCACCCGGTCGGCTCCTGCCCTGCGCAGCTTCTCCTCGTTGGCGTCGACGCGCGCGCGGGCGACGATGAAGAGCTCGGGCTGCAGCGCCCGGCAGCTCACCACCACGAACAGGTTCGACGCGTCGAGGTCCAGCGCCGCCACGACCGCCCGGGCCGAGCGGACGCCGGCGCGCTCGAGCACCTCGTCATCGGTGGCGTCGCCGAGGATGTACGGATGCGGGCACGACGCGAGCCGCTCCGCGTCGATGTCGATGACCACGACGTCCTGGCCCTGACCCTCGACGTACTGCGAGATGGTGCGCCCCACGCGCCCCCATCCGCAGATGATCGTGTGGCCGGTGAACCCGGCGATCTTGCGTTCCATGCGTCTCCTTCCGACGACGTCGACGAGCTGGCCTTCGACGAGGGTCTCGAGCAGCACCCCCATCGTGTAGAACGCGGTGCCCACGCCGACCAGGATCAGCACCATGGTGAAGATCTGCCCGCGGGTATCGAGCGGGTGGATCTCGCGGAAACCGACTGTCGTTATCGTCGTGACCGTCTGGTACAGCGCGTCGAGCAACCCGAAGCCGAGCAGGATGTAGCCGAGCGAGCCCACGACGATGATCGCCGTCAACGCCAGCAGCGCGGCCTGCAGTCGACGGGTCGGGGTCATCGGCCGCGACCCTACTCACCTCGACCCACGGGGACCCTCCGTGTCGGGGGCCGACCCGGTCATGTCCACCGCGTCCGACGGAGCGATCTGGCCGGCCGACGGCGTGGCCGATGAGGCCGTGGTCGATGGGCGCGTCGCCGAGGTTCGGCGCGTCGATCCCGTCGACTTGGTGTCCGCCAGGCCACGGGTGTTCGGTGGTGGCGGAGGTGGAGCCATGACGTTGGCACCTGGCCCTGTGGAACTGGCGTTTCCGGACGTGGCGGCGCGTGATCTGGAAGGTCGTGATGTCGAGCTGCCGGCCGCGTTCACGGGTCGCCGCAACGTGGCGATTGTGGCGTTCCAACGCGAGCACCAGCGCCTGGTCGACTCGTGGGTGCCGTGGCTCGAGGACCGGGCCGCAGTGGATCCCGTCTTCGCGTTCTTCGAGATCCCGTCGATCTCGGGCCGGTGGTCGATCGCCCGCCGCTTCATCGACGGGGGGATGGCCGCGGCGATCCGCACCCCGACGGTCCTGCAGCGCACCTTCACCTTCTACGGCGATCTGCAGCGACTGACCGGGCCCCTGCAGATCGAGGACCGCGACACGATCTGGTTGTTGGTCGTCGACGCCACCGGAGCGGTGTCCTGGGCCGAGCGGGACGAGTTCACGCCCGCGGCCGCCGCGCGCGTCGCACGCGCGCTCGACGAGCTCGCCCTGTGATGGCTCGGTCTCGGCGCGCCGATCAGGTCCGCAGGCCGCTCGGGCGAAGCCCGGCCGGACCGTAGACCGCGTCCGGGTCGGCTCGCACCGCCCGGTCGAGGGCGTGCGCGTCCTCGCCGACCAACACCCGCCACGATCCGTCGCGCACGGCGTCGAGGATCGTCGCCACCGCGCCGGCCGCCGACACCGGTGCGGTGTCTCGGAAGGCGTTGCCGATCGTCTCCATCATCGTGTCGACCTGGGTCGCGTCATCGATGCCGGCCTGCGCGAAGGCGCGAGCCGTGTCCCCGGCGGCCCCTCCGTGGAACTGGTACGTGTTGTGCACGATGTCGGTCCCGATGTGCCCGGGCATGACCAGCACCGCCCGCACATGGGGCGCGTGCACCCGGAGGTCCTCCTGCAGCGCCTCGGTGAAGCCCTTCACGGCGAATTTGGCCGTGCTGTACGCGGTGTGCGGAACGCCAGGACCGAGCGCCGCCCAGAACCCGTTCACGCTGCTGGTGTTCACGACGACCGCGTCGTCGCTGGCGATCAACGCCGGCAGGAACGCACGGGTGCACAGGTACACGCCACCCCAGGTCACCGCGAACGTGCGGTCCCACTCCTCGCGCCGGCCGGTCACGAAGCTCCCGCCGCCGCCGATGCCCGCGTTGTTGAACAACAGGTCGACGTGATCGGTGCCGTGGTGCGCGAGGACCTCGTCGCGGAACCGCTCCACCTGCGCCTCGTCGGACACGTCGCAGTGGTGCGTCGTGATCGGCGGGCCGGCGGCCCGGGCGCTCTCGGCGAGGCGGGCGGTCTCGTCCAGCGTGACGGGGTTCACGTCGCAGGTGGCGACGGCGGCGCCCGCGGCCGCCAGGTTCACGACCAGCTCCCGGCCCATGCCCGTGCCCCCACCGGTCACCACGGCCAGGCGTCCCTCGAACGAGTCCATGTCGTTGCCTCTCCTCGCCGGTGCGTACGAGCGGGACCCTACCGCCGCCTGCTGGTCGGGCGCCCGTGGGCCCGTGTGCCCGTGGGTCGTGTCACAAGGGTTCTCACCTTCGGTCGTGCCGGCTCAGCCGATCGAAGCCGACCTGATCGCCCAGTGGGATGAGACGGCCGCGGTAACGCGGTCACCACGCCAGCGGGCCGAGATCCACCGGGTCGAGCAGCCGCAGGGCCGCCCGGAACGCCGCGAGTTCGGCCTCGTTCATCATCTCGGTGGCGGCGGCGAGCGACGGGGCGCCGCTCGCCAGGTACGGGGCGGCGATCTCCCACACCGCCATCGCCCGCCGGGCGCGGTCCAACGAGATCGCGGTGTCAGGAGGGAGGAGCGCGCGGAGCTCGTCGATGTGGTCCTCGGTCCACGGGGTCGGACCCAGCTGTTCGGTGGCTCCGCGATCGCCGCGGATGGCCGCGAGAAAGGCCCCGACGGGATCCCGCGGTCGGGACCCGGTCACGTCCGCCACCCCACCGAACGCGCCCACGGGACGCGGATCAGGCATCGGGGCTCGCATCGATCGATCTCGCCAGTCACCGACCTTCCCTCCTCCGCGCGCACGCCTCGATCCCGTTCTCGTTCCGTCGTACCGTCACGGCCGGGGTGGGCCGCTCCTCGCGGCCTCGCCCGGATGAAGAGAGAGTCTGCGTTAGCGCGGCGGGGGAGGCAAGAGCGTCCGCATCCGGCTGGCTCGGGTTCGTGCGGGCCCGCCGGCGCGAGGGCCGTGCGGTCGCGGCGGGGAGTACCGTTCGACCGTGATCGTGCCTCGTCGTCGTCGGAACCGACGCGGGACCGCCGCCGTCCTGATCCTGTCCGCCCTGCTTCTGATCGCGGCGGGTTGCACCTCGGGCTCGGGCTCGGACCCGGGCCCGTCCGCGGCCCGGCCCAGCTCGCCATCGTCGGCTGGTCCCGCAGCCACAGCGCCAGGGCCCCACGAGCCCGGGTCGTCGGCGCCCGCAACCGCCGAGCCGATGACGCGCTACCTGCTGCCCGGAAGCACGTGGTCGATCGACGTGCCGGCCGCGTGGGCCCGGGAGGATGGGCACGGCACGGCCACGTTCAGGGCCGACGAGGCCACGATCACCGTCTCGGCTGCCCCTCGAGCGGCGCCCCCCACCGTAGCGTCGGTGCGGGCCGAGCCCGTGGCCGTCACGGGGCCGGACACCCCGACGGAGCTGGTCGTGCGCGACGCGCGGCCCGGCGCCCACGACGCCATAGAAGCCACGGGCCGCGTCGCCGGCGACGCGTTCGACACCTACGTGTTCTGGAACCGAGGCGTGCAGATCATGGTGACGCTCACGCACCCCTCCTCGTCCGGCACCCCCGAATCCTGGAACGCGGTCATCTCGTCGTTCGCCACCACGAGCTGAGTCACCCGGGATTGGAGCGGGCCGCTTCGGCGAGGAGGTCTTCCGCCGCCGTCGCTTGAACGGTTCTGGTGGTCAGCGTCCGTGGTTGGCCGTCAGGCCCGACGGCCACGGCCTCGACGGCGTACCCGGCCGGGACGATCGGAAGCGTCAGCCGCTCGTGGCGCACTGCGAAGTCGACGTTGACCAGTTCGTGCGTCTCGGCGTCACGAAGTGGATCAGGTGAGGTCACGACCGTGCGGAGCAGCACTCCCGTCTCGTCGTCGACCCACCAGAACCAGCCGTCGGCGCCGTACTGCGCGGCGACCGGACCGCCGAAGCGGATCTGGTACTTGCGGGTCGGGCGACCGGCGACGGTCTCAGCGCCGAGGTCGTCCACGTTCGTGGCGTTCGGTTCGACCATGGTCCGCGCCCAATACGACGGCGCCAGCATCAGGTTGAGCGTGTCGTCGCTCGTCGGTGCCTCACGGGGCAAGCGCCCTGAAGGCGAGGGATCGTGCGAGTCGGAGCCCCCCGCCGACAGCGGGAGTCGCGAAAGCGTCGCCTGCTTGGTGTCGGGTTCGATCTGTGCCCGGGACCCGTCGGCGAGCGTCCCCTCGGCCGAACCGTTCGGTCCGGTGAGCCGAGAGCTGCGGTCGTTGTGGGCTTCGAAGGTGAGCTGGCCGATGGTGCCGCGCACCTCGGTCCACGAACCGACCGCGTTGCGGACCTTCGGCAACATGGTGGTGTCGCCCGCGATCGGCTCGGGGACGACCCGCGGCACGGTGGGCCCCGGAAGCTGCGTCGTGACCGTGGTCGGGACGCCGCCCGATCCACCCGTTCCGCCCGGTCCGCCTGTGGGGGTCGGCGTGGCGATCGACCCGGCCGGCCCCACCGGCTCCACCCCTCGATCGGTGGACACGGGGACAACGTCACGGTCTCTGATCAGCCGGGCCGCACCAACCGCGGTGACGAGAACCAGCACCGCCGCCGCCAGTGCCAACAGCCGGTGGCGCGCACCTGCCGTGGACGGCGA
>JBBQHT010000041.1:0-23907 GCA_038324235.1 Acidimicrobiales bacterium
CGCGGCGGCCGAGCCCGAGATCGCGAGCAGCCGCAAAGCTTCGCGTCGTGTCCACCTCGCGGCCTCGGTGGCGGCCTCGCGTTCCATCGGTGACGTCATGCACCGAGATTAACGGCGTTTACCGGTGCGAACATGAGCGGCCCGCAGGGTTGGGGCCGATGACCGGCGGCGTGCCCCCGAACCTCGCCCTTTCGGACGCCGCCGACGGCTCATCGCCGAGGCTGCCGCGAGCGTCACCGCCCGCCGATCGCTATGGCGGGAGCTGGTCTCCAAGCGGTGGGAGGCTTCCGAGTCCCTCGAGTCCCGCAACGATGAAGCGCGCGCCGAACTGCACCGCTTCGTCGTGGGTGAGCTATCCGAGGACCGACGAGTCTTGCTGTCGAGCCTGATGCGCTCCGTCGAACAGGACCGCCACCGCGTCGCGATGCAGTTACACGAAGAAGCGCTCGGCGCTCTCGCGGCGCTCGGGCTCATCATGCAAACGTCGTATGCGGCGTTGCCGCGCGACGTGAGTCGGCCTTTGAACGCCACCCTCACCGATATCCGCGGCGGGCTCATCGAGCGCACCGAGTCGCTGCGGGGCTTGATGCTCGCCGTACGCTCCCCCGAGCTTGACGACCAGAGTCTGGCCACGTCGTTGATCGTGTTGACGTCAGAGCTCTACGGCGAGACCTGTGCCCCGGAAGTATCTCTCACGATCGATCCTGAGCTGGTCCTCGATTGGACGACGAAGACCATCGTGTACCGCATCGCCCAGGAGGCGATCCACAACATCTGGCGTCACGCCCAGGCGTCGCGTGTCGATGTATCCCTGCAGTGGCTCGATGACACGCTGGTGTTGGTCATCGACGATGACGGTGTGGGCTACGACCCCGCCGCCGGTTCGGTCGAGTCCGGCATCGCCACGATGCAGTTGTTCGCCGGGCTGGGACAGGGAACCGTCACGGTGAGTCGGCGCGACGATGGCGGTACCCGGGCTCGGGCCGTGCTGGGTCAACACCATCCCGATCCCAGGATCGACGACGCCCACCATAGGACGGGCCACCTCCACCTCATCAGCGGATCCGCAGGGTCTCCGAGCAACACGACCGATCCCGTTTCCCCTTGACCCACGACAACTGGCTTGCCCGGTTCTCGACGCATCGAACCCAGAGGCGTCGGGGCTCGGGAACGAGCCGGCGAGCTGCGGCGGCTCGTCACGCGTCGCGGATCGCTTCGACCTCCTCCTTCGGACAACACCTGCTCACGACGCCGTCAACGAGGTCGGTCCCGATCGGCGCTGGACCGGACGATGATGGCAAGGCGCACCGAGGGGCCGCGTGATGCCGTATCGCTGGTCGTCGAGCGGGTGAGACTCAGGGCGTGAAGGCGAACAACGTCGCCGTCGACGTCACCGACGTTCCGCCAGGGGTCGTCACGAACACATGCACGTAGCCACTGGAGCTTCGGGGCGCCGTGACCGCGACGATCGTGGCATCAGACATGACCGTGAAGCTCTGCGCATCGTGGAACTGATCGAAGCGGACCCGACTCGCCGCGGTGAACCCGGTTCCGGTGATCGTGACGGTTTGACCACCGCCGATCGGGCTTCGGTTGGGCTCGAGGCGTTGAACGAGCGGCACCGGGGCGTAGATGAACCAGCTACCGGGAGCGGAGACGCTCGTGCCGGTCGGCGTCGTCACGAAGAGGTTGACCGTCGCGGGTGAGGCGCGCACCGGGCTGACGACGCGGATCTCCATGTCAGACACGACGGTGAACGTCGCCGCAACGGTTCCCAGGCGCACGCCGGTGGTGCCCGTGAATCCCCTGCCCTGCACGGTGAGGGTTTCGCCGCCGCTGAGCCTCCCGCGCTTGGGAGTGACCGCGTCGACCGACGGCGCGCCTTGAAACGTGTACCAGCTGCGCTGGGCGCCGATGGTGGAACCCCCGGCCGTGGTCACGAAGATGTTGGTGGTCGACGCCGTCGCCGCGCTGGGCGCGACTGCGTGGATCTCCGTGTCGGACACGATGACAAACGACGCGTTGACGGACCCGAACGACACCCCACTCGCCGCGGCGAACCCCACGCCGGTGACGGTCACCACCGTGCCGCCCCCCAACGGCCCACGGTTGGGCGCCACGCCATCGACGACCGGATCCGTCGGATCGATCAGTCGGTTCACGCGGTTCTTTCCGCTGAGCGGGCCCGAGATCACGGCGTAGATCTCGCCGGTCGCCGCCACGCTCAACCCACTGATCCAGTCACCGCCACCGGGGCCGCCGTCGTACGAGCCAAGATCGGAGCCGGACGGATCGTAGACCTCGACGCGGCGAAGCCAGTTCATCACCGCATGGATGCGTCCTCGTCGGTCGACTGCCACCGACACCGAGTTGTCGGGCAGGGTCCACGACCGCACCACCGCCCCGACCGCCGATCGGATCGTCAGCGTCGAGTTCTTGACATAGACCAACGCACCCGACGGCAGCACCGCGAGATCGGCGGCGTCGGTGCTCGGGAACGAGCCGACGAGAGCACCGGTCACCGAGTAGTGGTTCGTCGCAGCGGTCGTAGCCACGTAGTACGTGCCGTCCGGGGCGACCGCAGGAACGCCCGCCGGGTGACCGCTCAACGGTCGGCCGAGCGAGTCGTATCGACCGGTCGAGGTGATGATCTGGTTGGAAGGCGTCACCTTGAACTGCTCCCCAGCATCAAGCGCGATCGTCCCCCCGGGCGAGCCCGTGGCACCGTAGCGAAAGACGCCGCCGTGACCGGTGGCCCAGTTCGTCCAACCGATGAGGACCGAACCACCGCTCAACACGCCGGCACCCGCGGCAAACGTCTGCTCTGGAGAGCCATCGGGCAGGTCCCAGCCGCCGACCACGACGAACGCCGGTGAGGCAGGGACCTGGGCTGAGGCCGCCGGCCCCACCATTGACGCACCGCTCAAGATCACCGCGACCGCGACGAAGACCCTGACGCCAGCCCGCCGACACCGCCGCACCGCATCGTCACCCACCGCAGCACCGAGCTCGTCATACGTCGCGGATCGCTTCGACCGGCGGTGCGGCCTGCTCACCGAGGAACTCGACCCACGCCTGCTCGACGCACGGGTAGTGCTGGGCGGCTTCGACCAGATCCATGAAGGCGACGACGGTCTCGGCGACGCGCCGCTGGAGCTCGTCGTGGGCGAGGCGGCCGGAGGGATCGCGTCGAACTCGGCCATCGCCGGCCGATCGACCTGCCCCCTGTTGGCCTCGATCGTGGTGGCGACCAGTTCCGCGAGCCGGGTGTTCAGCGACTCCGCTCGCATCGACGCGGAGAACACCAGGAAGCGAACCGACTCTCCCGTGTCGTCATCAGGCAACGGAGCTCCCGAGGATCTGGTGGTGGAGCCGGCGCGGCGCCGGCGCCGCCAAACTAACGCCCGGCACGCCCAGACGCCGCCGCTGCCTAGGCTCGCCGCCATGGATGACTTCATTCCGCCCGATACCGCAGAGGCGCTCTCCCGACTCGGCATGCCGATGGTCGAGGCCATGCGGACCCAACGTGCGGTGCGGCTCCTGCACACCCATCGCGTTGATCATGACCTGCTGTTGGCGCTGCTCGAGTTGTCGCTCAAGGCCCCGACCAGTTCCAACACCCAGGACTGGTCGTACCTGGTCGTCGAGGACCGGGCGCAGAAGGCCCGCCTCGCACGGCTGTACCGGCTGCTCTTCCGCACCTTCCATCCGATCGAGCGACGCAAGGCACGAGGCGACGCCAAGGCGATGCGCCAGATGGCACCGGGCGTGTGGCAGGCGGAGAACTTCGAGGACCTCCCGGTGTTCGTCATCCCGTGCTACCGGAGCAACCTGAAGCACCATCCCGTCGGGTGGCCGCAGATCTCGGTGTCGTCGTTCTACGGGTCGGTGTTCCCCGCGGTGCAGAACCTGTTGCTCAGCTGTCGGGCCGTGGGTCTCGGGGCGTCGATTCAGACACTGCCCCTGTGGATCGTGCCGGTCGCCCGACACATCCTCGGGCTGCCCCGCGGCGTGGTTCCCGTGTGCATCATCCCGATCGGGTGGGCGCGCGGCCGCTACGGCCCCACCACCCGCCGACCGATCGGCGAGGTCGTGCACGTGGACCGCTACGGCAACCAGCCCTTCGTCGGCGCGGCGTTCCCCTCCGTGGTCGATCCCGTAGACTAGCGATGTCTAAGAACGTCTAGGGAAATCTGTAGTACCGATTAGCAGTTGCTAGAGTTCCCGTGATGGATCCTCGGCGAAACCCCTACAACCCCGGCGCGGGTCTCAGACCTGTCGCCCTCGCGGGTCGTGACGACGACATCGAGGCTTTCGAGATCTTGGCTGACCGCGCCCAGGATGGCTTGATCTCCCGCAGCATCGTGTTCAGCGGGCTTCGCGGCGTGGGCAAGACCGTGTTGTTGGGCGAGCTCGCCGGCCGGGCCCTCGAACGCGAGTGGCTCGTCGTGCAGGTCGAGGCCGAGCACACCGATCCCGACCACTTCTCGAAGGCATTGGCCGTCGAGCTCACCAATGCAGCACGACGTCGCCGCAATTGGTTCGGCCGAGCGACGGAGAAGGTGTCGGTGGCGCTCGGATCGATCACGTCGTTCCAGACAACGGTCGGCGCCGAAGGGATCTCGTTGGGCATCGAACGTCTGCCTGGTCGAGCTGACTCGGGCAGCCTCCAGTCCGACCTCGTCGACCTGGCCGAGACGGTCGGCGCCGCGGCCAAGGAAAGCAGGATCGGCGTGGTCATCCTCATCGACGAGATGCAGGAACTCACCACGGACCAGATGTCCGCGATCTGCCGGGCCTGCCATCGCGCCGGCCAGGCCTCGCTCCCCTGGTTCGTCGTAGGTGGTGGCCTTCCGAACCTGCCGACCCGCTTGACCGAGGCGGAGTCCTACGCCGAGCGGCTGTTCGACTACCGCGTCATCGATCGCCTGGCGGAGACCGATGCGCACTTCGCACTGGCAGCACCGGCCGCGGGGCGGGACGTCGGCTGGGACGACGACGCGGCGCAGTTCGTGCTCGACGAGTCCCGCGGCTATCCGTACTTCCTCCAGCAATTCGGCAAGACCGTCTGGGATGCCGCCGTCGGGCCCGACACGATCACCTTCGACGATGCCACCATCGGCATCACCGAAGGCCAACAGCGGCTCGACGCCGGCTTCTACTCGTCCCGGTGGGAACGGGCCACCAAGGCCGAGCGCGAATTCCTCCGCGCCATGGCCCGCGACGCAGGCGAGACCTCGCGCATCGGCGACATCACCGAGCGCCTCGGCAAAGCAAGCTCCCGCTCGCTCGGACCGGCCCGTGCCAGCCTGATCAGCAAAGGCATCGTCTACTCCCCCGAACACGGAACCATCGCCTACACCGTGCCCGGCATGGCCGACTACGTCTCCCGCCGCGACGACGACCAGCCCTGAACCTGCAGGCGCGACTCGTCCGAGATCGTGAAGCTGGTCGGCGGGCTCGCCTGCGGCTCGTGCGAACTCCTGCAACGCCCGCACCAACTCGGTGCGTGGGGAGGCTGCGTTCCTGGGATGGATCCGGTCAGTGGTCGGGGGTGTTCAACCAGCGAACGACCGCTTGAACCCGCCGATTGCCGCCTTCGTCTTCGAGGAGGCCGAGGCGGTTGAAGATGGAGCGGACGTGGGTCTCGACGGTCTTCTCGGAGAGGTGCAGGTTCGACGAGATGTCGCGGTTGGTCAGGCCTTGGGCCATGAGTTCGAGCACGTCGCGCTCGCGATCGGTGAGTTGCGCTAGCTGGTTGCGGTTCCGGTTGCGGTCGAGCAACTGGTCGGTCACGAGGGGATCGATCACGCTTTCGCCGGCCACGATCCGGCGGACGGTCTTGACGAACTCGTCGAGCTCACTGACTCGTTCCTTGAGGACGTAGCCGATGCCGGCCGTTTGGCCATCGAGAAGGGAGGCCGCGGCGGAGGCCTCGACGTATTGGCTCAACACGAGAACCGCCGTTTGGGGGTAGCGGAGCTTGATCTGTTCCGTGGCGCGCAGTCCTTCGTCGCGGTTGGTGGGTGGCATCCGAATGTCGGTGATGACGAGATCGGGGTGGTGGGCGTCGACGGCGTCCATGAGTGAGTCGTAGTCGTCGGCCTGGGCGACCACGTCGAAGCCTTCGCTCACGAGCAGCGTGACGACCCCGGCTCGCACGAGCGCGGCGTCGTCGGCGACAACGACTTGCAACTCTGGGGTGGGCGCGAGCGGCTCCCAGGCCACGGCGCACGAGAGGGTCGGGTCGGGGATGCCTTTGAGCTGCCTGGGTTCAATTTCGCCGAATTCGATCCCGTTGCGGTTGCCAGTGAGCATGGGAACGAGGTTCGAGACCAGGATCTGGCCGGGTGCCGCCGCGTCGCACAGGCGTCGAGCGACGATCACCGCGGCCCCGAAGACGTCGGCCCCGTCGTCCTCGAGCACATCCCCGACGTGGACGCCGACCCGTAGGCCGAACGCGCCTGCCGGGTTCTTCTGGGTCGCAAGGTGGACGGCTTGTTGCATCGACACCGCGGCGCGGGCCCCCTCGTACGCCGAGTCGAACAGGGCCATCACCCCGTCTCCGAGGGTCTTGGCCACGCGCCCGTGGTTTTCGTGGGCGGCGACCCGCAGGAGTTGGAGGTGGTCGGAGATGGCGGCTGTGGCGTGATCGTCACCCATTCGGTACACCGAACCGGTGGAGTCCACGATGTCGGTGAACACGATGGTGGTGGTCCCGGCCATGGCCGTCACCCTCTCACGGGCAGGGTCACGACCGCGCCGGCGATCCCGCCGCCGAGGATGGCGATGCGGTCTCGGAGATCGGGGTCGGTCGGGGGTGTTCCGAGTTGGATGACGAGCATCCCGTCGGTTTCATCGATGCGGGCCGCGGGATCCTCGGTGGCGGCCAGGTAGGCGGTGATCTCGATCGGGGACGCGAACCGGTGGCCCGTGCGCACCTCGGCCCCGGGCAGGGCGGCTCGGAGCCCTGCATGTTCGAGCTCCGGGGGGAGCAGGCCACGGGAGATCCGGCGGACATCGGTGGCGATGTCGCTGAGCTGATCGGCGACCGCGGCCGTGATCGGGCCGGGCCCTATCTGCTGTGCGGTCTCCGAGAGCGAACGGATGGGGCCGTCCCGCAACGCTCGCTGGAGTTGAGCCCGCGCCCCCTCGGTGGCGGTGAGCAGCCGAGAGGTCAGTTCGCGGGCCGCCCCGACATCGGCGCTGGCGGTAGCGGTCTGGTGCTCGGCGGCGATGGCCCGAGCGGCCGCGGTGAGCACGAGCTCGACGGTCTCGGGTTCCGCGAGGAGCGCGGCGTCGTACGTGACCGCGGCGAGGACGCGGCCCCGCTGACTGACCGTCGTGGTGGCCCGTTCGGGACCATCGGCGATGACGGTCTCGCGGCCGTCGACTGAGATCCAGGTGGTGGCGTCGGCGCCGGGATAGCGCACGTCGACAGCCGGGTCGCCCAGGGCGCGAGTCAAGTACGAGGTGACGTCGGCGTCCGCGAACACGCGGGTCTCGATGCCCTGGCGGGTGTGTTCGAGGCGGGGCAGGACCAACTCCAACCAGACAATCCCGGCCACGAGCGCCCCGGCCGCGACCGCCGAGAGGAGATCGAGCGTGGAAGGGTCGAAGCGGGCCACGCGCAACGCCGGTTTCCCGAACATCGCCATCGGGTCGCCGTGGTCCAGGATGCGGCTGAGCAGCATCAGCGCCGACCACACGACACCCGGGAGCACCACGGGCCACAACACCCGCCGATTCGCGGGACTCGACCGGACGAGTGCAGCCGCGGCGCACAAGCCAGTCACGAGCACCACCATCCCGAGCGTCGCGGCGTGGACGACGAGCGCGGCGTGCGCGGGGACGCTGGTCGCGATGGGACGCAGCGCATCTTCGATGCCGCCGCCGGTCGAGGCCCGATCGAGCAGGACGAAGCCGAGGCCCGAAGTCACGACGACCAGCGCGATGACATCGACGAATCGTCGGAGCCGGTGACCGGCGATACCCGGCCACGACAGGACCAGCAGAGCCGGCGCCGGTGCCGTGCACAGCCACACGAGGACCAAGCCGTACGACGCGGGACCTGCCACGCTGAGCGGAATTGTCAACGCGGTCATCTGGACCAAGAGGCCGCGGCTGCCGGGGCGCCGCCACGTCATGACCAGGCCCGCCCCCTGCCCGATCACGACCATGATCGCCAGGAACATGCCGGTGTGGGCCGCGTCCTCCAGTACGACTCGGCGCCAGGCGATCACCACCATCTCGACCACGCACACCACGGCGAGCAGCGCGACGGCCGCGCTGACGGCTCGGCGGGTCATCGAAGGGCTCCCACGAGGCGGGGAAGGTGAACCTGGATCTCGGTCCCGTGACCGGCAGGACTGGTGAGCTGCACCGATCCGTGGCCATCGGTCACCCGGTCCCGGATGGTGCGCGGGGTCTCGTCCATCCCGCCGCAGCCGTCGTCGATGATGCCCAGCTCGATCTGGTCGGCGTCCACCCGGAACCGGATCCGGGCGTTGGTGGCGCCGGCATGTTTGACGATGTTGGTCACGGCCTCGGCGATGATGAACCACGCCGCCTGCGCCAGAGGGTCGGAGCCCTCCAGATCTCCGAAGGACTCGACCTTCACCGGTATCGCGGCCGTGGCCGCCACCGTGATCACGGCCCGGACCAACCCGTCGGCCAGCACCGGAGGCACGTCGGACTCGATGAGAGAAACCAGTTCATCGCTCGTCGCGGCCAGTTCGCCGCGCAGGTCGTCCGCCGCCTCGATCGAACCCGACCGCACGGCCAAACGGGCGGCCAAAGCCACGCCGACCAGGCGCTGCTGAGCACCGTCGTGCAGGTTGCGCTCGAGACGGCGACGCGCCTCGTCAGTGGCCCGCAGGAGACTCTGCTGCAGGGCCATCAGCTCACTGCGCCGGGCCCGGGCCAGCGCGGTAGCCCGTTCGTTGCTCAACCGCGCCGTGATGTCGGCAGCAGCCACTTCCAGGAGCAACGGATGCGGCGCCCGGCTCCCGTCGACGTCCAGGCCCGCCATGCGGTCGCCGGCGTCGTCGACAAGCGGGGTGATCACCCGATCCGACCGGTCCGCCGCCACCACGGCTCCGTCGGAGCGGATCCAGCCGTCGCCGGCCCACGGGTAGACCACCGACGCGGTGGGGTCGCGGAGCAGCGATCGCAACGTCTCGGTCGGCGACCGGTCGTCGCCGACCACGCCGAGGTCGAGGTGAGTGCGCCGCATGCCCACCGGCATGGACCGGATCCGGTGCGTGCGGGCGATGAAGAGCGCCACCGCGGCGACGGCGACCTGCCCGTAGTTCTGGGTGAGGTTGACGGCGCCGAGCACGGAGACCTGACCGGATCGGGTGCTGAGGAACGGACTGGCGACCTCCGAGAGCAGCACGGTAACGATGTCGGACCCGGCGATGAACACGCCGCCGATGACAACCGGGGTAAGGAGGCGTCGTGCCGCCGGCGGAACATTGAGACGCCGGCGCACCAACACGACCGCGGCGGCGATCGCGCCCAGGAGCGTCACCCAGGTGCCGACACCGAGCAGGACCAGGAAGACCCCGGTGTTCGCCCACAGGTGCAGCGGACTGGCGGGCCAGCCGTCGGGGGTGCGGTCCCCGCTGAAGAGCGCGGTGACGAAGGTGAGCACCACCGACGCGACCCCGTAGCCGATGATCCAGCGTCGCCCACGAGCCGACGGGCGGCCCGTGGGCCAGCCCAACACCGCCATGGCCAGAGCCGGCCGGATCGCGCACACCGCCAGCCCGACGACCACCGGGGCCCACGGCGAGCGCCAGTAGTCGGCCCACACGAACAACCCCAAGGCCCCGCCGGCCAACCACAGCCACCGTCCGGTCGGGTTCCGCGGCGCCCGCCACCACAGCCACAGGCCGACGAGCTGGCCACTGATCACGCTGAGCCACGCGGCTCCGAAGTAGCACCACTCGGCTCCCGCCCACTGGTTCCCACTCCCGAACCGCCTCGCGAAGTTCTGGCGCTCAAACCAGACGTCCGCAGCCGTCAGCACCACCGCCCCGGCTGCAAGGCCGAGCAACGCGACTCCGAGCCGTCGGCGCCGCCGTCCGGGCTTGTCGGAGAGTGGCCCTGAAACCCCCTCTGCTACGGGTCCTGGTGACGGGGGGATCGGGGCACCGTGGGACTCCACGGGCTCGGCGGTGGGCGGCTGGGCGATCACGACGGGCAGAAGGGAGGAAGGCACCTCGCCATCGTGTGCGTGAGCCCCCTCGAGAGCATCGGGGAAAACCCTCAACCTTCTCGCCCTGGAAGCGGGGTAGCCCCGATGCGCGCCCACGGGCCACGACCGTACCTTCTCCTCATGCCGAACCCCACCACCGCCGACCGCTCCCCACTCCCCGAACGGGCCCGATTTCGCCTCGCGGCCATAGCGCTGGTGGCCACCACGATCATCGGCGCCGGCGCCCTCCTGACCGCCACGAACCACGGCCCGGACGCCACACCCAGCCAGGCGACCAACCGGCCGCCGTCCGGCACCCAGGTACCCACCAACTAGCGCACCGGGGCGCCTCGAACGGCCCATCCGATCCCAACCAATCGCGGCCTCCCTCAGATCACAGGCCATCAATCAAGGAGCAACTATGAACAGCGGCACCCACCGAAAGACCCGTGTCGAACGTGCCCCGCGAACGATCCTCGGCTCTGCCCCTCACCGCCGGCTCAGCCGGTCGGCGCCGATGGAACCGTCGGTGAATGGAAACAGGTGGAAAGGGGCACGGTCGGTGCGCCAGCGTGCCGGGCTAATCGCTGTCATGGCGGGCGTCACCATCGTGGCTGCCTGTGGCGCGACCGACCCCGGGCCGGCGGCGACCGCGACCGGGGCGCCAGCGCCCAGCACGACCTCCACGACGAACGGGACAGGTACGGTGAGCCGCGGCACCGCCTCGACCGGCGAGCCCGCGCCGCCGAGTTCGGACCAAGCGACTGCCACCCCCGTCAAGGTGACGTTCACCGACAAGCGGTTCTGGCACATCGCTGACACCGCCTTGCTCTTCCAGATCGACCTCACCTCGGCGGAACTGACACCGATCGCCGGTTCCGCGAAACAGAACCTGACCATCAACGCGACCGTGAAGAACCTCACCGAAAATCCCGTCGGCTTCGGTGACAGCCTGTCGATGACTGCTGCGGGCCAGCGCTACGACCTGCGCTGCACGACGACCGCAACCGTGCCGGGGGGTGAATCCTCACCGATGACGTGCAAGGCCACCGGCCTCCCCACCGGCTTCAACATCGACGACGCGGTCGTAACCGCCGGTGACGCGCAGTCGAACCAGTCGGTCGTCCCCCTCAAGGCTGGCGTCACGCCGACCAGCTTCGAGCCGATAGTGGACGTCGCCAACGGCAAGTCGTTCACGGCCGGTACCGGCGGCGGGTCGACCGGGACGGTCACGCGCAGCATCCTCTACCAGGACTACACACGCGGAAAGAAGGACGAATACCGCGTCGAGATGCGCTTCGCGTTCGTAGTCGCGCCGATCCCGGGTGGCGAAGAGATCGACAGCGTCACCCTGGTGGCACCGGACGGCACGTCATCGAAGGGCACGGAACAGGCGTCGGTGTTCCACCACAGCGACCACTTCATCGGCGACAACGGCGCCCACCTCGAGCCGGTCCAGACCTGGACAATCAAGGCGCCGGTCAAGGGTCACTACAAGATCACGACCGTGTCGCGGACGGTGCGGCTCGGGAAGCCCGGAACCGACGGTGGCTTCGAGTTCGACATCGCTTGATCCTCTGCCCTTCGGGCCAGCACATGAATGGCGTCCACCGCTACCCGCCCTCCGCCGGTGCTCGAGCTGCACGCGAGGTTGCATCGGCGCGGGTCGCGAGCGGCGTAGGGCGGCAAGTGCGCTCGTCCTTGGTCCCCTATGTACCCGACGCTGAGAAACCCCCGGTTCCGGGCGCTCATGCTGCGCAATGTCGGCGAAGGCGCTAGAACTAGGCATATGCCTAAGGCGAATGCCCAAACCGGAGCCTCGGCGAAGGCGCTCGTGGCCGAACCGACGGGCTCCGTCGAGCCTGCCGTGATCGGCACGCGGGAGCGGCTCGTACGCGCCGCCGCGTCCGGAATCGCGCGAAGCGGTTGGGGGGCGGTGACGACGCGGCAGGTAGCGGCGCTGGCTGGCGTGAACCAGGCGCTCGTCCACTACCACTTCGGGTCGATGGATGCGCTCAAGCGAGAAGCGGCGTTGGACGCGTTGGCGCGTGAGGTGAGCGAGCCGATGGTGGCGCTGTTCGAGGAGGAGACGCTCGCTGGTGGTCTACGTCGCTGTCTCGCGCTGGTGGGTGCGCTCGACCCGCAGTCCGAGCCCGCGGTGGTGCTGTACGAGTCGATGCTCGCCGCCGCGCGTGACGACGAACTGCGAGCGATCCTCAACCACGCGCTGCAGGCCTTCCGATCGGTCCTCGCCCAGCG
Source organism: Acidimicrobiales bacterium (assembly GCA_038324235.1). Classification (GTDB taxonomy): domain Bacteria; phylum Actinomycetota; class Acidimicrobiia; order Acidimicrobiales; family Acidimicrobilacustridaceae; genus JBBQHT01. The sequence goes on from JBBQHT010000041.1 coordinate 12,461, forward strand.
CATCGCCCACGACGGGGGCAGCGACCCCGAACCGGCGGCCGCCCTGGTTGCCGCAGCGTTGGACGGTGCGTTGCTGCACCGGCTCGTCGATCCCGGTCTCGACCTGACGATCCTCGCGGCACCGCTGTCGAGAGCATTGGGAGTCGCGACTGACTCCGCACGAGACCGAAAAGGAGCGAAGCGATGACCGCGGTGATCCAGACCCACATGCTGACCAAGCGCTACGGCGCCGCCCGGGGTATCGACGAGCTCGATCTGCGGGTGGATGCCGGGCAGGTGTTCGGCTTCCTCGGCCCGAACGGCGCTGGCAAGTCGACCACCATTCGCACACTGCTCGACTTCCAACGGGCCAGCAGCGGCACCGCTGAGCTGTTCGGGCTCGACTCGCGGCGGGACAGCCTCACCATCCGCCAGCGAGTGGGCTATGTCCCGGGCGACCTCCGGTTGTTCGACGCGCTGACCGGCGCGCAGCACCTGGACTGGTTCAGCCGCGCGCGAGGCGGGCACGATCCCGCCGTCTCCGCGTCGTTGATCGATCGTTTCTCGATCGCCGTCGACCGTCCGGTGCGAGAGCTCTCCACGGGGAACCGCCAGAAGGTCGGCCTGCTGCTGGCCTTCATGGGAGAGCCCGAGCTGCTCATCCTCGACGAGCCGACCTCGGGGCTCGATCCGCTCGTGCAAGCCGAGTTCGAAGCGCTGGTGCGCGAGACCGCCGACCGCGGCCACACGATCTTCCTGTCATCGCACTCGCTGGACGAGGTGCAGCGGATAGCCGACCGGGTCGCGATCATTCGAGACGGCCGGCTGGTCGCCGCCGACACCGTCGAGCACCTCCGCCAGAGTGCCCCGCGGATCATGACCATCCAGTTCGACCGCTCCGTCGACCCAGCCGTCTTCGCGTCGTTGCCCGACGTCGCGAAGGTCCGCGCGACCGACGACGGGCTCACAATCGAGATCAATGGTGACATCCGACCCGTGCTCGAACGAGCCTTGACCAGTGGGCTGGTCGATCTCACCGTTCGCCACGCCGACCTCGACGAGCTGTTCCTGACCTACTACCGCGACCCCGATACGGAGGTGGCCTCGACATGAACGCCGAGATCTTGTCCCTGGACCTGACGTTCCGACGCAAGAGCATCATCGGCTATTCGATCGGCATGGCCGTGTACGTCCTCGTCGTCGTCGCCCTCTATCCGGCGTTCAAAGACTCGAGCAGCCTCGACGCGCTGACCGCCGACTCGTCAGGGGTCGCCGCGCTGCTCGGCATCTCCGGCTCGCTGACGTCGCCCACCGGTTGGATGAACGCCAACCTCTACGCCAACTTCTTCCCCCTCCTCATCCTCATGCTCACGATCGGCTACGGGGCGGCCTGCATCGCCGGCCAAGAGCACGACGGGCATCTCGAGCTCGTCATGTCGTTGCCGTTCACCCGGAGCCGCGTGGTGGCGCAGAAGACCCTCTGCCTCATCGTGCAGGCACTGATCTTCGCGGTGGTCGTGCTGGCGTGCACGCTGATCGGCCGCGGCTTCCAGCTGTCGATCGATACCACGGATCTTGCTACGACCACGGCTGCCGTCATGGTGCTCGGCATCGATTTCGGCCTCCTCGCCATGGTCGTGGGCGCCGCCACCGGCAACCGCGGCCTCGCCATCGGCGCCGCCGCCGCCGTTGCCGCCGCGTCGTACCTCGCCAGTTCGATGGCGCCGCTGGTGAGCTGGCTGTCCCCGATCAGATACCTCTCGTTGTTCTACTGGTCGGTCGGGAACAACCAGCTCGAGCACGGCGTCGCACTCGGCGGCGCGGCGGTCCTCATCGGCACCGGCGCCGCGCTCGCCGCACTCGCGATCCACAACTTCAAGCGCCACGACCTGTCGTGACGTCGGCGCGGAATGCGCGCTCGACCACCTTTCTATCGCCGTGCGAGGGTGCAGAGGCCATGTGAGTACGGCGACGGCCTACAGCACGATCTCGTTCGCCATCAGGTTGACCCGGCCACGAGCGCCGCGCCCATCCCCACAGCCACCACGCCCGCGAGCAGCGCGAACGTGGACAGTGGGTCGGCGGCGCCGATCGTCGCGATCTCGGACGTCGCCGGCGCAGGCATCGCCGTGCGTTCGAGACGGCAACGGCACCACGACGGCGGGCCAACCTACGAGATCAGGTCCGAACCGCGATCCTTGACGACTATGGCACGAGGCAGGATGAGCTGGCGGGGGTGAAGGCGGGACTCACGCCCCCGGCTCTCAATGCCCCCTGGGATCCGCGGAGACTCTTGACCTTGATTGCGAAGAATGACCGTCAAGTAGCCTGCGGCGATGGCGATCCATCGGCCACCGGGCGAGCGACGATCTCGCGTCAACACCCGTGCCCGCCTCATGTCGGCGGCGTACGACGTGTTCGCCGACAAGGGCTTCACGGCCGCGACCGTCGAGGACGTCTGCGACGCCGCCGGCTTCACCCGTGGCGCGTTCTACAGCAACTTCGAATCGATGGACGAGCTCTTCTTCGCGCTGTGGAACGAACGCACCGATGCCGTCATCGCCAATGGCGTGGCGATGGCCGCCGAAGCGGCAGAGGCGCCGCATTCGATCGAGGATCTCATCGATTCGATGACCCTCATCGGGGAGGAACGCCGCAAGTGGTTCCTCGTGAACACCGAGTTCCTCCTCTACGCCATGCGGAACACCAGTGTCGCGGTGGAGCTCACACGGCAACGCAAACGCTATCGAGCCCAGATCGGCCCGCTCATCCAGAGTGCAGTTCAGCGCTCCGGCCGGCAGATCCCTGAGGGCGTCGACCTCGACACGGTCGCTCGACTCGTCATCGCCGCGAGCGAAGGCAGCCTCCACCAGTCGCTTATAGAGCCTCGGAATGCGAACGCCCGACGGCTCGAAGGACTGCTGTTCCAGGCCCTCCTGTTTGGGCTGGCTGAGCCCGAATCAGCCGAGGACTGAGGCCCGCGTCCGGGCCAGCGAAGCCGCGCTCGGAATCGTCGCCGCCCAACCGACCTCCTCGGGGATGCGCGAGCGAACCAGAGGGGTCGCCCTCCGGTCATCGCCCCTTCTCGACGTCGCTTTTGGGCCGTTCGACTCCCTTGACGATACATCACTGTACTGAAAACGTCAGTGCATGGAAAAACACGCGTCATGATCGCCGACCGATCGACCTCGATTGATCGTGTCCGCGCCACAGGCCGTCGACGTCGCCCCCGCCGCGAGCGGCCAGGCTCCGCCGGTCGCCGGGGCGTGCCCCTCGCCACGGCGACGATCGCGACGTTGGTGCTCCTACTGTCGGCGTGCGCTTCGACCACCGACAAAGACGCGACAGCAGCTGGGGGTTCTGTGGCTCCCAAGGAGAACCAGCACCTCGTGCAGAGCGAGGAGGTGCCCCGCACCGGCGGAAGCCTGGCCTACGGGTTGAACGCCGAGACCAACGGCTGGAACCCGGGCACCAACCAGTGGGGGGCGCCCGGTCTCCAGGTGTCCCGGGCGGTCTTCGACACCCTGACCACCTACGACGAGCGGTCGCAGATCAAGCCGTTCTTGGCAGAGTCCTTCGACCACAACACCGACCTGACGATGTGGACGTTCAAGTTGCGCGCCGGGGTGAAGCTCCACAACGGCAAGCCTGTCACCGCCGACACCGTCGTGCGGAACCAGACCTTCCTGATGAGGTCACCCGTCACGGCAGGGGCCTACCGATACGCCGGGGTCACGTCCTTCATGAAGCTCGACGACCTGACCTTCTCCGTCACGCTCGAACACCCATCCGCGCTGTTGCCGACCCTGTTCGCCACCCAACTGGGCGTCGTCGCGGACCCCGACTGGCTCGAGAGCAACGACGGTCTCCACCCGATCGGAACCGGGCCGTTCGTGTTCAGCAACTGGAAGATCGGAGACTCGCTCAAGGTCACCAAGAACCCCGACTACTGGCGGGTCGACGCCCACAACATCCGCCTGCCCTACCTCGACGACATCGAGTTCAAAGTGATCCCAGACTCCTCCAGCCGAGGTAACGCGTTGCAGGCCGGTGACGTCAACATGATCGAGTCGACCTCGGGCGAGCAGATCCTGGACTTCCAGGGTGACAGCTCATACCAGGTGTACTCGAACCCCACAGGCGAGAGCTCCGAATCGTTCGTGATGCTCAACACGATGGCGGAGCCCTTCACCGATCCGGACGTGCGCCGTGCACTCGTCCTCGCCACGGACAAAGAGGCGTTCAGCGATGCCACCTCGCACCGCTTCGAGGATCCGGTCAACGGGATGGAGGAACCCAGCTCGCCGTGGTACACCGCCACCGACTATCCCCAGTTCGATCTGGACAAGGCAAGAGCGATGGTGGCGCAAGCCAAGGGTCGCCACGGAGGCAAGCTGGAGTTCACGCTCCTCTCGTACCCCGACCCCGCGGCGCAAGTGGCAGCGGAGGTCCTGCAGCAGCAATGGGCCGAGGCCGGGTTCGACGTGAAGATCGACCTGCAAGAGCTTGCCCCCGTCATCATTCGGGTTGTCCAGGGCACCTACCAAGCCGTGCGCTGGGGTCAGTTCGGCGCACCCAACCCGTACGCCGATGGCGTCTGGATCGACCCCTCGGGCGCCGTGGCACCGCCCACGTTCTCCCTGAACTTTGCCCGGAACAAGGACGACGAGATCGGCCGCGCCCTCGCCGCCGGCATAGCGGCGTCGGACGTCGCTGTCCAGAAGCAGCAGTTCGCCGTCATCCAACAGCGCCTCGCCGCGGACCTCCCTTACGTCTGGCTCACCTCGGGTCGCGTCTCGATCGTGGCGGACCAGCGGGTCGTGAACCTGACCCGCATGGTCCTCCCCGACGGCACGGCCGCCCTGGACCTCCAGGAGGGTGCGCACCAACTGGCCCAGATCTGGCTGAAGACATGAACCCCATGGCCGCACCCCCTCATCCATCCATCTCTGCAACGATGACCCAGGGAGAGTCTTTGATGCATCCTGAACCATTCGGCCACGCGAGGTCCGACGCATCTCATGGTGCGGCACGGTGAGGCAGCTTGGCGGGCGATCGCCAGTCTCGCGCCGGCAGTTCCTGGCCGTCGCCTCGACGACGGCGGCGTTGCTGGCCCTTGAGGGTTGTGGCGGTTCGGCTTCCCCCGCGGACGAAGCGGCGAGAGGGGCCGCGGCTTCGACGCCCGGCACCAGCGGAGCATCGCCGGGCTCGACGGTGAAGGACGCTTCGACCGGCGTGGTCCGACTCGCCGGCCAACGGCCGGACCCAAGCCAACCCGAGGGGACTCACCTGATCCCCAAGATCGAGCACATCGTCGTGGTCATGCAGGAGAACCACTCCTACGACAGCTACTTCGGCATGCTCGGTCGCGGCGACGGCTTCACGCTCGACGACCAGGGCCGGCCGACGGCCAGCAACCCCGACGACGCTGGCAACCCAGTCCGCGCGTTCCACATGGCGAGCACCTGTCAAGCGCACAGCGTCACCCAGAACTGGAACTCGACGCACCTGCAATGGAACAACGGAGCCATGGACGGCTTCGTCCGCACGAGCAAAGCAACGGCGATGGGCTACTGGGACGGCACCGACATTCCCTTCTACTACGGCCTGGCGAACACCTTCCCCGTGTGCGATCGCTGGTTCGCCTCCACCATGGGCCAGACGTACCCGAACCGTCGGTTCCTGGTGTGCGGCTCGGCGTTGGGCAGCGTCAACACCATCGTCGCCCAAGCGGATGTGCCCGCCCCGATGAACGGGACCATCGTCGAATCCCTGAATCGCAACGCGATCTCGTGGCGGGACTACAACCATCCGCTCCCGACGCTCTTCTTGTTCCCGGCGGTCTTGCAAGCCAACAAGGACAAGTGCCCACCGATCGACCAGTTCTTCAGCGACGCCGCCACCGGCAACCTGCCGGCGGTCTCCTTCGTCGAGTCCGATGGCACGGTGAGCAGCGAGGAGGGCCCGCAGGACATCTCGATGGGTGAAGCATTCACCGCTCGCGTGGTCAACGCGGTGATGCAGAGCCCGAACTGGGCCACCACGGTGCTGGTCTTCTGCTACGACGAGCACGGTGGGTACTACGACCACGTGGCACCGCCTGCGGCTGTCCCGCCTGACAGCATCGCTCCCAACCTCACCGTGCACCCCGACGAGCACCTCACCGGGCTGTCGGCCCAATTGCCCGGCGACTACGCCCACTACGGATTCCGAGTGCCCGCCGTCGTGGTCTCGCCCTACGCCCGTCCCGACCACGTCTCGCATGTCGTCCGCGACCACACCTCGATCCTCAGCCTCATCGAGCACACCTACAACCTGCCGGCGCTGACCAACCGCGACGGAGCAGCCGACAACCTGCTGGAATGCCTCGACCTCTCCGGTGCGCCTGCGTTCCTCGTTCCTCCGAAGCTGCCGGCTCCGAAGAACACCTCCGGAACGTTGCTCTGCGTTCCCGGCGAACCTTGATCCGCGCGATCCGAAGGCAACCCCATCTTCGCCAACCATCGATGCAACCGCCAGCACCAGATACACCGTGTGACGGACAATCGCTCCTCAGCTTTCTCATGCTGAGAATGGACGACGCGGTTTCCGGCATTGTGATGGCGCTTCGGATCTGAGCGGGGTGTGTTCGCGTAGCGGGTCGTGGGTCCCTGGCCTTGGTGAGCCGGACGAGGAGCTGGGTGTGGTCTCCCGTTCGATCGCGGCTCGGTGGCCTCGGTGGCGTTGGCGACCGTGGCGGGATCGAGCTCGACCCGGTTGCGGCACCGGTTCTTCGTCGGCGAATGGATCGCCGCACACGACGTTGTGTTGGCAAGATGTTGGCAAACCCGAGCCAACGATGTGCTACAAGTAGTCCATGACCTCCGTCGACATCCGCGAGCTCCGCCAACGCGCCAGCGCGCTGCCCGCGTCCCACCCACCCGGCGGGGCCTCGTTGAGGTGTGGCCCGTACTTGTCGATCAGTTCCTCGTCGGACAGCGGTCGTTGAGCCATCAGCCGAAACCTCCCACGCGCACCGATTGGGCCAACGCCACCTGGCGGCGACGGCACCCCGGGCACGTGTCCTGGTAGTTGCCCCCACCCGCAGAGTCGTCGATGCCGTAGTCGAAGCCGAGCTGATCGAGCACGATCTTGAGGTCATCCACGTGCTGCGACGCGGCGAAGGGTTCGCCGCAGGCCCGGCAGGTGGCCTGCTCGCCGTCGGCGTTGGCGCGCTTGTAGAACTGGACGCCGAGGTTGGCGGGCCGTTGGAAGATGTGGAAGTGCTTGCCGAACGGGATGTACATCAATCCAAGGATGACTGTGAGGGCGTGGATGGTGTTCAACGCCGAGTAGTACCGCCCCTCGAGGAACGTGCTCGACACCGTAAGGAACAGTCCCGTGACCGATACCGCGAACAGTCCGGCGAGCGCGAGGAAGTCGCCGCTTCGTTCCACCGCGATCGCGCCGGGGTCGCGCAGGCGGCGCCGCAAGAAGATGAACACGCCGGCGAGGACGAGCACGGCGGCGATGTCGAGAGCGTGGAAGATCACCCAACCCAGGACGGACCCGGCGTTGAAGGTGATGGTGCCGATCTTGGAGAAGTAGACCTGGTATCTCTCGGCGTCCTGGCCGACGCTCTGGAAGTGCAACAGCCCCAGCGTCAGAGGGACCGTGACCAGCCCGGCGAGGATGCACCCCCAGAACACGAGCTGATGGGCCAGCCACCGACTCTGTGAGCGACGGCGGATGAAGCCCTGCGCCAGCAGGTGGGTTCCCACCAGCGCGGGGAGCGCGGCAGCGTTGCGGAGTCGGCCGGCCCGGAACGCGTCCCAGCCGCGCCGGTTCAACATCGCCGTCGGCGGGCGCCGCAACCAGACCGAGTAGCGGTAGATGATGGCGAACGTGGCGAAGATCAGGCCGAACAGGTAGCCGACGAGCGCCGCGTCGAACCACACCAGCAGATCGCTGCCGAGGACCGGCGCCGGCACACAGCGGTCCGCGCTTCTTCGTGGCGCGGGTCGATGGACGTCGGGTCGAGCGGCAGTCACGGGGTGAGGACCGCGACGACGAAGTCCGACGCGGTGGTGAAGGGGCGCAGGTCCCAACTCTCGAGAACCACGGCGGCCGTGAGTCCGGCCGCCTCGACGTCGGCGAAGAACTCGTCGAAGGTGTAGTTGCGCCTGGCTCCGAAGCCGACGGCGACCCGGCCTCCGGGGCGCAGGTGGGTCCGGAACCGATCGAGGACCGTGACCCGGGTGCTCGGTGCGAGGAACGGCATGACGTTGCCGACGCAGACGATGGCGTCGAACCCGTCGGTGATCCCCTGGGCCGGGAGGTCGAGCTCGGCCAGGTCACCGACGAGCCACAGTGGGTCGGGGTGGTCTTGCTGGGCGGCGGCGATGAGGAACGGATCGACGTCGATCCCGATCACCTGGTGGCCGACTTTTGCGAGCGCCGAGCCCACCCGTCCGGGGCCGCATCCCGCGTCGAGGATGCGGGCGCCTCGGGCCACCAGGGCGTCGACGAAGCGGGCCTCACCGGCCAGGTCGTCACCGGCGGCGACCATGGTTCGGAACCGTTCCACGTACCAGCTCGAATGCTCAGGGTTCTCCCGGGTGATCTCGACCCAGCGGCTGGGTTCAACTCCTTCAGAGACAGCCTCTCTCCTGCGGGCGTCTCGGCTTCGAGCGCGATGACCGCGGGGAACAGCAGGTTGTTCTCCTTGTGGACATGCAGATGGGTGTCGGCTTCGAGTTCCTCGAGCCCGTGGTAGAGCGCCGTGTAACTCGCGCACGCGTCATCGGGGATGACGTAGCCGTCGGTCACGGCGCGCAGTTGCTCGAGGAGCTCACCCGCCCGGTCGTGTTCGCGCAGCATGACCGAGATCGAGTTGCGCAGACTGCCGCAGTGGAAGGTCGGCGCCGTGTCGGCGGCGGCGAGCTCGCGGATCATGGGGAACAGCACTCGCTCCTCTTTGGCGAGGTGGGGCTCGAGATCGTCGCGCAACTCGCTGCAGAGCCGCTGCACCTCGAGCAGCTCGGGATGGCGGCCGCCGTGCACCAGCGCGACCTTGTCGGCCAAGGCCGTGAGCCGCGGGAACTCCTCGTGGAGGTACGCGTGGTGGGTGGCTTCGAGGTGATCGACGAGCTCCACCGGAGCGAACGTGGCCCACGACGCGATGTCGCCGCCGGGCACGGAGCTGAGCGCGGCCACGGTCTCGTCGGCATCGAGTCCTTGCTTGGCGCACGCCTCCGCCAGCGTGCGCTGACCGCCACAGCAGTAGTCGAGCGAGCGGCGTTCCAGTTCACGGGCCAGCGCGGGCCGCTGGGTCACGAGCTCGGCGAGCGTGATGGACGAGTCGATGGTTACCGACATGGTTCTCCTCAAGTTGTAGTCAGAGCAAACCCCGCCGTGATCACCACGGCGAGGCCGAACACGAGCTGCTGCACGCCGACGATCACGGCCCGGGGCGGACGGGTCCGAGCGAGCACCACCTGGACCAACGCGAGGGCGACGACCGGGCCGGCCGCCATGACCGGCAGCCATCCGACCGCAACACCGATCGCCGCGAGCGCGACGGCTGCGCCCTGGGCCAGGTCCTGGGCCCAACGCCGGTAGGGCTGGTGCTTCACGCGACGGAGTTGGAACCGCACGAACGGCAGCGACGCGACTGCCCTCGCCACGATCACCAGCCACGCCCCGGCCGCGAGAACCGCGCCGCCATCCGCGGCAAGCACGATCGCGGCCGCGACCCCGCCGATGCCGACGGTGCCCGCCAGTTCGGGGACCAGCCGGCGGCTCCGGCTGCGCATGTCGAACCAGAGCTCGATCGTGATCAGCGGGACGGCCGCGAGGAGCGGGATCCAGAACGGGCCTGACGCGGTCACGGCGGCCACGCCCAGCAGCACGGCGAGCACGGCGATCTCGGCCGCCGCGATGAGGGCTGCGGTCCGGGTGCGGGGCAGGCGTCGGTGCCGCCACGAGTCGACGAGCACGACCTTGGCCGGGGTCCGGGCCACGAACGCGAGCATGGCTGCGGCCCCGATCGCGGCGCCGGCCCAGCTCGGGGCGACGATCATACCGAGGAGCACCGGCTCGAACGTGAGGCCCCACCCGCCGTGCTCCGAGGGCACCGCGACCGATCGCCAGACCGGCCGCGGTCGAGCGGGCGCCGTTGCCGTCGTGGGCGGGCCGACAGGGGCGCTGGCCATGCTCACCGCTTCGCTTCCGTCGGTGGTGTCGCGCTCGCGGCGTCGATCAGCACGCTGATGGCCCGGGCGGGGCACGCACTGGCACCGAACGCGGCGTCGCACTCGAGCTCGGGTGGGACCTGCAACAGATGGAGGTCGAGATAGCCCTCGTCATCGAGTTGGTAGACCGTCGATGCGAATTGCCGGCAGGCGCCGCTTCCGACGCACAGACTCCGGTGGACTTTGATCCTCATGCCGCCCCCTCGGGTCGAGAGCGATGTCGAGCTGGAAGGATCGGGTCCGCCCGCCCGGCCTGCACCACCCATTTTCTAGTCACGGGTAGAATTGTGTGAGGCGTCGGGCACGGTGAACCAGGTCCGAAGGTCACATCCTTCGACCAGCCCCGGCGCGTTGAGCTTGATTCGACGATGGACCTCATGAGCCGGTCCGGGACCTGGTCTCGGGCGGTCATGTGCCCTCGGTTCGGCTGTAGTGCAGGACCGCGCCCATCATGCCGCCGAACCCGGGGCCACCCCAGAACGCGGTGAAGGCGCCGACCCCGAGAGCAGCCGCGATGCCCATGCCGGCGACCAGGGCGATACCGCCGAGGAGCACGAACACTGCGACGAAGCCGATGATCGAGCCCTTGACGAACGCCCGAACGAGCCCGGCGTCCTCACTCGTCGCGGGCGGCGCCTTCGGCGCGGCCGGGCTCGGCTGTGGCGTTGGCCGTGTGACCACGACCGCCGGGGCGACGACTTGGGCTTCAAGCAACCCGGGTTGAGCCATGGTCTTCATGGAGTCACCTCTCGTTTTTCTAGTCGTTGCTAGAACTATAACGGGAGGGTTGCTGGTTCTCCAGCCGGTCAGCGCGTCGGGGACGGTGGGGTGCCGAGGGGGCCGGGTCGAGACAGGGGCCGCCAGTCGAGGTCGAGGAGTCTGCGGGCCAGCACGGCGGCGATCTGCGCGGCGTGGGTCTTCGCCAGCTCGGCGGTTGGTCCGGTCCAACGCTGGTCGATGGCGTCGCTCCAGAGCGCATACCACCGGTCGAAGTGCTCGGCACGGAAGGGTTCGATGTCGTGGACGTGGCGATGGGCGTTGAGGATCGCGCCGGCGTAGCCGGGCTGGCCGAGCAGCACTCGGCACCAGTAGTCGATGAGCTTGGGGATGTGCAGGGCCCAGTCCACCTCGGCCACCTCGCCGAACACGGGTTCCAGCAGGTCGTCGAAGACGATCTCGCGGTAGAAGGCGACGACGAGGTCGTGGATGTCCGCTCGGGTCTCGAGGTCGTGGGTG
>JBBQHT010000042.1:0-23825 GCA_038324235.1 Acidimicrobiales bacterium
CAGCTCGGCCACGAGGTCATCGGGGGCATCGCCGAGGACCAGGTCGTGGCCTCGGGCCGCAAGGGATCGGGAGAGCTCGGGGCCCACGTAGAAGCCGGCGTCAGCCACGAGGGCCACGCGACGATTGGTCTCGGTCATGGGATCACCGTACGTTCTGTCACTTAATGTGTCAATTGTTTTCGAGGGTGGGTTCGCCGACGACGTGGGCCCGGGTCAAGGTCGTGAAGGTGCAGAAGTACACGTCACGGCCGAAGCCGGGGGCGGGGAACAGCACGGACTGCACCGGGCTGCCCGTATCGACGCGGGCCAGCTCGGCGCCCGTCTCGATGTCGAGGACCACCAGCTGCTCCTGCATCCGCTCCAGATCGTGATCGGCGGTCACCAGCTCTCCCGTGTCACCGAACAGGACCAGGTGGCAGCCGTGGTGTTGCGCCCGCTCCCACCGTGGCGTCGTCGCACCGTCCTCGTCGACGTCGAAGGCGGCGAGCACGCCGTTCGAGCTGTCGTAGCCGACGGCGATGCGGCGCACCGGATCGATCACCGGCGGGTTGGCGATGAGGCCGTTCGGCAGACCGCAGATCTCGGTCAAGGTCACGGCCGCCGTCTCGAGGTCCACGCGCACGAGGTGCAGTGGGGCCGGCGAGATGCCACGGTCCTGGAACGTGCCCACGTAGCGGTCGTTGCCCTCGCCGTCGTCGAGGAACCAGGCGGCGCCCGCGGCGAGGACCGCGTCCCACCCGTAGGTCTGGCCTTCGATCGTGCGGTAGACCGGCTGGAAGTCGGGATCGAGCACGAGGTTGCCGTTGTGCCAGCGCACGCGGAGCACGCTGGTGTCGCCGACGACGTAGATCGTGTCGCCGTCGGCGGACAGGCGGGCGATCGAGGGCTCGGGCAACGGGAGCGTCGCGACAACGCGCAGCTCGTCGGGCTCGAGGATCACGAGCTCAGAGGTGCCGTCACCCGCGGCGGGATCGCGCGGCGCCTGGCCCGGAAGGGTGCCGGCGAAGTCCTTCGTGGCGAGGCAGCCGTCGGGGAGGATGACGAAGCTGTTGTAGGGCCGGTGGCGGGGCAACGTGACGGAGGCGAGCAGCGACGTGTCGGGCGCCAGGCGGTGGGCGTGCTGGCCGAACACGACGTAGAGCGATCCGTTGGCGTGCGCCGCCAAGCCGCCGGGCCAGGTCGGCCCGCCCGGCAGGTCCGGCGACCGCTCGATGACCTCGAGGGTCTCCGGATCGATGCGCTCGACCCACGAGATCGCGTCGTCACCGGTGGTGTGGCGCAACAGGTAGGCCTCGCCGGGGTCGCGCAGCACGACCATCGTCGCCGCCATCGCCTCGCGGGAGACCGCCTCGAGCCGCTCGCCCGGCCGGAGGGCCAGGCCGGACCCCGAGCGCGGGTGCTGCTGGCGGGCCGGACCGCCGTCCTCGGCCGGCCACCGGCTGGGCCAGTGCCCCGGGATCGCCCCGGAACCTGGTCCGTCGTCGGCCACGATCACACCGGAGCTTGGAGCTGGAGGCGGGGATCGTGGTGCGGCGGCTGGTGATCCCAGAGGTCCGCCAGCAGGTCCGACTTGAGCGCCTGGGCCGCCGGGTCGTCCCACAGGTTGTGCTGCTGCAGCGGGTCGTGCTCGAGGTCGTAGAGCTCGCCTTCGGTGCCGTCGTGGACGAAGCCCGGCTGGTACGCCGTGCACACGTGGTTGTCCCGGGTGATCGTGCGCAGGTGCACCCCGACGCCGAACAGCTCGCTGTCCCACTCGGTGAGCACGCGCTCGATGCCCCGCTCCTCGGCGTCGGTGTCATCGAGGGGCAGGTTGGTGCCCTGCATCCACGGCGCCACCTCCAGACCGGCGATCCCGCAGAAGGTGGGGGCCAGATCGATCAGGCCGACCGGTGCCGTCACGACCGCCGGATCGATGTGCGCGGACGGCGCCGGGCGCCACACGAGGGGCAGCCGCATCAGGCCGTCGACGTGGTACGGGCCCTTGAACATCAACCCGAAGTCGCCTTGCAGTTCGCCGTGGTCCGTGGTGAAGACGATGTCGACGTCGTCGGTCCAACCGCGCCGCTCGATCTCGGCGAGCACCCGGCCCAGGGCCTCGTCGATGAGCTCGACCTCCACCGCGTTCTTGGCGTTGATCTCGCGCACCTGGTCGTCGGTGAGCGTCGCCGGCACCCACTGCTTGGGCGCCTCGTAGTTGGACACGAGCGTGCCGTCGTACCACATGCGCCAGTGCCGGGGCTTGTCGTCGAGGATGCGCTCGCGCTCGGCCACGTCGGTCGGGTACCCCGCTGGCAGCGGGACCTCGCGCCAGTCGATGCGGCCCACCTCTGACGCCGGCGGATCCCAGGGGTGGTGCGGATCGGGGAAGCTCATCCAGCAGAACCAGTCGTCGTCGGCGTCGAGCGAATCGAGCCACGAGATCGTGCGATCGGCCACCCAGTCGGTGTGGTACCACTCCTTGGGGATCGGGTTGTCCTTCACCTGCGGGGCGTCCGTGTCGCCACCGCCGGCCGAGTTCACATCGAACCGCGAGTCGATCGCCGAGTAGAACATGCCCGCGGCCTCCGGGTGCTCGGCCCCGATCCAGCGGGCGTAGTGCAGCGGCCCCATGGCCCCGTGGGTGGCGAACTCGAGGTGCTCGAAGCCGCGGTGCGGGCCGGTCGTCCCGTCGTACCACTGGTCCTGCACCGTCTCCACGCCCGCGGCGACCAACGTGTTCTCGGCGAAGCGGCCGAACGGATCGATGAACGGCTCGAAGTGCGCCTTGCCGATCAGCGCGGTGCGGTAGCCCGAGCGCTGCAGGAGCGCCGCAACCGACGGTGCATCGACGGGCAGGGGCACGCCGTTCATCCACACGCCGTGGGTCACCGGGTACTGGCCGGTCAACATCGTCGAGCGCGACGGCATGCACACCACCGACTGGGGCACGGCCCGCTCGTAGCGCACGCCGCTCGCGGCCAGGGCATCGACGACCGGCGTGCGGGCGAGCTGCCCGCCGTTGCACCCGAGCGTGTCGTAGCGCTGCTGATCAGTGGTCACGAACAGGATCTTGCGCCCCATCAGTCCTCCGTCTTGTCGTGCTCGTCGTGCTCGTGCTCGTGCTCGTCGTGCTCGTCGATCTGGCTCTGCGCCACCCGCTCGTCGACCACGCGGGCGATGCCCTCGAGGGCCGGCCCTGTCGCCCCGCCGATGATCAGCGCCATCGCGTCGGGTACCGCATCGGTGGCGTAGGAGACGAGGCACGTGCCGTCGTGCAGATCGAACACGTCGATCGTGCCGCGGTGGAACTCGGCGATCGGCGCGTCGAGGCGGTACTGGAAACGGCGCAGGATCGGGTCGTTGACGAGGATCTCCTCGGGCATCGGCAGGCCCGACGCCGTGGTGATGACCCGCGTGGTCCCGTCGACGGTGGCCGAGGCGATCCCGGGGAACCACTCGGCGATCGTCACCGGATCACCCAGCACCGCCCACACGGCATCGGCCGACTGGTGGATCCGAAGCTCGCGGCGCACCGTTGCCATCTGTCCGTCCTTTCACGGTCGGCTCTCGCGACAAGTGGCAACCCTAGTGTCACTAGTTTGGCGAGGCAAGCGAGTCTGCCACGGGACACCCCACCGGGGTGTCGATCATCCACATGGGCTGCGGCCATGGGCCGCACGACCCCCGCACGCCCTCACCCAACCGGGCGATTTGGTCCCAGAAGGGCCCACCGCGCTCCAGCTCCGCGGTCCGGCGTCCGAAGAATCCACCATGGCGGTCACGAGCACAGATCCAACCTTCACCTCCGCGCCACCGCTGGACGCGGTCGTCGACCACGCCCCGATCCTGCTTGCCGCCTTCGATCTCGATGGCATCTACACGCTGGCGGAGGGTCGCGGTCTGGCCCTGGCCGGCCTGACGCGAGACGCGCTGATCGGCCGGGGGGTGACCGAGGTCTTCGGCGAGCGGATCCAGGTGCTCGAGGCGCTCGACGCGGTGCGGTCCGGGGCGAGTCGTCACTTCACCCTCGACCTGCTCGGCATCCACTGGGACGTGCGGATCACGCCGCTGCTCACCGCCGGGGTCGTCCTGGGCGGACTGCTCGTCGCCACCGACATCACCGAGAGCATCCACGTCCGTCACGCGCTCGAGGCGGAGATCCGCGTGCGGCAGCGGCGCGAGCTCGAGCTGCTGCAGCTCGCCTCCATCGACGGCCTCACCGGTCTCCCCAACCGTGACGAGCTCACCCGGCTCCTCCAGCGATCGGCCGACAACGCCCGCGACGCCGGAACCGGCCTCACTGTCGCCTTCGTCGACCTGGACAACTTCAAGGTCATCAACGACTCCCTCGGTCACGCGATCGGCGACGAGGTCCTCCAGGTCATCGCCGATCGGCTGCGTCTCACCGCGCACCCCGACGATGTCGTCGCCCGCTTCGCCAGCGACGAGTTCGTCGTCGTGAGCCACGGGCCGAGCAAGGACCAGGCCGACGTCGTCACCCGCAGCCTCACCGCCGCCCTCGCCCCCGCCGTGCGCATCGCCGGCAACGAGGTGTTCGTGACCGGCAGCATCGGGCTGGCGAGCAGCCCGCCCTACGACGCGGCGACGCTCCTGCGCAACGCCGACGCCGCCATGTACCGGGCCAAGGACCGGGGCCGGGACCGGGTCGAGACCTTCGACCAGGCGCTCGAGGCCGACGCCTTCACCGCCCTGCTGCTGCGCACCGAACTGCACCACGCCCTCGAACGCGACGAGTTCGTCCTGCACTACCAGCCCGTCGTGGACCTCGGCACCGGCCGCCTGAACGGCATGGAGGCACTGATCCGCTGGAACCACCCCGAACGCGGGCTCGTGCCCCCGCTCGCGTTCATCCCCGCCGCCGAGGAGAGCGGGTTCATCGTCGAGATGGGCGCGTGGGTGCTGCACGAGGCCTGTCGCCAGGCGGCCGAATGGCCCGCGCCGTTGCACGTGGCCGTCAACCTGTCGGTCCGCCAACTGGCGGACGACGACATCGTGGCCACGGTCGCGCACGCCCTGGCGATCTCGGGGCTCGATCCCGGCCGGCTCGTGTTGGAGGTGACCGAGAGCGCGCTGATGGCCAACGCCGAATCCGCCGTCGGCTACCTGATCGACCTGAAGCACCTCGGCGTGCAGTTGGCCATCGACGACTTCGGCACCGGCTACAGCTCGCTCGTCTACCTCAAGCGCATGCCGGTCGACATCATCAAGATCGACCGCAGCTTCGTGGACGGCCTGGGCACCGACCCGGAAGACACCGCCATCGTCGAGAGCGTCGTCAGCCTGGCCCATGCCGTCGGGGTCAAGACGGTGGCCGAAGGGGTCGAGACCCAACGCCAGTTCGACGCCCTGTGCGCGCTCGGCTGCGACTTCGGCCAGGGCTACCTCTGGAGCCGCCCCGTGCCCGACGATGCCCTCGCCCCACTGCTCGACCCGTCCTTCTCGACCGAGGTCCGCTGACCTCGCCTCGAGACCGCCCGCCCGGTGACCCGGTGCGCCTCCGACCTCGGCGCGCTGTGGACCCGACGGAAACCCGCCGCAGCCGTCCCCTCCCCGGGGGCGGCTGGGGCGGTCTGCATCAGTCCGCGGCGTCGATGTGGCTCGTGAGGACGACCGGGCAGGGCGCGTTGCGCACGACGAAGTCGGAGACCGAGCCGAGGAGCGCCCGCTTGAACCCACCGCGACCCCGGGAGCCGATCACGATGGCGCGGGCGCCGATGTCGGCGGCGAACTGGCACACGGCCGGACCGGGAGCGCCCCGCAGCACCCTGGTCTCCGCCCCGTCGATCGCGAGCTGGGCGGCGATCTCCGAGACGACTGCGGCCCCGTCTGCTTCCTGCTGCTCGTTGAGCTCCTCGTAGTCGCCCGGCGACATGGTGCCACCGGCGAAGCCGGTGCCGGTGATGAGCATCGGGTCGGCCCCCTCGACCACGATCACCACGATGACCTTTCCCTCGGGGCGCAGCAGCGCGTAGCCCGCTTCGAGCGCCCGGAGCGAGAGCTCGGAGCCGTCGGTGCACAACACGGTTGGATCAGTCATGCCCCACGGTACCAACCCGCCGCCGCACCGAGTGAGCCGGGCGCCAACCGGCCCGCTAGCGCCACCGACGCGGTGGCCCGGGACGAACCAAATGCAACCCTATCTGACTTTTGTATTACATGGTGATGATAGATAACCAATGTGACGAATTCCCTTGTATGACTCTGAACAGAAAGCGGTTGCTACCCCCCGGGGTTGGCGTTCATCGTGCGTTAACTTCACCGCGCGACCGATGAAATAGTCGCGTCATATCTTCCGATTTGGGCCACGAAACGCTCAGATCGGATCGTATCCATTTGCTCATTGCCTGTCGGGTGATGACGACACGAAGGACCAGGTATGGCTGCTCCCACCGCCGCAGGCGAGATGAAACGCACGCTCTCGCTGACCGGCATCACCGTGAACGCGATGGCGCTCATCGCGCCGGGTGCGTTCCTCTGGACGACGTTCCAGCTCCAATCCGCGCAGACCCCGCCGGGCTCGACCGAATCGACGGCCCAGGCGATGCTCCCCGGCCTCATCTTCGCGTTGGTCCTGGCGCTGCTCACCGCGTACAGCTACTCCGAGCTGGCCCGCGCCTACCCCGACGCCGGCACCGGGTCGAGCTACTACTTCGCCGAGGCGGCGCTGCTCGAGAAGGAGAAGCCCGAACACCGCCGCTACGCCCGGGTGGCCAAGCTGAGCGTCGGCTGGATCAGTCACCTCTACTACTGGATGTACCCCGGGATCATGGTGGCGTTCACCGGCACCCTGTTCAACTACATCTACGTCAGCCTCACCGGCAACGACCCGTTGAGCTGGCCGATCCTCGGCGCCGTGTGCGTCGTGTTCGCCTGCCTGTCCGGCTACATCGCCTACCGCGGCGTGTCCGGCTCCACGATGACCTCGATCGTGATCAACGTCATCCAGATCGTCACGCTGGTCGGCGTGTCCATCATCTTCATCGTGTACCGCATGAAGAACCCCGACGTCGGGTTCGAAGCGGCGTCGGCGGCCGAGGTCATCATCCCGCACTCGTTCATCAACGTCCTGCTGCAGTCGACGATCGCGATCCTGCTCCTCGTCGGGTTCGAGTCGGTCACCGCGCTCGGCGCCGAGGCCAAGCGACCCGAGAAGGACATCAAGCGCGGCGTGCTCCTGAGCCTGATCATCCAGGGCGGCATCTGCTACATGATCGAGTACTTCGCGGCCAACTACGCCGTGGGTGCCGGCACCATCTCGAGCACCGGCGCCGACGGCTCCACCGTGACGGGCTACGCGGCGGCGGGCCTCGACGGTGCTCCGATCGGCACGATGCTCCACACCGTGGGCGACAGCATGCTCGGCGGTACCGGCAAGACGCTGTCGCTGATCGTGGCGGCCACGGTGCTCATCGCCCTGATCGGCACCACGCTCGCCTGTCTCAACACCGGCGTCCGGGTGACCTACGCGATGGCCAAGGACGGCGAGATGCCGGCGATCCTGGGCCTGCTGCACGGCAAGTTCGCCACGCCCCACGGCGGGGTCTGGGTGCTCGTGGCCGTGTCCGCCGCGCTCGGCATCTACGGCGTGAACCCGGCCAGCTCGGACAACGTCACCCAGATCACCCTGGCCTCCAACTTCGGGACCTTCATGGTGTACGGCACCTCGTGCCTGATCGCCATCACGGCGTTCGCCCACCGCCACGACAAGCACATCTTCAAGCACTACGTGATCCCGGCCATCGGGGCGTCGATGAACGTCATCATGCTGGTGGCGGTGCTCTACCAGGCGATCGCCGGTACCGATGCCGCCAAGCACGACGCCGTGATCGCCCTGGGGATCGTGGCGGTGTGGATCGTGGTCGGCGTGCTCTGGGTGATGTTCAACCCCCGCAAGAAGGGCGCCAAGCTCATGGACAAGGGCGCCGAGAAGATCACGGTCGGCGCCACGGCCTGATCATCCGAGCGGATCGAACGATGGCCGGGTCCGTCGGGCCCGGCCATCGCCATGTCCGGCCATCGGTACGTCCGGCCATCGCCACGTCCGGCCAGCCACGTCAGTCGTCGGGTTCGCCCAGCCGTTCGTCGTGGCGGACCACCGTCTGCAACGCTCCCCGCAGGAAGAAGAGGCCGACCCCGATGGCGAAGATCGCCGGGATCAACTTCCACGATGCCGTCCAGAAGTACCAGATGAGCGCGCCGGCGGCGAGCCACAACCCCGCGACCGTGAAGAGGAACGTCGGCGACGACGGCCGGCGCCCGACCTGGGGAATGGCGGCATCGCCACCCCCGCCATTGCCCGCACCCGACCGTGACGATTTGGCGGTCGAACCGGATTCGGGCACCGCCTTCTTAGGCGTGATCCGCCCACCCTTCTTCGGTTTTCCGGCCATGGGCGCAACGGTACAGTACGGCCATGTCTGAAGAAACCGGGGCGCCGGGCGGTTCCGGGGACCCGGCGGACGCGGGCAACGGGACCCTGCGTCATGGCGCGATCCTGGCCACGTTCGCGTGGGGCCTGTGCTCCGATCCGGGACCGACCCGCGAGCACAACGAGGACTTCGCCGGCGTGTACGCGCCCGGCACCCCCGACGACGCCTGGGACCGCGGGCCGCTCTTCGTCGTCGCCGATGGCATGGGTGGCCACGCGGCCGGCGAGGTCGCCAGCCGCGTGGCGGTCGAGACCGCCATCGCGGACTGGACCGCCGGCACACCATCGGCGGTGGCGAGCGGCCTGCGCACGGCCACCCGGGCCGCCAACCTGGCGGTGGTCGACGCGGGGTTCGCCCCGGGCCGACGCGGCATGGGCACCACGTTCACCGCGGCGGTGCTGACCGGCCACGAGGTGGTGATCGGCCACGTGGGCGACAGCCGCGCGTACGTCGTGCACCGCGGCGAGTGCACGCAACTGACGGCCGACCACTCTCGCGTCGGCGAGATGGTGCGCATGAAGATGATCACGCCGGAGCAGGCGGCCAAGCACCCGGGCCGATCCCACCTCACCCGCAGCCTGGGGGGCGATCCCTTCGTGCAGGTCGACCTCGTCCGCCACGCGATCGCCGAGCACGACGTCGTGATCCTGTGCTCGGACGGCTTGTGGGATGTGGTGGGCCGCGCGGACCTCGCGGCCGAGGCGACCCGGCTCATCGCCGGCGAGACCCCGACGCCCGTCGACGCGGCCAGCCGCCTGGTGGAGGCCGCGATCAAGCGCGACGCCACTGATAACGTCACCGCCGTCGTCGTTCATGTGACCTCGGACCGGCCCATCCCCCCGGTCGTCGGTCGCCGGTCCCTCTTCAGGCGCAACCGCCCATGAGACATCAACCCGGCACCTACATCGACCGCTACGAGATCCTCGAGGAGCTCGGCGAAGGCGCGTACGCCGAGACCTACAAGGCCCGCGACGTCGAGACCGACGAGCTGGTCGTCATCAAGTCCCCCAACCCGATCCTGTTCGCCGACCCGGCGATCTTCCAGCGGTTCCGTCGTGAGCGCGAGGTGGCCGCCAAGCTCCACCATCCCAACGTCGTGGGCAGTCGGGACCAGCTCCAGAACCGCACCGAGCCCTACCTCGTGCTCGAGTACGTCGAGGGTGTCAACCTCCGCTCGCGGATGGCCCAGCTGAAGGGGGAGGACCCGTCGGGCCAGGTGCCGGTGGACCTCGCGTTGGCGTGGGGCCGCCAACTCGCCTCGGTCATCGAGTACCTGCACAGCCAGGGCATCGTGCACCGCGACTTCAAGCCGGAGAACATCCTGGTCGACACGAACGACTCGCTGAAGGTGATCGACTTCGGCACCGCGCTGCTCGAAGGCGCCAAGCGCCTGACCTGGAAGCACCTCACCGAGGGCCTCGGGACCCCCAACTACATGAGCCCCGAACAGATCCAGGGCGAGCGGGGAGACACGCGCAGCGACATCTACGCGTGGGGGATCATGAACTACGAGTTCCTCGCCGGCCACGTGCCCTATGACGGCGACAACTGGATGGCGGTCATGGCGGGCCACCTCGGCAAGACGCCGGCCCGGATCCGCAAGGCCAACCACGCCGTGAGCCCCGCTCTCGAGGCCGTCGTGCTCAAGGCCATGCGGCGCTACCCGGAGCACCGCTACCAGAGCGCCGACGAGCTGCTCCACGACCTCGACCGCCTCGACACGCTCGACCCGAGCACCTTCGACCTGTCGCCGGAGCCGCCGATGGGCGGCGCGTCCATCAACTCCGAGAAACGACTCTGGCTGATGGCCGGAGGCATCGCCATGGGCTTCATCGCCGTGGTCGCCCTTATCCTCACTCTCACGGTGGTGTTCAGATGAGCCAGGCCCAGAACCCGAACCCGTCCACCCAGCATCTGCAGTGGATCCAACTGACCTTCGTCGACGTGTTCGGCACGTACTGCTCGGTGGCGGTGCCGGCGTCGAAGCTCGACCTCGCCACGAGCGAGGGCATCGTCTTCGACGGTTCCGCGCTCGAGGGGCGGGCTCGCTTCCTCGAGTCCGACATGCGACTGCTCGGCGATCCCGACACGCTCGTCGAGACCACCCGTGGTCGCGCCCGCATGATGGGCAACGTGCTCACCCCCGACGGGTACCCCTGGCCCGGTGATCCGCGGACCACGCTCGGCATGATCCTCGATGCCCAGCCCGAGCTCGCCGAGGTCTACACCGTCGGTGCCGAGCTCGAGTTCTACCTGCTCGACGCCGACCTCGAACCCGTCGACCGGGGTGGCTACTTCGACGACGTCGAGGGCCTCGGCATCCGCATCGTGCGCGATGCCGGCGGCCAGCTCATGCACTACGGCATCGGGGTCGAGAGCTGCCACCACGAGACCGGCCCCGGGCAGTACGAGATCGACCTCGCCCCGCTCACGCCCATGGCCCTGGCCGATGCCATCGTGATCGCCAAGCGGACAGTGCGCCGCGTGGCCGCCGAAGCGGGTCTGCGGGCCACCTTCATGGCCCGCCCCCTGTCCCAGCAGCCCGGCTCGGGCCTGCACATCCACCAGCGCGGCGGCAGCTTGCTCGTGGGACCCGAGGGCCACCTGACCGAGGACGGCAAGAGCTTCGTCGCCGGTCAACTCGCCCACGCCCGGGGCCTGTCGGCCATCACCGCGCCGAACATCAACTCCTACCGCCGCATCCACGGCGGGCCCGAGGCGCCGAGCGCGGCGATCTGGGGTCATGCCAACCGCGGCGCGCTCGTCCGCGTGAGCCGCACCCTCGGCGCCGACGCCTCGATCGAGTACCGGGGGGCGGACCCGTCGGCCAACCCCTACCTGCTCCTCGGGGCGTTGATCGCCACCGGTGCGGCGGGCGTCTCGGCCCACCTCGAGCTCGAAGCGCCGAGCGACGAGGTCGCCGGCGGCTACGAGACCGGCGACGCGGTTCGCTACGCCCCGCTCCCGCGCAACCTCGACGAAGCGCTCGACGGCCTGCTGGCCGATGACGTGCTGGCCGATGCCTTCGATCCGGTCCTGATCAACATCCTCGAGACCGGGCGGCGAGCCGAGCTCGAGGGCTTCCGGGCCCAGGTGACGGCGTGGGAGACCGAGCAGTACGTGGACGAGGCCTGAGCCGCCGCGCGCTCAGCTGTCGTCGGGCTGGCGCTGGATCGTCACCAGCACCGAGCCCCAGATCATGACGATCACGCCGTAGAGCCCGAGCGGCGCCGCGGCGGCCGGACCGAACGCCGCGGCGGCGATGCCGCTCGCGACCGCGAAGTCGCGCATCGACACGCTGAGGACCACCGCCGAGCGGTCCGAGGGCGAGACCGTGCGGCTCACGGCGACCCCGACCACCACGCCGCCCACGAGGAACACCAGCAACGCCAGGAGCACCCGACCGAAGGTGGCGTCGAGGGTGACCTGGGTGGCGACCAGGCCCACCAGCACGATCACCGCGCCCGTCGCCACGCGTTCGGCTCCGGCCTCGACCCGATCACCCACCGCGAGCCGCAGGCCGAGGCCGAGGGCGAAGGGGACCAGCACCACGACCACCACCGTGACCACGAGCTCCCCCGCCCGCACGCTGCCCCCGCCCGCGAGCAACCCGAGCACCGGCGCAGCGATCACCGCGGTGACGACGGTGGACACGAGGAGCAGGAAGGCAGCCGACGCGGTCGCCCCTCGGGCCGACGCCGTGAACGCGACGGTCGCGATCTCCGCGGGTGCCACCGCGAGCGCGAGCACCCCGAAGCGAGCCGGGCCCTCGGGCACCAGGTGGGCCGCCGCCCACGCGAGGGCCGGCAGCGCGACCAGCACCACCGCGCTGACCGCGAGGAGCGACGGCACCTGTCGCCGCAGCGATGTGAGCGCCGCGGTCGGCAACGTCATCGCGGCCGCGAGCACCAACACGAAGAGGACCACGTTGATCGCGCCCCAGTCGACGAGCGTGCGACCAGGTCCAGCGAAGGTCAACCCGATCGCCGCCGCGGCCAGGACCAGCAGGACGACGGACCAATCCGCGAGGACCCGCGACACCGTCGAACGCACGACGACACCGTAGTGGTTGGCGCCGCGCCCCCCGGCGGGAGCGTCAAGGCCCGCGTCAAGATTTCGTCAGGGACGGTAAGAGCGCGTTAAGAGGGGTGGTCGGCGCCGACGACATCGTCTCGAATGACGGTGTGGCGAACGTGTCGGTCCAAGCCGATCATCACCCCATCCCCTCCGGACCGGCGTTGCGCGCCGTGCCGACCCTGCCGCCCGGCATCCCGCCCGCCCCGCAGCCCGTCGTGCCGCCCATCGGGGAGCGGGTCCGCTGGTTGCGGTTCGCCTACCGGCTGCCCAGCGAGGCCCGCGTCGCCCGCGTGCAGATCTGGCGAGAGCTGCGGCGGCTCGACGCCGTCCGGGTGGGGCCGGCCACGTGGGCGATCCGAGCTGGTGCCGAGGGCGAGGACCCGCTGGCCGCCGCCCACCAGATCGTGGCCCGGGGCCAGGGACACTCGTCGGGCGAGGAGGCCCGCGACGACGACCCCGTCGCCCGCGGTGACGACGCGCTGCGAGCGGCGTGCGAACACCAGTGGGATGCGATGTTCAACGACGCCGATCGGCTGCACGTGCGCCTCGAGGAGCAGTGGCGCGGGCGCGACGACCTGGATCCCGCGCCACCCGACGGCCTCGCGGATGAGGTCGAGCAGTTGCGTCGGGCGTTCCACGACCGGAGCGTCCGAGCCGTGCTCCCGACCGACAGCGGCCGCCGGATCCAACGCCGCATCGCCGAGATCGAAGCCCTGACGTCGGTGCCGGCCGCCACCGAGCTGACCCCCAAGGCACCCGGGGTGCGCTACCAGGTGGCGAACCCGCCGGCCCGATGGGCGCTTGGCGACGGCACCCTGCTCGTCGTCGCGGCGGTAGACCCGTGGCCGACCCTGGGCTGGGAGACCGCGTTCAGCACCTTCGAGGCCATGACCTACGTGCCGTCCGCGGCCCGGCCCCCGCTGGCGCAGGGCGCGTTCTCCTTCTCCTGTCGGCCCGAGCACCAGCACGAGGCGCTCGTGGCGCTCAACCGCCGGTTGACCGTCGTCACCGCGATGCTGCCCTGAGGCCATCGCGATCCGATGTCCCTCGACACGGGGAGCACGACCCCTGCGCTCGTCGCCCGCTCACCAGGACGGCGGCCCCCGGCGACCCGGCGCAGCGCGTCGGTCGAGGTCGACCGTCGGGTGCTGCTCGTCGGCGACGACGAAGACTTCGTCCACGCGCTGACCGTCAACCTGGAGGCCCGAGGCTACGTCGTGGACGCGAAGGGCTCCGAGCTCGACGCGCCGGCCACCCTCGACGCGGTTCGACCGGATCTCGTCCTGCTCGACCTGCGCGATGCACCGACAGCCCTCGCAGTGATCCGCACGCTGCGCGAGCACAGCCGCGTGCCCCTGGTCGTCGTCGCGGACGCGACCGCGCGTGACCACCAGGTGGTCGTGCTCGATGCCGGGGCGGACGACTTCATCACCAAGCCGTTCGGCTTGGAGGAGGTGCTCGCACGGCTGCGGGCCGCCGTTCGCCGAGGGCGCCAGGAGCACCGGACCCACCGCCACCGCGTCATCACTGCGCACTTCTCGCTGGATCTCACCAACCGGCTCGCCGAGACGCCCGCGGGAGTGGTCCACCTGACGCCGAAGGAATGGGCGATCGTCGACGTCCTCGTGGCGGCCGATGGCCGGGTGGTGCCGCGTCGTGACCTCCTCGAACAGGTGTGGGGCCCGGCTCGGGCCGATCGCAGCAACTACCTGCGCGTCTACCTGGCGCAGTTGCGCAAGAAGCTCGAACCCGAGCCCTCGCATCCGCGCTACTTCGTGACCGACCCGCGCGTCGGCATCCAGTTCGACCCGACGCCTCCGGCCTCTCCCGACCCGGCCGCGGCCTGAACCGTCAGGCCGCCTGCTTCACGCAGGGATCGAGGCAGCTGGCCTGCACGTTGCCGTGGGTCACCACCGTGATCGAGGTGGCGGTGCGGACGGTGAGGTAACCGATCACCCCACCCGCCGCCGCCAGGGCCGCGGTGAGCACCATCGCCTTCTGGTAGCCGGCCGCCAACTGCAGGGCCCCGGTGCTGTCGGTGAGCCCGGCGGCGGCGGGTAGCACCGCGACGGCGAGCAGCGATCCCAATCGGGCGACGGCGTTGTTGATCGCCGAGCCCACCCCGGCGCGCTGGTCGTCGATCGCGGCGAGCACCGACGTGGTCAGCGGCGCGACGGTGATGACGAGGCCCACGCCGAGCACCAAGGTCCCGGGGAGCACGGCGGTCAGGTAGCTCGACCCTGGTTCGACGCGGCCGAGCATGAGCGCCGACACGGCGATGACGACCGGACCGACGGTGAGCGGGAGGCGCGGTCCGATGCGCTGGGCGATCGCCCCGGACCGGGCCGAGAACAACAGCATCAGGATCGTCACCGGGATGAACGAGGCCCCCGCCTCGAGCGCCGAGTACCCGAGGTCGGTCTGCAGGTGCAGGACGACGAAGAACATCGCGCCGCCGATCGACGCGTACACGAACAGCGTCAGCGCGTTGACCCCCGAGAACTGGCGGTTGCGGAACACGTCGAGCGGCACCATCGGGTGCGCGGCGCGGGCCTCGACCGCCACGAACGCCACGAGCGCCACCACCCCCACCGCGAGCATCACGGCCGGGGCGGTCGACCATCCTGACGGCGGCCCTTCGATCAACGCGTAGACGACACCCGTGAGCCCCGCGGCGAGCAGGCCGCCACCGAGGTAGTCGAGGTGCGACGCATCGGCCGGTGCGCGGCTCTCGGACACGTGGCGACCGGTGAGCACGATCGCGACGAGGCACAGCGGCACGTTGATGAAGAACACCGCGCGCCACGACACGGCGCCGATCAACCAGCCACCGAGGAACGGGCCGATCGCCCCGGCGATCCCGCCGAGGCCCGACCACGACCCGATGGCCGCGCCACGATCCGAGGGGGCGAACGACGCCGAGATCAGCGCCAGGCTGTTGGGCAGGAGCAACGACGCCGCCACCCCCTGCAGCACGCGGGCGACGATCAGGACCGTCACCGTCGGTGCCACGCCGCACAGCATCGAGGTGAGGCCGAAGCCGGCGAGGCCGAACAGGAACATCTTTCGCCGCCCGTGCCGGTCGCCGAGGGAACCGCCGATCACGAGGAAGGCGGAGAGCGACAGCAGGTAGCCCGTGACGACCCATTGCAGATCCGACAGGTTCGCGCCGAGATCGGTCGAGATCGCGGGCAGCGCCGCGTTGACCACGGAGCCGTCGATGAAGGCCACCCCGGAACCGAGGACGCTCGCGGCGATGACCCAGCGGCCGGCCGCGGACCCCATCCGCAGCGACGGGGACCCGAGCTGCTCCGTCACGCCGACCAGGCTACGGACGCCGAAGCCGAACGCGTAGATTTCTCGCGAGAGCTGTCGATTTCGTCGCTCGCCGATTGTCTTGATCACAAACAACCGAGCCGGAGGAACCGACCCATGCAGTACATGATGCTCATCTATCAAGGCACCACCCCGACCCCGCCGTCACCCGAGTGGGAGGCGTTGCCGGACGAGGACAAGCAAGCGGTGTACCAGGGGTACAGGGCGCTCAACGAGACACCCGGCGTCACGCCCGGCATGGCCATGGCCGCGCCGGAGACCGCGACGACGGTGCGGGTGCAGGACGGCAAGACGCTCACCACCGACGGCCCGTTCGTCGAGATCAAGGAAGCGGTGGGTGGCTACTTCATCCTCGAGGCCGACGACCTCGACGCCGCGATCGAGGTGGCGTCCAAGGTGCCCGCCGCCGCCCGCGGTGGCGCCATCGAGGTCCGCCCGATCGGATCGTGGTAGCGATAATCGAGCAGGTCTTCCGCGAGCAGTGGGGCCGCATCGTCGCGGCGCTCATCGGCTTCCTCGGCGATGTCGATCTCGCCGAGGAAGCCGCGCAGGAGGCGTTCGCGATCGCGGCAGAGCGCTGGCCCCGCGACGGCGTCCCGGCCAACCCGGGCGGCTGGTTGCTGGTCACGGCCCGCAACCGGGCGATCAACCGGATCCGTCGGGACGCCACGCTGGCCGTCAAGACGCGCCTGCTCGAGGTACCCGAAGGAGGGCAGGACGCGATGGAACCGACGACCTTTCCCGATGAGCGGCTCGAGCTCATCTTCATGTGCTGCCACCCTGCGCTCGGCACCGATGCGCAGGTGGCGCTCACGTTGCGCACCCTCGGCGGCCTCAGCACCGACGAGATCGCTCGGGCGTTCCTGGTCGGCGAGGCGACGATGGCCCAGCGCCTGGTGCGCGCCAAGCGCAAGATCAAGGCCGCCGGCATCCCGTTTCGCATACCGGCCGACGAGCTGCTGCCCGAACGGCTCGCGGCGGTGCTCGCCGTGGTGTACCTGATCTTCAACGCGGGCTACGGCGGCCGGGACGAACTGGCCAGTGAGGCGCTCTGGCTGGGGCGGGCGCTGGCCGACCTGCTGCCCGATGAGCCGGAGGTCCACGGCCTGCTGGCGATGATGTTGTTGCTCGACGCCCGCCGCGACGCCCGGATGCTCGACGGCGAGATCGTGCTGCTGGCGGACCAGGACCGTGCTCGCTGGGACCGCGAGCAGATCCGCCGCGGTCGGGTGGAGCTCGATCGAGCCCTGGCCCAACCCGGCCACGGGCCCTACGTGATCCAGGCGGCGATCGCATCGCTGCATGCGGAGGAGCCCCGCGACTGGCCCCAGATCGCAGCCCTGTACGGCGAGCTGAGCCGCCTCACCTCGTCCGCCGTCGTGGAGCTGAGCCGGGCGATCGCCGTCGCCGAGGATCAGGGCCCCGAGGCGGGCCTCGCGATCATCGATCAGCTGGCCCTGGATGACTACCACTACCTGCACGCCACCCGCGGCGAGCTGCTCAGCCGTCTCGATCGCATCGCCGAGGCCCGCGCCGCGTACGGGCGAGCCCTCGCGCTCGTCCACGACGATGCCGAGCGCCGCCTGCTCGAGCGCCGCCTGACCGAGCTGTCGGCGTCGGCCTGACCCGCCCCGGTCCCATCTGCCACCATCGTTCACCCATCCACCATCGGTCACCCATCCACCGAAGGAGCCAACCATGCTCGGCCGCAAGGACTACACCCAAGCAGAGATCGACCAGGCCCGGGCCACCGTGGCAGGCCAGCTCGCCGCGTACCGCAAGCTCGTCAAGAGCGTCGCGGCCCACCCGACCGACCCGAAGATCACCGCCGCCCGCGAGGACTTCGAGTGGCGGTTCTTCAACAACCTGACGTTGGTGCTCGACCGGTTCTTCGTGCACCGGATCCGCCCGGCCACGGGCAAGGACACCAACCCGCTCAACGAGGTCGAGCTCATCACCGAGGGTCTGCTCAACGGCGGTGGCGTGATGCAGGGGAACAAGGTCATCAAGTACGTCCCCGAACAAGCCGTCGTGCAGCTCAAGATCGGCGACCCGATCCGCTTGACCGAGAAGGACTTCGACCGCCTGTCGAAGGCGTTCTTCGCCGACCTCGAGACCAAGTTCCTGTGAGGGCGGCCATGGACGCGACCGGCGGTGACGGGGTGGCGCTGTGGTGGGAGCTGACCGGCGACGACGGGCCCGACCACGCGCCGGTCGTGTGCCTCATCCCGGGGCGCGGTGACGCGACGGACGTGTACCCGACGATGCTGTCGGACGCGTTGCTCGCGGCGGGTTGCCGCGTGCTCCGCTTCGATCCTCGCGACACCGGGCTGTCGGGCGACGGCGGATCCACCTACACGTTGTCCACGATGGCCGACGACGTCGTGGCGATCCTCGACGCGGCCGATGTTCGCTCGGCGCACATGGTCGGGTTCTCCATGGGCGGGCTCATCCTGGTGGATCTGGCCACGCGCGTGCCCACCCGGGTGGCGTCGGCGACCTTCCTGTCCGCGATGAGCCCGGACCCCGACGGCGGGTTCGGTGAGGACTTCTTCGCCGACACCGCGAGCGACCCGGTCGAGGCGATGTTGCGCGCGATGGGGTCGCCCTCCCCGGCCGATCGAGATGCCGTGATGGCCGAGGCCGCCCGCGCGGCCCGCCGGGCGCCCGCTCGACCCGACGCCGGGGCGCGGCACCAGGAGGCCGCGATGCGGTTCGGGTGGCCCGAGCACGACGCACTCCACGCCATCCACGTGCCGACCGTGATCGTCCACGGCACAGCCGACCGGAGGCTCCCGGTGGCGCACGCTCGCGCGTTCGCCGCCGGGATCGCCGGATCCTCGCTCCACGTCGTCGATGGGATGGGTCACCTGCCGACCGTGGCCACCTGGCAGTTCGTCGCCGACCGGATCATCGCGCTGGCGCACGGCCGCCCCTGATCCCCGCGCGGAACGGTAACGTCGCCGCATGGGGACCTGGACGAGACAAGAGCTCGAAGACGCGTTCGCGCAGTACCAGGCGGGGGCCGCGCACGCCGGCGCCACCGGTGACTGGAGTGCGTGGGCGGACCTGTTCACCGAGGACGCCGAGTACCTCGAGCACCACTACGGCACCTTCCACGGCCGCGAGGCGATCCGCACCTGGATCGTGCAGACCATGGGCGAGTGGCCCGGGCGCGACATGCCCGAGTTCCCCATCGAGTGGTACGTGATCGACGAGGAGCGCGGCTGGGTCGTGTGCCAGGTGTGGAACCGCATGGTCGATCCGGGCGATGGCTCGATCCACCAGGAGTACAACTTCACGCTGCTGAAGTACGCGGGCGACGGGCTGTGGTCCTACGAGGAGGACATCTACAACCCGGCGCACTTCGCCACGATGGTCGGGCGCTGGCACGAGGCCAAGCAGGCCGCGGCGACGCCGCAGTGACCGATCCGCGTGCGGACCCTGGCGCCTCGCAATCCCCGTCGGCGGCGGACATCGCGCACTTCGCCACCGAAGGGTGGCTCCTCACCGAGACCCTCGACGCCGAGGGCGTGCGCGACGTGCAGGCGTGGGTGGACGGCGTGGCCGCCTGGCCCGACGCGGACGGCGACTGGCTGCACTACCGCGAGCTCACGGCGACCGGTCCCGCGCTCTGCCGCACCGAGAACTTCACGCCGTTCCACCCGGGATTGCGGGCGCTGCTCGCCACCGGCGCGATGGTCGACACCGCCTCGGCGCTGCTCGGCGAACCCGCGGTGCTCTACAAGGAGAAGATCAACTACAAGTTGGTCGGCGGCGCCGGGTACGCGCCGCACCAGGACGCGCCGGCCTACCGGTTCGTCGACACCCACGTGTCGTGCATGGTCGCGATCGACGATGCCACCACGGCCAACGGGTGCCTCGAGGTGGTGTCCGGCGCGCAGGCCGAGGTGCTGGCGATGGACGACACCGGCTGCATCCGGGCTGACGTCGTGGCCGCGCTCGACTGGGAGCCAGTTCCGCTCCGCGCCGGGCAGACCCTGTGGTTCCACTCGCGCACCCCCCACCGCAGCGGCCCCAACACGTCGGGCTCGCCGCGCCGGGCGCTGTACCCGACGTACAACGCGCTGGCCGAGGGCGACCTCCGCAACGAGTACTACCGCCAGAAGCTCGCCGAGTTCGCGGCGGCCGCCGGCCGTGACGACCGCGTCCAGGTGTCACTGATCGGCGACTTCCAGGGCCGCCCGGTTCGATGACCCCCACCCCACCCCGGCCGGCCCCTGTCCCGTCCGAACCGTCCGACCCGGCGACGTCAGCCTCGGGCCCCTCGGCCGCGCCCGCCGCCTCGATCGACGAGGTCCTGGCCCTCTTCACCGACTGGGCCGACGATCCCTACGACGAGGAGCTGAGCCAACTCGCCCACGCCCTGCAGACCGCGGCCCTGGCGCTCGAGGCCGACGCCCCGGACAGCCTGGTGGTGGCGGCGCTCCTCCACGATGTCGGGCACCTGCTCACCCTCGCCGCCGGGACGCCGGCGCCCCCGAC
This sequence comes from Acidimicrobiales bacterium, assembly GCA_038324235.1. GTDB lineage: Bacteria > Actinomycetota > Acidimicrobiia > Acidimicrobiales > Acidimicrobilacustridaceae > JBBQHT01. The sequence goes on from JBBQHT010000042.1 coordinate 20,349, forward strand.
GCCGGGCGCGGTCTCCCGTCCGGTCATCGAGGAGGACGACCACGAGACGGTCGGCGCCCGCTACCTCACGGGGCTGTTCCCACCGGCTGTCACCGGTCCGATCGCCCTGCACGTGCGGGCCAAGCGCTACCTCTGCGCCACCGAGCCGGGCTACGAGGCCGCGCTGTCGAGCGGGTCGGCGGCGAGCCTGGCCCGCCAGGGCGGCCGCCTCGACGAGGCCGAGGTGGCGACCTTCGCCCGGAACCCGGGAGCGGCCGACGCGGTGGCGCTGCGACGGTGGGACGACCGCGGCAAGGTCGAGGGCCTCACCGTCCCCGCCCTCGACACCTACCGCGACCGCCTGGCCCGCGTCACCACCGGTTCCCCACCGCCCCCGTAGCGCATCAGATCTGTCGGCCGCCGCCGTCGCGAAGCCGGCCACCCCCTACGGTGGCTGGTGATGACGCCGCTGCCCGCCGCCGCCCTCGCCGAGCTCACGGCCGTCGTCGGGGCCGCCAACCTGCTCACCGATCCGGGCGCCCGCGCGCCCTACGAAGCGGACTGGACCGGTCGCTTCACCGGTTCGACGCCGGCCGTGATTCGGCCCGCCGATCGCGACGAGGTCGCCGCCATCATCGCCGTGTGCCGGCGCCACGGGATCGCGCTCGTGCCCCAGGGCGGCAACACCGGCCTGGTCGGAGGCGGCGTTCCGCGTGCCGGCGAACTGGTCGTGAGCCTGCGCCGGCTGGACACGATCGAGCCGGTCGACACGGTGGCCCGCCAGGTGACCGCCGGGGCCGGCGCGACGATCGGTGCGGTCCAGGCCGCGGCGAGCGCGGCCGGCCTGCGCTACGCCGTCGACCTCGCCGCCCGCGACAGCGCGACCGTCGGCGGCACGATCGCCACGAACGCCGGCGGCCTCAACCTGCTGCGCTACGGGGGCACCCGGGAGCAGCTGCTCGGGGTCGATGCCGTGCTGGGCAACGGCGACCGGGTGACGCGGCTGGGCGGCCTGCTCAAGGACAACACGGGCTACCCCATCGCCTCGTTGCTGTGCGGCAGCGAGGGCACGCTCGGCATCGTGACCGCCGCCCGCCTCCGCCTGGTCACCCGCCTGGAACACGGCGTCGTCGCGTTGATCGCGTTCGACGGCGTCGCCGACGCGGTCGACGCGGTGAGCCGCTGGCGCTCGGCGCTCGACACGCTCGAGGCCGCCGAGCTGTTCCTCGATGCCGGCCTGCAACTGGTGTGCGACGCGTTTGCGCTGGCGCCCCCGTTCCCGACCCGGTGGCCCGCGTACGTCCTGGTCGAAGCCGCCGCCCACGACGACCCGACACCGGCGCTCGCGGCTGCAGTCGCGGCCACTCCCACCGCCCGCGAGGTCGCCGTGGCGACCGACCCGACGCGGCGCCGGGCCCTGTGGCGCTACCGCGAGGACCACACGCTCGCGATCGCCCCGGTCGGCACACCGCACAAGCTCGATGTCACGCTGCCGCTGTCCCTGCTCGCGGCGTTCGCGGACGACATCCCGAACCGCATCGCCGCAGCCCGCCCCGAGGCGCGGACCTGGCTGTTCGGTCACGTCGGCGACGGCAACCTGCACGTCAACGTCACAGGGGTCGCCGCGGACGACGACACGGTGGACGACATCGTGCTGACCCGCGTCGCCGAGCTCGGGGGCAGCATCAGCGCGGAACACGGCATCGGCACCGCCAAGATCCGTTGGCTCAGCCGGAACCGCACCGCCGACGAACTGCACGCGATGCGAGCCCTCAAGCAGGCATGGGACCCCGACGGGATCCTCAACCCGCACGCCCTGCTCCCGCCGCTATAGCGCCAGGCGCGTGGTCGCGATCTGCTCGGCGGCCTCGCCGAGGGCCACGAAGAGCGGCGACACGATGTCGATGAGCTCGTCGATCGACAGATCGAGCCGGCCGTGCTGCCACGAGATCATCAACTCGGCCATGCCCCCCACCACCAAGGTGGCCGCGACCCGGACCACCGGGTCGCCCACGGGCGCGTGATCCGGGACGGCGCGGTCGAGGGCGCTGCGCTCGAACAGCTCGGCCATGGCGAACATCGAGTCGAGTCGCCGCCGGCTCAGCGCCTCGTGGCCCAGCCCTTCCACGATGAGCACCCGCACCCGCCGGGGATCCGCGGTGACGTGGCGGAGGAACGACCCCACCCCCGCGCGGGTCACCGCCAGTGCGTCGTCGGGATCCACCGCCATCACCGCGACGACCATCGCCTCGAAGGCCGTGGCCGCCTCCCGGTCGAACACCGCGACCAACAGCGCATCGAGATCCTCGAAGCTCTCGTAGAAGTAGCGCGGGTTCAGCCGTGCCCCCTCGCACACACCGCGCACCGTCGTGCCCGCCACGCCGATCGTGCCGAGCAGCTCGAACCCCGCTTCGACCAGCTGGCGCCGGCGCTCGGCCTGGCGCTGATCCTGGGGGACACCGCGCCAACGGTTGGGAGACGGTTCGGCCACGCGCCCAACGTACTCGCCCCCACCGCCGACCGAGGTTCTGGCAACGGACGTTGCCATGTGGTAGTTCTGGATACATGCGTTTCCAGTCTTCCCCGCCTCGCGGATCGATCATCGTCATCGGCGCCGGCATCGCCGGGCTGGCCACCGGCATCGGCCTGGCGCGCGACGGGCACCCCGTCACGGTGCTCGATCCCGACGAGCTCGCCGTCCTGCCCGACGCCGAGACCGCCTTCGCCACGCCCCGGGCGGGGGCCCCGCAGATCCGCCAGACCCACGGCCTGCTCGCCCGGCTCACCCAGGAGCTGCGGGCGCGCTTCCCCGACATCCTCGCCGACCTCTTCGCCGCCGGGGCCGCCCTGCTCCCGCTGACCGCCGAGCTGGGCGCGGCCCGGCCGGGCGACGACGACCTCGCCGTGCTGCTCGTGCGTCGGACCACGCTCGACTGGGTGCTGCGCCGGGCCGCGGTCGACCAAGCGAGTCTGACGCTGTGCGGTGGCGCACGGGTCGCCGGCCTGGTGATGGATGCCGTCGACGGGACCCAGGCCGGCGCCGTGCCGGTGGTCCGCGGGGTGCGGCTCGTGGACGGCGAGGTGCTCGAGGCGGACGCGGTGATCGTCGCGAACGGCCGGCGCAGCGCGCTGCCGGCCTGGCTCGCCGAGGTGGGTGTCATCGTCGCGGAGGACGAACACGCGACGAACCTCGTATACCTGACCCGCTGGTACCGCCTGCCCGCAGGCACGGCGCTCGACCTGGACCCGAAGCTCGCCGGCGATCTCGGCTTCGTGAAGTTCCTCGCGATCCCGTGCGACGGCAACACGCTGTCGATCACCATCGCCGTGCCCGCACGCGACACCGACCTGCGCCGGACGCTGCTCGACGGCGCGGCGTTCGATCGTGCCGCCGCGCAGCTGCCCGGACCCGACGCGATCTTCGCTCGCCACCACCCGACACCGGTGCGCGAGGTCGAACCCCTCGGCGGGCTCATCAACCGGCTCCGGCAGTTCACC
>JBBQHT010000043.1:0-23686 GCA_038324235.1 Acidimicrobiales bacterium
AGCTCACCGCCATCGCCAAAGGCCTCCACTACCGCGAGCGCACCGTCGCGGCGGTCGCGCACCACGCGCGCGACCAGGTCGCCTCCGCGCACCTCGACGCGCTCCGGGCGTTCGTCGCCGACGACGGGCCCGGCATCAAGCACCGTGACGCGCTGGCCCTGCTCGGTGCGCTCGACACGCTCGCCGCCTCCGATCCCCCACCGTTCGAGGCATCGTTCGACCTGCCTCGAACGGTGTTCTTCGATGCGCTCTACAACGAGGTGGATCGCGTGCTCGCCGGGCGGGACCACCAGGCCGAGTACGACCCGACCGTCGTGCTCTGGACGGGTGAGACGATGCCGATCGTGCGCAAGCAGCAGCTGCTGCGGGTGCTGGCCCAGCTCGAGTCCAACCGCCTCGGGCTGACCGTCTCGCCCGACGAGATCGAGCGCACGACCCACAACTTCCGGCGGCAGTACAACCTGATCGATGCCGACGAGACCCAGCGCTGGCTGGCCGAGGCCGGCCTCGACTGGGAGCAGTTCCTGAGCGCCATGGCCGACATGACGGCGGTCGAGAAGATGGAGCGCGTCTACAAGCTCGAGGTCGATGCCGGCGTGGCCCGGTTGATCAAGCTGGCCGAGGCCCGACGCCGCACCAACGACGCGAGACCGTGACGGTCTGGCTGCAGCTCAACGTCGCCCTGACGCGGGTCGACGGCAACCCGCTGCCGGCGGCGCGAGCGCTGTTCGCCGCCCTCGTCGGTCCCATCGACGCAGCCCGCGCCACTGGTGCGGTCGATCTGTTCTTCTTCCAGCGCAAGAGCCCCGATGTGCGGTTGCGGTTCGGGGGCAACGCGGTGACACCCGGGGACCTCGTCGCCATCACGGGCGCGCTCGACGCCCTGGCCGCGGCCGGCACCGTCGATCGGTGGTTCGCCAGCCCCTACGAGCCCGAGACGCGCAAGTTCGGTGGCCCAGGGGTGGCCGACGCGGTGCACCGGCACTTCGACGCCGACACCAGTCTCTGGCTCGGCACAGCCGGGCTCACCACCCCGCCACCGCTGCTGCTCGCCACCGCGGCCGCCGACGACCTCTTCGTGCGGGTGCTCCAGGATCGCGACGAGGTGTGGGACACGTGGGCGAACCTGGCCGACATCGCGTCGCCGCCCGATCCCACGGCCGTCGCCGCCTTGACCGGATCGTTCTCGACGGCGGTCGCCGGGCTCGCCGGACCGGCGGTGTCTCGCCGGCCGGGGCCGCTGCGGGCGCTCGCTGCCCGCGCCAGCGACGGCAACGGCAACGGCAACGGCGACGCTACGGGCACTGCGGCGACCGACGCCGCGACCGGGATCCGCCTGGTGGCGGCCGCCGACGCGATCGATGCTCTGGCTGCCGCGTTCGCGGTCGAGCTCGAGGCTGGACGTCTGCGCGTCGGCCCCCGGGCGATCCTGCCCTTCGTCGCGCAGCTCGACTTCCAGCGCTGGGGACTGGGCGGCCCGCTCCAAGGGGCGGCCGCCGCGGTCATGATGGCGGCGTGGGATCCGACCGCAGGGCTCCGCGGCGCATGAAGACCCGATCGAGCCACCCGACCCGACGCGTGCGCGTCGTCGACTCGTTGACCCCCGCGACGTTCGTGGCCCAGCATCTGCGCACCTCCCGGCCGGTGATCGTCGCCCCGCGCCACGACGATCCGGTGGCGGTCAGACTCGCCGCGCTGGCGGATCCGGCCGCGGTGCGCGACCTGCTCGTCGATGCCCCGATCCAGATCCGCAACGGAAACGCCGCGGCCCTCCTGACCGGGGCGACCGCCGGAGAGACCGTCGCGACGACCTACGGCGAGTTCGCCGATCGGCTCGCCGCCGACCCGACGCTCGAGCTCGTGTGCTCCGAGCAGACCACGCCCGCCGCGTTGGCCGGACCCGCCGCGCTGCCGTCGTTCGCCGATGTCGGCGACAGCGCCGATTGCGTCTCCGACATGTTCCTCGCCGGCCCGGCGGCCGTCGCCCACCTGCACTACGACGGGGACCTGCGCGATGTCGTGATGCTGCAGCTGTTCGGGCACAAGCGCTACGTGCTCATCGATCCGGAGCACTCCGCCAAGCTGGCCCCCCTGACCGGGCCCGGCGTGCAACGCACCAGCGGCGTGTTCCTGGAGCACCTCGACGGCGCCGAGCGCGACGCGTTCCTGCGGTACACCGCGGCGTACGAGTGCACGCTCGGCCCGGGCGACGCGCTCTACATGCCCGCGGGCTGGTGGCATCACGTCGAGTACCTCGACGTCTCGCTGTCGGTCAACCACCGGCTTGCTCGCAACCCCTACCTGCGCACGCTCGCCGAGCAGGTGCCGGTCCCGAGCGTCGAGTGGCTGTGGCTGGCGCAGGTCTTCCACGACGCCTCCGCCGTCGAACGCACGCCCGCCTGCCGGGCGGCGTGGACCGCGCTGGAACAGGCCCTCGCCGACACCGCGCCGCTGATCGCCACCGATCCGGCCACCCGCGCGGCCATCCTCGAGCGGGTGTGCCTGCAGCTGTGCACCGACCTGGGCGCCCCGATCGCCGGACCACCGGCGACGATGGTCGATCTCGACCGACGGGCCCGCCTCACGGGTGCCTGGCGCGCTCCATCGGTCCCCGCGGCTTCATTCGATGCCCGACAGCCCCCGGAGGTCCTCTCGATGCCCACCCTCGATGCGCCCGACACCGCCAGTGACAAGCCCCGCGACACGGCCAGTGACACGGTCAGTGACACGGCGACCGCGCCCGCGGACCCGGCCGGCGAGGCCGCGCCGTGGGCCGAGGCCACCCGGGTCCAGGTGCCCGCCGGCTCCGCGCTCTTCGTCCCGGTGCAGGACCGCGGCCTGGCCCTGGCCCGGGGCGACCAGCTGATCGCGATCATGCCGCCCGACCCGGTGCACCACTGGACCCTCCCGGTGCTCACCCGTGTCGCCCGGCAACCCGGGATCACGATCGGCGAGCTCGCCGCCGTCTCCGATGCCCCCGCCGCCCACGTGGCGGCGTTCCTCGCGCAGATGGCCGACGCCGGTTGGGTCACCCAGGTGCAGTGATCGCCGACAGAACCCGGGCTTTCAGCGCGGGAGGAGGTGGCCCATGAACCACTCGAAGTTCGTGGTGAAGAACTGTTCCTTGACGGCGTCGTCGAAGCCGACGAGCGCGGCATCGAACTCGCCGAACGGGTCCTGCCCGCCTTCGGCGTGGGGGTAGTCCGACGAGAACAGGTAGAGCGACGGATCGGTCTGCTCGATGACCCAGTCGAGCGGCTCGTCGGTGAACGGGGTGAACCGGACCTGCCGGCTCACGTACTCGCTCGGCAGCATCGGCAGGTCGGTGTCGATGTGGGGGATGCCGCGCATCTTGCGATCCAGGCGCACGGCGAGGTCGAGGCGCTTCATGAAGCCCGGCACCCACACGGCACCGTTCTCGATCGCGCCGACCTTGAGGGTGGGGTTCCGATCCAGCACGCCGTCGAAGATCAGCGCCGCGAGCGCCATCTCGACCGGGCCGGCCAGGCCGACCACGCGCAACGCCCGCACCGGATCGCTGTTGCCGTGGGGATCGACGTAGGGCGCGCGGCCGGTGTTGCGGAACACGCGGCTGGGGATCTCGCCGCCGCTGCCCAGGTGGAACACGAGCGGGCGGCCCGACTCGGCGAGCAGGGCGTAGAACGGCTCGAGCTCGACGTGGGTCAGGCTGTGGGGTCCCAGCGGGAAGCTCGGGATCTCGATCGCCGCGCAACCCAGTTCGATGGCCTCGCGAGCGGCAGCCATCGCCCGCGCCGGATCGTCGAGCCGCACCCAGCCGACGCCGAGCAGACGAGGGTCGTCGCCGCAGAACGCCGCCATCGCGCGGTTGTGCGCCTGCACCAGCCCGTAGATCACCGCAGGATCCGTGGGCCCTGGCGGCGGACCGCCGTCGGCGGGGCGCACCGCTTGATCGATCGGGGTGAGCAGCGTCCGACTCGAGTGGGTGGAGAACACCAGCTGTGAGCTGAACCCGAGCAGATCGAGTGCCCGGGACCGGTCGTCGGCCCGGGACGCGCCGAGCGCCCACCAGTTCTTGCGCTCGAGCAGATCGCCCTCGAGCACCGCGACACCCGCGTCCTGCTCGCGCAGCTCGTCCATCGCGTCGAGCGTCCGCGACGCGAAATCGGCGAGGCCCCGCATCCACAGCGGATCGAGCTGATCGCGCACCGCCGGATCGGCGTGATCGATCAGCCAGGTGGGCGTCTCCATCAGGTGGGAGTCGGCGTCGTGAACGGTTCCAGAGACGTAAGGCACCCGCGAGTCCTACCACGCGACAACCGCCTGGGTAGGCGGGAAGACGCGTCAGATCGAAATGAGTAGCGATTACTCAGGGCGCGGCCGACGATCCCCGTCATGGTGGTCGTACACGGTGTTACGGTCCGCCCTGCGGGGCTGGGACAGCACCCACATCCCACAACCAACAACCAGCAAGACTTCAAAAAGGGGAATTCCAATGGCAGCAGGTGGACTCGTTATCCGGACCCAGGATGGCGCGACGTATTTCATTCGTGACGAGATCCTCGAGGCGTGCAAGGTCGCCGACGAGGAGCTGGCCGTGACCGAAGCGATGATCGAGGAGTCCGACGACGTCGCCGGCTTCAGCCTCAACTTCGCCACGCCCGTGCAGTACAACAACACCGCGCCGCTGGCGGGCAAGTTCAACGTCCAGCCCCAGCTCGCCCCCGGCATCGCCGACCTCGGCAAGAACATGTCGACCATCATGTGCTGCTGGTGATCACCAGCACCTGATCGGGCGACCCGTTCGCTCGATCGCTGTCCAACGGGCCCGGCCTCGGCTGGGCCCGTTGGTCGTTCTGCGGCCCGGCTCGGGCCTCCCGCTCATCGACACCACGACCCAAGGGGAAGACAACATGGCAACCGCAGGTGGACTCATCATCCGGACCCAGGACGGTTCGACCTACTTCATCCGAGACGAGATCCTCGAGGCGTGCAAGGTCGCCGACGAGGAGCTGGCCGTGACCGAGGCGATGGTGGAGGAGTCCGACGATGTCGCCGGCTTCAGCCTCAACTTCGCCACGCCCGTGCAATACCAGAACACGATGGCGGTCGGCGGCCGGTTCAACGCACAGGCGAACCAGGCCGCGATCAACCTCAAGCAGTTCAACCCTGGCGACGGAACGGTCATGTGCTGCTGGTGATCACCCCGGATCGATCGGCGTGGCGGCGCCGAGATCCGCGAGATCGGCCGCGGTGCGACCCGCGGCCCAGCCACTGGCGTTCGACACCGAGGCGCGCCGTCGGGTGACCCTCGGGAAGATCGCCTGCTGCGCCTGCGCCACGGCTGCGGCCTGATCGGCGAGCACCGGGACCAGCGCGGCGCCGAACTCGCGGTCGGCGGCCTCGGTCGCCTCGTGCGCGGCCTCGTGCAACCGCTCGCCGATGCGCACCGCGAACGAGAACAGGAACGACTGGCGGAACGACCGGGTGCGCGACCGGCCACGCGCGTCGACCTGCGCGCCCGCGGCGACCACTGCCCCCGTCGCCTGCACGAGCAGCGAGGTGTAGAGGACCTCGACGATGTCGAGGTCGACATCGAAGCCGAACACGGTCGCGAACCCGAGCGCCTTGGTCCACACCGCGGTGGATCGGTTCGCGTCCGCGATCTCGGCCAGCAGTTGGGACTTGGCGCTGGCGTACGGATCGTCGATCGGCACGCGCCGGGCGGATGGGGCGGGCCCCGTGCCGGGACGGGTGTGGGTCGCCTGGAACATCGCGGCGTCGATGCTGTGTCGGGCCATGAGCTCCTGCGCCTTCATGGTGAGCGCGTCGGCTTCTTCGGGGAACGTCGTCGACTCGGCCTTCGCGAGCAGCGCCCGGACCTTCTCGAACAGCTTGCGATCGACCCCCTGGCCGGGCCCGTGGGCCGCGTCGCGGGCGCCGCTGCCCCGGACGCGCTCGTCGACCGCCTCGGGACCCTGCCCGGGCGGCGGGATGAGCACCGGCAGCGCCGGGAGCAGGTACAGCCGACACCCGGCCTCGAACGCGAGCACCACCAACTCGTCGTCGGGAACCCGTTGGCGGTGCTGCCACCGGGCGACGAGGGGCGGCGGCGCACCGGCCGGCATCGGGAGGGCCCCGAGATCCTCGAGCTGTGCCTGCCAGCTCGGGTGCAGCATCGTGAGCTCGTGGCGCGTGACGAACGAGCGGGCCTCGTCCCCGATGGCCGCCGTCACCAGCGCGGCATGCCGGGCCGAGGTGAGGCGGGCGGCGGCGCGGGCGAGGTCGGCGGGTTGCCAGCCGCGCGTCCACGCGGGCGCGATGGCGGCGCCGAGCACCGCCGCGACACCCGCGGCGACCTGCCCGTCGGGTTCGGGGTGCGCGTCCACCCAGTCACCGATCGCTCGACGAAACGCAGGGAGCGACACCTGCACCAGCGCCGCGCCGGCCCGAGCGACGATCCGTGCGAGCTGGTCGGCGTTCGGCGACGGACCGGTGTCCTGCTCTGCTCCGCCTGCTCCTTGTCGGCGATGGCCAGAGGACGCGCTGGCAGGCCTCGCCCTTGTCATCGCGCCGGCTCGGTCGGGCGAGGCGGCTTCGTGTCCACCGCGCCCGTGCCGCCGCTTGTGGTCCGTCCGGCGTTGCTGGTTGTTCCTACCCATGCAGACGTTGTACCCGGCCCCAGTGACACCGGGGAGCGGCCACCCATTGTGGGCTTCACCGAGCGTGGGGTCATGCCGTCCCCGCGTCGTCGCCACGATGCGCAAGCCAGCGCGCGGCCTCCCGTCGCAGGCGGTCCGGGCCCTCGCCGCCGAGCTCGACGGCGTGGATGTGGCCGAGCCGACCGACGAGCTGGGCGCGGACGGCGAGCGCGTCCAGACCGGTCGTGGCGGCGATTGCGGCGACGTCGCGATCGAACGCCGGACGGAGTGAATCGAGATCGGTGCGCAGCCGCGCCGTCGTCGCCCCGCGCCCCGCGCCTTCGAGCTCCTCGGCTTCCCCCACCACCGCCGGAGCCTGATCCGCCACGACCACCAGGAAGGTCGACGCGTGCTCCGGGTCCTGCGTGTTGGCCACGCGGGTCAGCCAGGACGCAGCCGCGTTGCTGACCGCCGCGCGGTCCGCGCGGTCCACGAGAGCGGTCAGGAGGGCATCGATCGCGACGTCGGACGTGGTCGATTCCGTGTCCTCGTCGGTGAGGTCACGGAGCGCGTCGAGCACCGCGATGAACGACTGCGGGACCTCGCCGCCGGGGAAGACCGCCGGATCGAGCTCGTCGTCGCGGCGCACCCAGGTGACGGCGAGCTCGCTCAGGTGGTGCCCGTCGGGCCCCTGCACCGGCCAGTCCTCGACCGGGCCGGGCAGCTCGGTCAGCACGAGGGCCGTCGCGTCAAGGGGCAGACGTTCGCAGAGGCAGCGCAGCGCGAGCGGGCTCTCGCTCATCAGCGCGAGCTCGGGCGCGTCCGGCCGCAGGTCCCACCGGACGATGACCCGCGCCGGCACCTGGCGCTCGTCGAGCGCCGCCCGCCACACGAGGTACCGGTCCACCTCGTCGAGCGCGTCCCGGAGCGCCGCGAGCGTGTCCGCCCCGATCAGCCAGCGCCGGGGCGAGAGCACCGTGCGACCGTCCGGGTCCGCGACCACGCCACGACCACGCGCCGGCAGGACCAGGCGTGGCAGACCCGGCCCACCGTCCTGCTCGCCGCGCATCACGGGGAACCCCCACGAGACGAGCTCCCACCCGTTGGTCATCGCGACCGTCCGCTGGAAACGGGTCACCGGGTCGTGCGTCCCGATCACCGCGGCAGAGTCGTAGATCGGGACCCGGGCCCTCCCGTCTGCGCCGACCACGAGCACCCCGCGGTCGGTCGCGAACGGCTGCCACAAGGACGGATCGCCACCGGCAGGCGGCTCGGCTCCAGCAGGCCGATCCGCGCCTGCGGACGGGCCGCCGATGCACGGGCCCACGTCCCACGTACCGACCGTGGACAGGACCGGTCGTAGCGCGGCGTTCGGGTTCGCGGCATCGGTGCCGACGATGCGGACGGCCAGCAAGGAGTGCAGCGCCCGCTCGGTGCTGAGCCGGACCGGGGCGGCCGTCCTTGCGCCGCGCGGCCCCGTCTCGAGGAGGGGCCCGAACCGGGTGACGAACATGGCGGGCTGGGGGCGTCCCCAGCGCGCCCAGATGGTCGGCCCGCTCACGCCGAGGATGAAGCTTCCCGCCGCGCCGGGATCCGCACGCCGGGAGCGGTCTGGATCCAGCACGAGCTCGTGCTCGATGACGCCTGAGGCGACCGGACCCTCGAGCTGGTCGGTCCACCGCGCCATCGCCGCCTCGGGATCGGCACCGACCGCCCGCAGCAGCTCGGCGCGGGTGGCCACCTGCGGCGACGGTCCGCACCAGTCCTCGGCCCGGCCGGCGACGGCCGGCACCCAGTCGGCGGCGGACGCGAGCGTGTCCTCGACCCGCCGCTGCATGATCTGTCGGTAGGCCTCGGCCCCGCCGTCGTCCGCGTGAAACGCGAACACCTCGTCGAGCGCGGAGCCCACCCGAGCCCGACCCGCGGCGGTCCAGGTCACCCGCCAGGGCACGCGCAGGTCGACGTGCACCAGCCCCCGCGCCGGTGCGGGGCCCAACCCGACGCGTTCGGTGAGCGCGCTGACCGCCAGCACCACCGTGTCGCGATGCCGGGCGACGGCCGCAGGGTCATCGGCGAGGAACGCCGCCGCCAGCGCATCGGTCGCCGCCGCGCAGGCATCGAGGGTCTCGCACCACGGGCGCGCCAGCGCGTCAGGCAGGAGCGACGTCACTGACGCCAGCGCCGCGGCCGGGGTCCGCGCGAAGGCCGGGAGGCGCAGGGCGCTGCGCAGGATGCCGCAGGCGAGGAGGTGCTCGACGATCGCCCGCCCGCGCTCCGCCCCGATCTCGTCGTAGAGCGCCGCGGGGGTGGCGACCCGCCCACCCGCCCATCGCGCGGCCGCCTCTCGCAACGCCGGCACAGTGGGCAGGGCGGCGAACACGAACGGGTCGGTGTCGCGGCGGAGGTAGACCCACTGGTGGGGCTGGCCCGCCGCAGGCAGGTCGAACAGGGTCGACTCCAACACCAGTGGGTGATCCTGGGCGGCGCCGAGCTCGCGACCCCATGCGTCGAGCACCGCCGCGAAGGGCGCGAGGTCGACGCTGACGTGCACGTCGCGCTCGCCGTCGTCCGCGGACGCATCGAACACCGAGGTGACCGCACGAGGGGATGTGGGACCGAAGAGGGCGGGCAGCACCGGTGCCACCCCGGACCACCCGCCGTTGGGGGTCGGGCGCCCGCACGCGCGCATCGCGAAGTGGAACAACGTCGCCTCGAGCCGGAGGACTCGCGCCTTCTCGTTCAACGGCTTGCCGATGGTTGCGTCCGACTGGGTGGCGAGCGTCGGCTCGGCGACCACGAGCGCCGTGCGGAACCGCGGTGTCGATGCCAGCTCCCGCAACGCCTCGCGGTCGCCCTGCAGCTCGGCCGCGAACAGGGCGGCCAGGTCCTCGCGTTGTGCCGCGTGGTCTCGACGAGCGGTCTCGACGACGGCGATCCGCGCTGCCAGCGCAGCGTGTGCGGATCCGAGCGCGACGTCGTCCGGGGCGACGGGCACGGGTCGGCGGGGCTCGGCGAGGGCTCGACGGACCGCGAGGAGCCACCGGCGCGTCCGCGGATCCTCGACCGTCGGGATCACCACGAAGAGCTCGTCGGCCAACTCGGCCTCGGCGACCGGGGCCGAGGCCAGCAGGTCCCGAGCGGCCGCCGCCAACGCCGGCGCGGCGAACGCGTCGGTGATCTCGATGGGCCAGGCGGCCACCCGCAACACCGCGTGATCGACGAGACGGACGCCCACGGTCGGGGACACATGGGCTTCGGGCACCGCCGTAGTCTACGGGGGTGCCGACCACCGTCTCGCTCGAAGGCGTCCTCCGCGAGGAGCCCACCGACCCGCATGTCGCGCGCCGCCAACAGGTGCTGCGCCGGCAGCAGTGGTACCCGGCGCCGCCCGGGACCGCGCCCCAGGACGTGTCGGCCGACGATCTGGTCGACGCGTTCGCCCGCATCAAGGTCGGCGTCGAGACCCACGGCGTCGTGCTGCTGCGCTTCGATCGCCTGCTCACCAACGCCGAGCTGATCTCCCTCGCCGGCCTGCTCGGCGTGGCCCAGCAGCAGAGCGATCCCCGCCTCGCCGAATACGTCGAGGACGACGTCATCCTCAACCTCCGCGCGGAACACGCCGAGACCGAAGACCTCACCTGGCAGCTCCTGTTCGCGGAGAACTACGTGATGATGCACACCGAGCTCGCGGGGCGGCTCATTCCCGAGCAGGTGCGCTACCTCATGTTCCAGTGCGTCACCGCGCCGCTGCGCGACCAGGGCGGCCAGACCCTGTTGGTGCCCATGGACCGCGTCCGCGCCCACCTCACCGATCGCCAGGCCGCGATCCTGCAGCGCACCCGCCACGGCGGCTACGCCAACCCGCCGATGGTCCTCACGATCCACGAAGGCCGCGAGGTCTTCGCGATCAAGGACGCCGAGGGTGAGGATCTCCCGTGGCGGTACGACGGAGGCGACGCCACCGTCACCCCCGACGAGGTCGACCTCGCCGTGCGGGCCCTGCTCGCGGCGATCTACCACGAGCCCGATGCCTACGGGGTGCCGTGGGAACCGCTCGTGCTCGGCGTGTTCGACAACACGCGCTACCTGCATGCCCGCACCTTCTCGCGCCAGCCGGTCGACGCACCGCCGCGTCACCTGCGCGAGGTCCGCGTGTTCCTCGGCTGATCGGCCACCGGGGTCAGCCGGCGGTGGCCCGCTCGGCATACGGCCAGCCGTTGGCGGGATCGCGCGCGATGCGGGGTGTCGGCCAGCCGACCAGGGCATCGTTCGGCCGCAGCAGCACGACCTCCACCGGCGAGCGGAGGAAGCCGCCGCTCGGCACGCGCACCCGCCGCGCCGCCGCGTCGGCGACGCGCTCGGGGAACGGATCGAAGCCCTCGAGCTCGTGCGCGTCGTCGTCGAGCCGCGGGCCGAGGCCGATCTCCCAGAACCACGGCGCGCCGCCGTCGGCGTAGGGCACCAACATCCGCGCCCCCCACCGTTCCGCGACGTCGATCACATCGTCGAGGTCGTTCATGAGGCACATCCGGCTGTCCCAGCGCGAGGGCGGGACGAAGAGCAGGTAGCGCGCGACCGACGAGAACAGCAGCTGGGCGGGATAGGTGCGCCAGCCGCGGTAGCCGCAGAACACGACGTCGACCGGGCCGAACCGATCGCGGGTACCCGCCGCCAGATCCGACGCGGCGCCCAGGTGATCCTGGCCCGAATCGGCGAGCAACGCCGCGGACAGGGTCGGCGTGCGCACCAGGTACGTGTTGCCGGCGTTGCGGATGTCGGGGTGCAGCACCTCGCCGTCGGTGGGTTGCTCGCCCAGGAAGGCCAGCGCGTCGATCTGGATGTCGCCGACGTCGTGCCGCTCGCGCCACTCGAGCTCGACGATGTCGGTGAAGCCGAGCTGGCGCAGGCGGGCACCCATGGCGACGCTGAGCACGGTCTCCCGCTCGATCTTCGGGACGATGATCGTCGTCGCGGGATCGATCTGCAGGAGCGACCCGGGCGCGAAGTGATCGGGGTGGGAGTGGGTGATGAGCACGGCGTCGATCGGCCCGAGCTCCCGCCAGATCAGGGCGCGGTAGCCGGATCCGTCGCGATCGACAGCCGGGCGCAGGAACGGGTCGACCGCCACCCGGGCCTGGTCGGTCGCGATGACCACAAGGTTGTGCCCGGCGAAGAGCAGGCCGGAGCCGCGCAGCACCGACCCGGCCGCGTGACCGGCATCGAACGGCTCGACCCAGCCGGCGGCGACCAGCGCGTCGAAGAGGGCCATGGCGTGGCTTCGCGACTCGACCGAGAACGCCTGGCGCTCGAGCAGCTCCGGCACGAACCCGCGCGGATCGCCGGCGAGCGCCGCGATCATCGTGTGCAACACCGGCCAGTCCTCGGCCGGCACGCGCACCTCGAGCACACGTCCGTCCGGGCCGGTGACGGTGAGCCCGGAGAAGTAGACGGCGTCCATGTCGGGATGGAGCACGTCGTCGTGGACCTGCCAGCTGCCGTCCGGGGCGACGTCGGCGATGGCCGCGAACGCGGGGCTGGCGACCACCTCGGCCAGCAGCTGGGGACCCTCGGAGATGAGCGCCGCGGGGCCGGCTTCGTCCACGCGCGCCATGAGCGGCGCGAAGACGGCCCGGGTGGCGTGGTCGGGCTTCGGCGAGAGCGGGCTGCCGAACACGCTGTGATCCTCGACCTGCACCTCGATGAGCACGGCGGGATGCAGACGATGTCCCGATGACGACATCCCGCCATCCTGGCATGACGGACCGGTGCCGCGTTTTCACGGTCGTTCGCAACCCGCCGGGTACAGTCGGGCGATGAACTCCCGGCTTTGGGATCGAGCGCCGACGTGAGCCTCGACCACGATCAGGTGGTCCAGGCCCTCCCGGCGTACCAGCTCGAGGGGGAGATCGGCCGCGGCGGTTGGGGGGTCGTGCTGTCCGCGACGCATCGTGAGCTCGGACGCCGGGTCGCGATCAAGCAGCTGCCGCGGGCCTTCGGGGCCGACCCGGCGGTGCGCACGCGCTTCAAGGAGGAGGCCCGCCTCGTGGCGAGCCTCACCCATCCCCACATCGTCCCCGTGTTCGACTTCGTCGAGCACGACGGCCTGTGCCTCATCGTCATGGAGCTGCTCACGGGCGGCACGCTCTGGGACCGCTTCCTCGACGAGGGCGTCCCGCTCGATGACGCGTGCGCCCTCCTGCTCGCGGCCAGCGCGGCGTTGCAGCACGCGCACAGTCACGGCATCCTGCACCGCGACATCAAGCCCGAGAACTTCCTGTTCTCCGACACCGGCATCATGAAGCTCGGCGACTTCGGCATCGCGAAGGTCATCGGCCAGGCGGCGGTCCAGCTCACCGTGGCTGGTTCGGTGATGGGCACGCCAGCGTACATGGCGCCCGAGCAGGCGCTCGGTCAGAAGCTCGGACCAGGGACCGACATCTACAGCCTGGGCGTGATGCTCTACGAGTTGGCCAGCGGCGACCTGCCGTTCCCCGAGACCGACGACCCGCTCCACCAGCTCATCGCCAAGACCGACGGCGACCCGCGCCCACTGCGCGAGCTGCGCCCCGACATCCACCCCGAGCTCGACGCCGTGATCATGCAGGCGATCAGCCGCCGGCCCGAGGACCGCCAGCCCACCGCGCAGGATCTCGGCCTGTCCCTCGCCCGCGCCGCGACCGTGGCGTTCGGCGCGGGATGGCTGCGCCAGTGCGGGGTCGAGGTGATGAGCGCGCCGCAGATGATCGCGCTGACCGAGCAGAGCACCGGCACGGCCGCGCCGGCGATGCGGCCGAGTCGCATCACGCGGGCGACCAGCGTGCACTCGCGCATCGGCGACCTGGTCACCGAGCCGGGCACCCAGCCCGCACCGCCGCCGGGCGCGACGCCCGGCGACCTGCCCGCCGTCATCCGGCCGTCGTCGGGCGCGACCATCGCGCCCGACTGGGCCGGCGCGGGCGCCACTGCCCCGGCCCCGCTCGACCACACCCCGACCAGCCCCACCCCGACCAGCCACCCGCCGACGACCCCACCGCCCGCCGGGCGCCCCCCCACCGGTGCGTACCCGGTGGTGGGCACCGCACCGCCGGCCCCCACCAGCGCGGACTCGGGTCCCGCCACCGGGCCGTGGGACCCGACCAGCTACCCGACACCGGCCTCGAACGCCACCCCGCCTCCGGCGACGGTGTACGACGCGCCCCTCGCCGCCGCGGCGCCCAGCGCCGAACCGGTGACCGCGCCACCACCCGCGCCGACCTTCGAGCCAGCCCCGACCTACGAACCGCCGACCTACGAACCGCCGGCGTACGAAGCGCCGGCGTACGAGCCGCCGCCGCCGCCCGCGCCGGTCGCGCCGGTCTACGAACCGCCACCGGCCTCCCCCGCGGCGGCGCCGGTCAGCTACGAACGACCCGCCACCGAGCCACCGCCGGTCGCCTACGCGCCGCCCGCGTACGAGCCACCGCCCGTCGCCTACGAGGCGCCGGTCGCGCCGCCCTATGAACAGGCCCCGGCCCCGGCCCCAGTGCCACCCGCGTACCAGGCCCCGCCGCCCGCGCCGCCGGCCTACCCGCCCCCGGTCCCGACCGGCCCACCACCCGGCTCACCGGGGGAGGGCACGCGGGGCAAGGGCCGGGTGGTCCTCGTCGTGCTGCTGGTCGTCGTCGTGCTCGCGGCCGTGGCCACCGGCGCGGTGATCCTGACCCGCGGCGGCGGGGACGGCACCGCCACCCCGCCCGGTTCGGTCGCGCCGACCACGGCGCCGGGATCGGTCAGCACCACCGTGGCCGAGACCACCACGACCGTGAAGGCCACCACCACCACGACCGCGCCCACGGGCCCGCAGATAACGGACTTCAAGATGATCTCGCCGAGCAGCGTCTCGATCACCTGGAAGGACACGGTCGATCCGACCGCTGCCCACGTGCTCGTGGCGTACTCGACGGGGCCGAAGGAACAGCACCCGGTCACCGATTCGCCCCAGGACGTGAACTTCACCGCCGGCGCGGCGTACTGCTTCGAGATCACCGCGATCGGCGCGACCATCCGCCGGTCCGAGCCCAAGTGCGTCAACGGCGCGGACCCTGCGGTCCTGGTCAAGCACGACGACCCGTTCAAGGCCACGACCTCCACGACACCGTGACTCAAACGCGAACCGTCACCTCAGGCCCCGACCGATCCCGGCGGGCCAGCCGCCGACGAGCCACCGGATCGTGCAACCGGACGAGCACCGGCCCGGCGATCGCGAGCACCAGCACGTAGCTCGCCGTCAACGCGCCCAATTCGGGCTCCACCCCGTTGAACGCGGCGACCGGACCCGCCGCCCGACGCGACCCTCATCGCCCGATCAGAGGTAGCCGCCGCTCTCGCGCCGCGGCTTCGCATCGGGCTCGTCCCCGAAGAAGAGCCGGCCCCCGAAGGTGGCTTGGAGCTCCGGGCCGACCGTCTCGGCCGCCTCACTGATCGCGCGGCAGGCGCTCACGAGCAGGGCCGGCACGAACGGATCGGCGAAGAGCTCGACATCGGCCACGACGCCACCATGGGTGAAGCAGAAGCGAAGGAAGTGCATGTTGGCGTTGAGCTCGTTGAGGCGCTCGAGCAGCGCCGCGGACTCCGGCGGGCCGACGAGCATCGGCGAGAAGACGAGGACGCTGACCGGGTCGTCGAGCACGCGGATGAACAGCATCACGTCGTTGCGACGGATCGGGATGTCACCTTCGTCGTCGAAGTCGATCTGATCGTTGTCGAGCAGATCACGAGCGGCCTGCACCACGTCGGCGCGCACCCTCGCGGCCCGCTCGCCGTCGGTCAGCTCGCCATCGGTTGGCTCCTGGCCGGGCGCGGTGCCGTGGCTGGCGACCTCTCCCCCAGCGCTCGCGCGGAGCTCGTCGCGCACGACCCTTCGGACCGTCGCCACGAGCGCGTCCTCCTCGGTCGCACCCGCCGAGCCCAGGGCCCCGACGGTGCCGCCCGCGCGGCTCGCGCCACCCACGGGCCTGACGGCTTCGGCGCGCGCCCACAACGCGGCCGGCGTCAGCTGGAGCGCCCGGGCCAAGGCCACGAGCGCGGCCGACGACGGCGATTTGGCGCCCCGCTCGATGCCGGAGATGTAGGGATAGGACAGGCCCGCCGCCGCGGCGAGCTCCTTGCGCCGCATGCCGAGCTCGGTCCGCCGCACGGCGATGGCCCGGCCCAGCGCGACCTCGGGGCTCGGCGCGGGAGGCGACTCGTCACCGTTCACCGGATGGGCTACCGCCGATCTCTTGGGCATCAAAGCGATGCTACCGGCAGCAGAACGCCTCGTTTGAGGATCATTTCGTGGCAGGCGTCACATCACGTTGGGCGCGAGCGCCCGGGAGCGCAACGCCGCCACCGCGGTGCTCCGGCCGGTCGCCGTGAGGCGCCACACGGGGTTCGCCGCCGGGCCCCGCTCGCGCACCCACCCGAACGTGGTCGCCCGCAGCACCAGGTCGGCGAAGGCTGGCTCGAGGCGGGCCCGGGGCACCGGGTCGCCGACCACGCCGCGATGCCACCCCGCCTCGGTCAGGGCCACCGTCACCTCGGCCATGACCTCGCGGCGCTCGACGAGCGGTTCGAGCAGCAGGATCGCGAAGACGAGCTCCGCGACCGCAGCGGGCCATCCCGACCCCGCAGCCTCGTGCGCGGCGATCGCCGACCACAGCGCCCTGGGGTCGGCGCGGCACTGCTCGCCGAGGCGGGTGATCACCAGGCGGCGACCCTGGCGTCGGGCGAGTCGGAGCTCGCGACCGAGTCGATCGACCGCCGCCAGGGCAGGCAGGTCATCGACGCGCTGGGGGATCCGATTCGCCGCCGCGGGCCACCGGGGGAACGCGTCGAGGGCGGCGCGCACGGTGGCGCGCGGCAATCGCCCGGTCCCCGTGAGCGGCAAGCCCCCCGCTTCCCCGACCAGCTGGTCGAGCCACCAGCGCAACGGCGCCAACGACCGGCGCAGGTCACGGGGCGGCGCCGGCGGGTGCAGTAGCGCGTTCGCCACGGGCGCGAGCAGCTGGGCGCGGGCCCGGGATGCCTGACCGGGCGGACCTTCGATCCACGCACCGATGCGGGCGGTGTGGATCGCCTGCAGGAAGCTCCCCCCGAACAGCTCATCGCGCGGATGGGTGAGGTGCGCCAGGGTCAGCTCGCCGCGCCGGGACCGCCACCCGGTCGAGCCGGGCACGAGCGCGCCGGCGTCGACCGCCATCTCGAGCGCCACCGCGGCGGACCAGAACGCGGTGTGCTCGTCTTCGAGCATCGTGCCGGACCACGTGAGCTCGGGCAGGTCGGCGGGTTCGACACCGGACCGTTCGCTCGCCTGGCGGTAGGCGGCGAAGCCCGCCGACGGATCGTGTCGCCACGCCTCGAGCACCGAGCCCGTCACGGCCGAC
Source organism: Acidimicrobiales bacterium (assembly GCA_038324235.1). GTDB lineage: Bacteria > Actinomycetota > Acidimicrobiia > Acidimicrobiales > Acidimicrobilacustridaceae > JBBQHT01. The sequence continues at coordinate 17,024 of JBBQHT010000043.1, forward strand.
CGGCACACCTCGCCGTAGCGCGCGAGACCGGCCAGGTCGAAGAACCGCGCCAAGGAGCTGACGATCTCGGCCTGCACGTGCGGCTCGATGATCCACTTGAACGGCAACTCGTACCAGCAGAACTGCTGCACGCCGTAGCGCGACACGGCGCCGAGCCCGGCGTCGCCGATGAGCCACTCGAGCGCGGCGCGTGCGTCACTCGCCGCCGCAGGATCAACCGCATCCAGCCGCGCCAGCGTGGCGGCGATAACCGGATCGGCGTGGGGCGGCGGCGAGGCAGCCCCCGACCCGGGGTCGGCGGGAGCTCCGGGTTCGGACACGCCTCCCAGTGTGGCAAACGCGACAGCTCGGCGCGCACCCTCCCCGCTCGCACCGGCGACGTCGGACGGCTCCGTCATGATGGCGGAGCCGTCCAGGCGCCGGTGACCTGAGGCCGGATCCGCACCCCGACGGGGGTGCGGAAGCGGCCGGTGCGGTCAGGGTAGCGACCCCATCGCGCCGTTGGACCACATTCAGGTTGCGGTGTGATGAACGGTCGTGGGGCAACACCCTCTGCGTGCATCTCTGTCCCTTTCACACCGGCGCGGCATCTCCCGAAACGCGGGCGGCGGTGGAGGACGAGCTCAGTCTTCGCCGAGGCGCCCGAGCCGGTCCTTGAGCACATCGACCTGGAGGTCGAGCGCCGCCAGCGCGGCCAGCGGATCGAGCTTCGCCACGCCGGGCTCGGGCTCGGGCTCGGGCTCGGGCTCGGGCTCGGGCTCGGGCTCGGGCTCGGGCTCTGGCTCTGGCTCTGGCTCTGGCTCTGGCTCTGGCGCCGGATCGTGTGGGGCGGCGGCCGCCTCGATGTCCGCGACCGTGACGATCGGGACGCCCAGGGGCGGTGTCGATTCCCTCGGGACGTCGGCGACTTCGGGGACATCGGGGACATCGGCGACATCGGCGGTCGCGCCCTCGGGCGCCTCGTCGACGACGACCACCGGGACCATGCCCGTGGCCGCCTTGATCTGCTCGATCTCGGCGGTGGCGCGGGCGGTCACGGCACCGTCGTCGCGGGCCCAGGGCACCCGGTCGATGCCGCTCGTGATGGGGTCGGTGGCGGCCCGTTCGGCTTCGGCCTCGGCGTCAGCCGCGCGCCGGCGGCGGCGCGCCACGAGCAACACGACGACCAGGACGAGCACGAGCACACCCGCCACCGCCGCGGCGATCACCCCGGGGGCGAGGTCGCTGGACGACGAGGCGGCGGCGGCCACAGCGACCGTGGTGCCGGGCGCGGCCACAGCCGGGGCCGGGCCGAGGTCGAACCACTTCGAGGTCCCGAGCACCGTGTCGACGGTGACGACCCGGCCGTCGGCGAGCACCAGGGTGCGCGACAGCCCGACACCCGTCGTCTCGGGGCCGAGCTCGATGCCGAGCGCCGCCGCCAGCTTGGGCAGATCGACCAGCAACGTGGCCGAGCCGTTCGACGCGCCCGCGGGGAACCCGGTGACGAGCCACGACTTGTCACCGCTCTTGTCGGTGGGCGGGATGCCGAAGCCGTCGAGCAGCGCGATGTCGCCGGTCGTGCGATCGATGCGCACCAGATCGTTGACCACCGCCCCGTTGTCGAAGTTGGGCGCGATCCGCAGGTTGTCGATGACCTCGGTCACCTGTGAGCCGAGCAGATCGGTGGGATCAGCACCGGCGTAGGCCACGCTGACCAGCCCGTCGCCCACCGTCACCGTCGGACCGGGCGGCAGGCCCACCGGATCGACCACCGGCGAACCGTCGGCGTTGGTGGCCCGGGCCCACACGCTGGTGGGCAGCGAGCCCTTGGGCACCGCGGTGGCGAACAGCGCATCGCGTGCGTAGTACGGGGTGACCCGCACGGGGGTGTCGTTCGAGCCCTCCCGGATCTCGGCCCACACCGCGCCACCCGCGGGCGCAGCCGCGAACGGGATGCGCACCAGCACGAAGCCGCTCGTGTCGAAGGTGGCACTGGTCGCGCCACCCTCCTTCCACGACACGCCGTCATAGGTCTCGATGAGGCCCTTCGGCTTGACGCCGCCGCCCGGTGACATCAGGGAGGACCGCAGCCGCCGGCCCGTCGGGTCGCCGATCAGGATCGAGACCTTGTAGGACCCCCCGGGCAGGGCGAAGGGCGCCTTGAAGCGAACCACGACATCAGGCGCCGACAGGTCCTCGCTGAAGGCGGTGTAGAGATCGATGATGTCGAGCTGCGGGGGGCTGTCGGCCGTGGCCGGCACGGGCGCCACGAGCGCTGCCGGGAACGGGGCGTTGGCCGGGGGCGGCGGCGGGGCGAGCGTCACGACCGGCGCGGGGGTGGTCGGAACCGCGGTCGTCGGCGCCGCGGTCGTGGCCGGCGCGGCGGTCGTGGTCGCCACCGGGGCGCGGGTGGTGCTCGTGGTCGCCGGCGCCGCGGAGGTCGAGGTGGTCGCCGGCTTCGCCGCGGTCGTCGTGGTGGACCCGGTCGCCGCCTTCGTGGTCGTGGTCTGCGCGCCTACCGGAGCGATCCCGGTGCCGATCGCGCCGAGCAGCATCGCCACGACGACGGCGATCAGCCCGATGCCCCGCGGCGGGACCCCCGGCTGGGGTGGCGCAGACGCGGGGCGGGCGGCGTGGATCATCCCAGCAGGTTGCCGCTTCCACCGCGCCCGTACAAGGACCCCCCTCCCCGACTCCCCGTTTCCGGGCCCACCGGGGGGCCGGGCGCGTGATTCGCGTCGGACGCGACCCGCCGCGTAGCGTGAGCCTCCGTGAACGCCCGCCGCATCGCCACCGTCACCACCGGTCTCGGTCTCATCGCAGGAACCGCGTGGTTCGTGCGCCAGCGCCGCGAGCGCGAGATCGCGATCGAAGCCGGCGGACCGGTCAGCCACCACTCGACGATGGCCCGCAACGCGCGGCTCGCGTCGGTGGGCGCGAAGGCCGGCGGGAACTTCGCGATGCACCGCGCCCGGCGCACCTTCGCCTCGGCCGAGCACCGCGAGGAGCTCGACCTCGCCTTCGAGATCAAGACGGCCGAGCAGGTCGCCGAGGCGCTCGGCCAGATGAAGGGCGCGCTCATGAAGCTCGGCCAGATGGTCAGCTACCTCGACCAGGGCCTCCCCGAGCACGTGCGCCTGGCGCTCGCCGACCTCCAGCAGGACGCACCGCCGATGTCGGGCGAGCTCGCGGCCGGCGTCGTCCGCGCCGAGCTCGGCCAGGATCCCACGACGCTCTTCGCCGAGTGGGACGCCGTGCCGATCGCGTCCGCCTCGATCGGGCAGGTGCACCGCGCGATCACGCACGAGGGCCAGGCCGTTGCGGTGAAGGTGCAGTACCCGGGCGTGGACCGGGCGGTCGCCTCGGACCTCGACAACGTCGGGCTCCTGTTCGCCGGCATGGGCCAGCTCTTCCCCGGCTTCGATCCCAAGCCGTTCGTCGAGGAGCTGCGCGCCCGCTTGATCGAGGAGCTCGACTACGCGATGGAAGCGAGGAACCAGCGCCTCTTCGCCGCGTACTACGAGGACCATCCCTTCATCCACGTGCCGCGCGTGATCGATCAGTACTCGAGCCAGCGCGTCCTCACCACCGAGCTCGCGGACGGCGTGCCGTGGCGGGAGATGGTGACGTGGAGCCAGGACGAGAAGAACCTCGCGGCCGAGACGCTGTACCGCTTCGCGTTCGGCTCGCTCTACCGGCTCAAGGCGTTCAACGGCGACCCCCATCCGGGCAACTACCTGTTCCGGCCGGGCGGCCAGGTCACGTTCCTCGACTTCGGGCTGGTGAAGCACTTCACCACCGCCGAGCTCAAGGAGTTCGAGGACATGATCGTCGCGATGGTGCTGAAGCCCGACGCCGCCGTGTTCCGCGCCACGATCGAGCGGATCGGCCTGCTCAACCCGGGCGAACCCTTCTCCGACGCGGAGATCATCGAGTACTTCAGCCACTTCTACGAGTTCATCCAACACGACGGCGAGTACACCATCACCGCGGCGTACGCCTCTGAGACCGTGCGCCGGTTCTTCGACCAGCGCGGCCCCTACGGCGAGATCATGAAGGCCGCGAACCTCCCGCCCTCGTTCGTGATCATCAACCGGATAAACCTGGGCCTCTACGCTCTGTTCGGTGAGCTCAACGCCACCGGCAACTGGCGGCGGCTGGCCGAGGAGACCTGGCCCTGGACCGACGGACCGCCCTCCACGCCGATGGGCGAGGCCTGCGCGGCGTGGGTCGTGAAGCACCACCGCTGACCACTACCCTCGCACCATGGGTGAACCCGAGACCGCCGCCGAGTGGATCGAGCGCGACCGCGCCGTCGTGTGGCACGGCTTCACCCAGATGTCGACCTACGCGACGTCGTCGCCGATCATCGTCGAGCGCGCCGAGGGCCACGACCTGATCGACGTCGATGGCCGGCGCTACCTCGATGCGATCTCGTCCTTGTGGGTCACGACGCTCGGCCACCACGTGGCCGAGCTCGACCAGGCCGTGCGAGACCAGCTGGACCGGGTCGGGCACAGCACGCTGCTCGGCAACGGCAACCGGGCCACCATCGAGCTGGCCGAAGCGCTGGCCCCGCGGGTGCCGGTCGACGACCCGCACTTCCTGTTCGCCTCCGATGGCGCCGCGGCCGTCGAGCAGGCCCTCAAGATCGCCTTCCAGCACTGGACCAACCAGGCCCTCGCCGCGGGCGACGACCCACGGTCGACGCCGCGCACGTCGTACCTCGCGCTCGGCGGCGCCTACCACGGTGACACCGTCGGCGCGATCTCGGTGGGGGCGGGGGGCTTCGGCACCGACGTGTTCGATCCCCTGCGCTTCCCGGTCACCCGCACCCCCGGATACGACGATCCCGGCTGGGCCGACACGGCGATCGCCGCGATCGCGGCGCACCACGAGCGCCTGGTCGCCCTCGTGCTCGAGCCGCTCGTGCAGGGCGCGGCTGGCATGCAGGTCGCCGAGGCGGCCGACGTGCGCCGGGTCGTGGATGCCGCCCAGGCGCACGGCCTGCTCGTGATCGCCGACGAGGTGGCCACCGGCTTCGGGCGCACCGGCACGCTGTTCGCGTCCGAGCAGTGCGGCATCCGGCCCGACCTGCTGGTGATCGGCAAGGGGATCACCGGTGGCTACCTGCCGCTGGCCGCGACCGTGGCGAACCGACGGGTGTACGACGCGTTCCTCGGACCCGACCTGAGCGAGTACACGCTCTACCACGGGCACTCCTACAGCGGGAACGCGCTCGGCTGCGCGATCGCCACCCGCCACCTCGAGCTGCTCGACGAGTGGGACGTGCTCGCCAACGTCGAGGCCCGGGCCCACGAGCTCGGCAAGCTGCTCGACGAACGGGTGGCGCCGGCACCCGCGGTCGCCGCCGTCCGCCGGCGCGGCCTCATGACCGGGGTCGAGCTGGCCCCACCGCGCGACGGCCTGCGCTGGGGACGCCGGGTGTGCGCGGCCGCCGTGGAGCGCGGGGTCCTGCTGCGGCCCCTCGGCGATGTCGTCGTGCTCATGCCCCTGCTGACCTCGACCGCCACCGAGATCGAGCGCATCGTCGACACGCTCGCCGAGGCCATCACCGAGGTCGCGCGCTGATGGGCTTCCCGGGCTGGTTCGGGCTGTTCATGATCCCGATGCTGCTGATCCTGGTCATCATGCGGGGCCGATTCCTCAAGGAGATGTGGCGGCGCATGAAGGACGGCCGCATCGATCCCGACGACGAATGGGATCCGTTCCAATGACCCACTCGGCCGAGGGTGCCCGCACCCCGGTGGGGACGAGCTGGGCCGAGTGGATCGATGACGAGTGCCGCGGCATCGACGAGGCCGGGCAGTGGCGCGCACCGCGCGACTTCGACGCGGCCGGCCCCGAGGGGCTCCTCGCCTCCCGCCCCGGCGTCGCCCCGGACACGCCCGTCGTGTCGTTCGCATCCAACGACTACCTCGGGCTCAGCCAGCATCGCGCCGGGCGCGACGCGGCGCACCAGGCCATCGACGACTGGGGCACCGGCTCGGGTGCCGCCCGCCTCATCGTCGGTTCCCGTTCGCTGCACCGCGAGCTCGAGCAGGAGCTGGCCGCCTGGCGGGGGACCGAGGCGGCGCTGGTGTTCCCGACCGGCTTCGCGGCCAACCTCGGGGTGCTCACCGCCTTCGGGCGCGCGGGGCACCTGATCTGCTCGGACGAGCTCAACCACGCGTCGATCATCGATGGGTGCCGGCTCGCGTCGGCCCGCGTCGCGGTGTACGGCCACGGCCAACTCGACGAGCTCGACGACCTCCTGCGCGACGCCACCCGCGATCACGCCGGCGGGCGCGCGATCGTCGTGAGCGACACGGTCTTCTCCATGGACGGCGACGTGGCCCCCCTGGACGACCTCGCCGAGCTCTGCCGCCAGCATGGCGCGCTGCTCGTGCTCGACGAAGCTCACGCGGTGCTCGGTCCCAACCTCGATCCCGCGGCGTGGCCGGGACTCGACCTCGTCCGGGTCGGCACCCTGTCCAAGACCCTCGGCTCGCTCGGAGGCTTCGTGGCGGGCTCGTCCCGCGCCATCGAGCTCCTCGTCAACCGCGCCCGGTCGTTCATCTTCACCACCGCGTCGAGCCCCGCCGACACCGCCGCGGCACTCGCCAACCTCCGCGTCCTGCGGTCCCCCGAGGGCCGGGATCTGCAGGCCCGCCTGCGAGC
>JBBQHT010000044.1:0-23436 GCA_038324235.1 Acidimicrobiales bacterium
CGGCGAGCTCTCCTAGTTCTCTCGGGAGAGTGCGCTCAGGCTGGGGATGATCAGCGACGTGCCGGGCACCAGACGGAACGGATCGTCCACGCCGTTGACCTCGGCGATGACCCGCCACAGCGTCGGGGTCCCGAGCTCCTCGTACGCGATCGACGCCAGCGTGTCGCCGGGCCGCAAGATGCGCTCCACCTCGGCGTCGGGGCTGCCCGAGGTCGGGTTGGTCTTGGCGGTGCCCGGCCGCAGCTCCTCGAGGGTCACGGTGGCCGAGGCGCGGATCGGGGTGCCGTCGGGCTTGAACCTCGTGTACTTCACCGCCACGGTCTTGAGCACCGCGTTGGAGATGTAGGTCTTGACGCCCCACCCGAACGAGCAGAACGGCGGCGACGGCTTGTCCTTCTTGGTCTTCTCGTGCGGTTCCATCGCGTCGAAGAGCTGGTCCACCTTGGTGGTGACGTCGCCCCCTTCGGACGCGTCGAGGAACATCTCGACGGTGATCGTCTGCGGCTTGGTGCCGCCGTACTCGGGCATGGTCGGCTTCTTGGAGGGCTTGGCCTTCCACTCCACCGACTTGGAGATGGAGATCTCCTTGGGGTTGAACATGAAGTCAATGCGCGTGCCGCCACCGCCCTTCTTGCCCGACGACGAGGGCTCGCCGAAGAGGAGGAACGCGTGCTCGAGCTTGCCGGTCTCGCTCATGGTCGCCTCACAGGAACCCGTGGTGGGCGAGCTCGAGGGTCTCGGTGGCCACCTTGTTGGAATCGGCGTTGAGCGACGGTCCCTGCCAGCGCACGGGGATGACGCCCTTGAGCTTCCACGAGGTCACCGGCTTCGCGTCGCCGCCGAGCGCGGTGATCTCCGCCGTCGCCCGCTTGATGGTGCCGCTCATGCCCGCCAGCCACTTGGCGACGTCCTTGGACTGCGCGTCGATCGGGCGGGTCAGCTTCACGTTGGAGTACTTGAGGCGCACGGGCAGCTGGTGGACGAACTCGTTGTTGCCCCCTTCTTCGCGCTGTTCGAGCACGACCTCGACCCCGAGCCCGTCACACGACGTGAAGACGCCGAGCTCGTGCCCGTCGATGGCGACCTTGAACAGCGTGGCGACGGCCGGATCGGCGTTGACGTCAGCCATGGTGGCCCTCCCGGGTCGCGCTCATCGGGGCACCTCGATCAGGCTGCCGGCGCGCTCGCGGTCCAGCACCAGCTCTCGACGCAGGTGCACCCGGATCCGGCCGTACAGGCGCCGGGCCAGCTCGTCGAGCTCGGCGTCGCTGCTACCGGGGGCGCCGGCGCCCCCCGCTGGCGCCCCGGCCCCACCCGGCAACAGCTGCAGGCTGGGCATCGCCCCGTTCGACGTTCCCTCGCCGGCGTCGGCGACGGACCGCTGCACGAACGCCGACCCGTCTGCCGCGGCGTCGGCGCCCGGTGGCGCGAACACGACGGAACCGTCGGGCGCCCACGACCCGAGCCCGCTGGCCACCGCCACATCGCCGGCGGACGGTCCGTCGCCGACCGGCGGGGACGTCACCGGGCCCGAGGTCGGCGCAGGTCCGCTCGCCATCGCGCTGCTCACCGGCATCGCGGCCACGCGCTGGACCGGCGCCGGCGCGGGTCGGGGCGTCACTGCGGCCGATGCCGCCGCGGGTACTGGGCCCGCGGCCGGGAGGCGTTGCACCGCAGGCCCCGACGGGCCGCCGGCGCTCGCCGCAGGTCGTGCCAGATCGGCCGACGTGAGCACCGCGGGCAGGGACGCGGTCGCCGGGAAGCTCACGGGTACGGCCGGCGGCGCCGCGGCGGGCAGGTCCGGACCCGCCTCGTCGTCACCGGCGCCGGTGTCGGCACGGGGATCATCGGGCGGCGTGAAGATCGGCAGGGGGGCACGGTCGCCGAGCAGCGGCGCGATCATCGGCTCGGCACCCGGGTCGATCCCGCTGGCGCTCGGGGTCGTGGTGGTCGCAGCCGGGTCGCCCGCGGTGACGGCGAGGCGGGCGATCGGCACGGGCTCGGGCGGGGCGTAGCGGGCGGCGACCGGGCCGACCGGTCCAGGTGCGGCCAGAGCGGGCGGGACCTCGTGGTCCGCCGACGGCGCCGACGGGTCCGGCCGGGTGAACGCCGCGACCGCCGGGGCGATCAGCGGATCGGCGATCCGCGCCACAGGACGTCCCAGGCCCGACGGGTTGGTCGCGCCCGGCCCGGAGGTCGCCGCGCTGGACGACGCCCCGGTGGATCCCGGGCCCGGCCACGGTGCGGTGGGAGCCGCCGCGGCGGGGGCCGGCGGGGGCGGCGGCGGGACGGCTGGTGGTGGCACCAGGGCGGTGGCGCCGACGAGCGGCGCGACCGGCTCGCCATCGGCGAGGCGCGAGACGGGCAGGCCGAGCCCGGGCACCGGGTCGGCCGCACTCGCCGCGAGTTCCCCGGGGCCGGGTCGGTCCGGCTCGCCCGGCGACGCCGGGATGTTCGGGGTGCTCACGGTGCTCGGCGGGGCCTCGGTCGCGACATGGCGCTGCACGACGGACCCGGCGGGCGCCGTCGGCTCGGACACCACCGGCGGGGTCGGTGCCTGGGTGGTCGGGGGCTCGCTCGACGGGCCGAGGGCCGGGGTGGTCGGCATCGCGCTCGCGAAGGGCGCGGGTTCCGGGGCGACGGCACGGGCCGTGTCGTCGGTCGCGGTCGGCCCGACCTCGGGATCGTCGGGCGCGAGGTGGTCGGCCTCGAGCGTGGGGACGACCTGGTCGAGGGGTGCTGCGCCGGACTCCGGCGCGCCCGTCGAGCGCGCCCCGCGGTCGACCGCGTCCAGGTCGGGAGCCAACGGCGCCGGCGCGCGGACCTCGAGTGCGTCGCGCTGGACGACGTCGGGGGCCACGACCGGGACGATCGGGCGCGGGGGCGGCACCGATGCGGTCGGCGTCTCGGTCGGGGCCGCCACCGCGACGGTCGGGATGTCCGGGCTGTCGTCGCGGTCCGGGGTGTCCCCGGTGCCCGGGGTGGTCTGGTCGTCCGCGACGGGCGCGGCCAGAGGCATGTCCGGCGAGGCGGGCGCCACCGGCTTGGGGGCGGGTGTGAACAGCGCCGGCAGGCGTCCGGTGTCGGGTGCGGGGGCGAAGCGTTGCACGACGACGTCGGGCTGCCGACCGGACGCGGTCCGGGCCACGAGGGGCGCGTGCTCGGCCTCGGGTTCGGGCTCGCGGGTCACCGGGGCCGGGAGGCTGGTGGGCAGGTCGGTGAGGACCCCGGCCGGGCTGTCCGCCGAGACGAGGTGGCCGAGGGGGCCGAGCTTCGCCGGCGACTGCCACGACGTGAGGCCGGCGGCGAACTGGGTCGGGACGCTCGTGCGCACCTCGCGCTGGACGAGCAGCGGCATCGGTGGAGCCGACCGCCAGGCCGCCGGTTCGGGGCGCGCGGGCACCGGCGCGGGCGCGGCCGCAGTGGTCTCGTCCGGGCGGATCGGGTCCGCCTCCTCGTGCCTCCGGCGGAACCAGGCCATGGTCACCGACCGCTGTTGATGTGATCGTTGATGTCACCGATCTCGTGCACGAACCGACGGCGCAGCCCGTGTTCGAGATCGAGGAGCTCGTCGAGCTCCCAGTGAAAGTGATACGCCACGTACGCCACCTCGCGGTACAGAGCCTCCGGGGCGTACGTCACGATTCCCCCGGGCGACCACCGGCCAGGTCGACCGTGATCTCGTGATGGCAGGCCGGACAGGTCACGATCGCCTTGGTGTGCCCTTCGGTGTTGATGCGCTTGTAGAGCTCCTGGAGGAACGCCAGATCCGGCGCGAACAGGTCCTCGACGACCGTGGCGTCGATGTCGTCGATGGTGCCGATGCGGGTGATGACCCTGGCCAGCAGGACGACAGTGAGATACGCCGGGTTCTCGCGGACGCGATCGTCATACAGCGGGACGAGCTCGTCGCGGGCCGTCGCCATCCGCATGACGCCGTCACGATGGACCCGGCCGGACGGATCGACGTACCCGCGGGGCAACGTGAAGGCGAACTCGGTGCGCAGGATCGCCTCGCCCCCCGGCGACACCACGCTCGCGACGTCGTCAGGCAGGTGGTCGTGGACCGGGCTGGGATCCGCACCCGGTGGCGGCGGGAACGTCTTGCGCATCCCGCTACGCCGGCTCGGCGGACTCGTACGTGATCGTCAGCTTCTCGGTGACGATGTTCGTGTCACCGGCCTTCAGCGTGCCGATCTCCAGGCTCTTGGGCCAGCAGGCCGTGAGCTTGTAGCGCTTCACCGGTGAGCCTTCGAAGTCGTACACCGTGATCTCGGCCCCCTTGCGGGCGTCGCTCATCTTGCCGAAGCGCGCGGCCTTGATCCACTTGTCGAAGCTGCCGTCGGACGTGAGGCCACGCACCAGCGTGCACTCGCCGGCCTCGGGTCGCCCCGGCATCTTCTTGTTGATGTACTTGCCGTCGGCGGTGTTGTGCTTGAGCTCGATGACCGCTTGGGACATCTTGAGCCCGCTCACCTCCTGGATGGCCTTGATCTGCACGCCGTCGATCGTGCAGCCGAACGAGTACGCCGCCGAGGTGTCCATATCGGGAAGAGGCATCTCACATCTCCTTGCGTTCGAGGTTTTGCGGTTCGAGGTTCATGAGGACGGGGCGCCGGGCGATCACTCGAGCACCGACGCGCCACCGGAGAACTGCGAGAGCTGGAAGATCACGAACTCGGCGGGCTTCACGGGGGCCACACCGATCTCGCACAGGACCATGCCCGCGTCGATGCCCTCGGACGGGTTGGTCTCGCGGTCGCACTTGACGAAGAACGCTTCGTCGGGCGTGAGGCCGAACAACGCTCCCTTGCGCCACTCGTTGACGAGGAACGACTCGACCGTGCGGCGGATCTTGGCCCACAGCGCATCGTCGTTCGGCTCGAACACGACCCACATGGTCCCGTTGAGGATGGACTCCTCGAGGTAGTTGAAGAGGCGCCGGATGTTGATGTAGCGCCACGCCGGATCGCTCGAGAGCGTCCGGGCACCCCAGATGCGGATACCGCGGCCCGAGAAGGACCGGATGCAGTTGATGCCCTCCGGGTTGAGCAGCTCCTGCTCCCGGCTGGTGATGTCGCATCCCAACGAGATCACGCCGCGGAGCACCTCGTTGGCCGGCGCCTTGTGCACGCCCCGGGTGTCGTCGTTGCGACCCCACACCCCCGCCACGTGACCGCTCGGCGGCACCAGGATGGTCGACCCGCTCGCGGGATCCGCGACCTTCACCCACGGCCAGTACATCGCGGCGTACTTGCTGTCGTAGCCGGCGCCGTTCTTGCGCCAGTCGAGGATCTGCTGGGGCTTGAGATCGGGCGGCGGGTCGATGATCGCCACCCGGTCCCCCATGAGCTCGCAGTGCGCGATGACCGCCAGCTGCACCGCCTTGACGCCCTCCAGATCGATCCAGCCCTTCTGGTAGGCGGACATCAGATCGGGAACGCTCACCATCGTGATCTCGTCGACCGCTTCGAGGCCGCCGAAGCCGGTGCGGGCCGCCGAATCGCCGACGTAGTCGGTGGCGTCGAGCGACACGGGCAGCGCCGGTGCGCTCGACAGGGCCACCCGGCCGTTGAGCGGTCGCACGGCGGGAGCGCCCGACACCGCGGAGAGGCGGATGAGCTGCGATGCGTCGTTCACGACGCGGGTCGCGGTGGCCTTCCCCGGTCCGACGGTGAGCGGGCCGTGCCGCTCGACCTCCATGCCCGCCCGGCGCACGATGAGGTCGAAGGTCTCGGGGTTGACCTCGCCGGGGCCGTCGGGGCCGTCGGGTGCGGTGGCGTCCGCGATCTCGATCTCGAGCGGTTCGGTCAGTGGGGCGGAGCCGAGCGCCTTGATCTCGTACTTGGCCACGGGCTCGGACTGCTCGTCGGCCTTGACGACAAGCTCGGCGCGCAGCGGTTCGGAGTCGTCGTTGCGACCGACCCGGACGATGTAGCAGTTGCCGCCGCCGTTCAGGAAGTAGCCGTAGACCGCGTGGGCGAGGTACGCCTCGCCCGTGAAGTCACCGAACACCGAGGTGAACTGTCGCCAGTTCGACACCAGCGTGGGCTCGTTGAGCGGACCCTGGGCGGCGAGACCGACGAACGCCGCGACGGCGGTTCCCACCCCCTCGATGGGACGCGACCCCGAGTCCACTTCTTCGACGTAGACACCAGGCGAGAGATACGTCGGCATGGTTTCCCCTCATGTGGGTAGTACGGACACAGAACCAGCAATCTTCCCGGCCGCGCCGACCACGGCAATGCCACGGGGGCAGACCTACGGGCAAGTTCTATTGCCCCTTCGGGCAACGGGGGTGTCAGTTGCCTGCGGGCGGCGCACTGGTGGTCGTGCCGGGGGCCGCCTCGGGGGCGAAGGACACCGTGACCGAGGACCCCTTGGGGACGACCTCGCCCTCCTTCGGGCTCACCTCGAACGCGGTCCCGGGATCCCAGTCCTTGGGGGCCTTCTTCGTGCCCACCGACAGGACGAGGCCGGCCTGTTGCAGCGCCTGGTTCACCTCGGCGCGCGTCTTGCGCAGCAGGTCGGGCACGGCGATGGTCTCGGGGCCGAGCGACGGCGTGAGGGTGACGATCTCGCCGGGCGCCTTGGGGACGTCGGGCAGGGGGTTCTGCTTCGCGATCTGGTCCTTCGGGAGCGGATCGTTGACGGCCTTGTCGAGCACGGCCTTGAACCCGAGCGCGGACAACGCCGCTTTGGCCTCGTCGATCGACATGCCCTGCACGTTGGGGATGGCGACCGGGGCGGGGCCGGCCGAGACCCGCAGCTTCACCGCCGACCCCCCGGCCAGCCAGCTCGACGGTGTCGGATCCTGTCCGACGACCACGTTCAACGGCGCGGCGTTGGGCTCCTGGGTCACCTTGGGCTCGTCGAAGCCCGCCTTCTGCAGCGTCGCCTTCGCCTCCTCCATCGGGGTGTTCACGACGTTGGGCACCTGGCGCGGTCGGATGTCGAGCCAACGCTTGAGCCCGAGACCGCCGCCGAGCAGCACGACGACGAGCACCAGCGTCATGGCCTTGAGCGACCACGAGGGCAGGGTCGGGGTCTGGGTCATCGTCGCTTCCGCCTCGACGATGGAGCCCTGCGCGTTCGCGAGCTCGACCTTCAGCCGGTGCGTGCGCGGCACGCCGGTCCAGCGGCGCTTCTTCGCGCTGATCTGCAGCTCGATCGGCAGGGGCTGGCCAGGGGGCACGGCGACCGGCAACGTCGACGGGTGGATGCGCAGCACGCCTTCGGGTTCGCGGGCCTCGATCGTGCCCGCCACCGGGCTGTTGCCCAGGTTCGTGATCAGCGCCGTGACCCGTGCGTGGCGCCGACCGCTCGAGACGAGCGGGTCGAGGGTCAGCGTGCAGTCTGCGAACGAACCGACGTTGACCATGCCCGACAGGGTGACGCGCACGGTCGGGTTGGTCAGCGACCAGACGTGGACGTTGAAGGGGGTGCGACCCGCGAGGGTCGACGAGGCGTGGGGCGGACGGATCCGCAGCAGCACCACCTGCTCGGCGTTCTGGTCCAGGTTCACCTGGGCCGGCTCGAAGGTCACCCACTCCGGGGGCAGCCCCTCGGTGCGGAGATCGACGCGCTCGACGATGCCACCCGTGTTGCTGATGCGGACCTGGGCGAGCCACTCGGATCCCACCGCCACGTCCCCGGACCCGTTCTCCAGGACCACGTAGAGGCCCTGGCGGCCGTCGGGTGATCGGGCGCCGCCGCTCGGCCCCTCGTCACCGGTGCCGGTCGGGGTGTCGATGGGTGACACCTGCACCGGGTCGGCCCGGGCCCGGGTCATGGTGAACGCCGGTGGGGCATGCGCGGCGGTGGCCTCCGGTCGGGCGCGGGGCCCCGTCGCCACCCCCGGTGTGCCGCCCGCCGGTGCGACCGGTGGCGGGCCGCCCGGCGCGCTGGGCAGCACAGGTGCCACCGGGGTCGGGGTCATCGGGGTCATGGGCGCCATCGGGGTGATCGGCGCTCCCGGCGCCGCGCCGTAGTTGGCCGGGATCGGGGCGCCGGGCTGCGCCGGCCCGGCGGGTGGCGGGCCGGCGGGATCGTAGGCCGGCGGGGGCGGCGCCGGCGGGGGCGGTGCCGCCGGCGCCTCGGGCGCGCGATCGAGGAACCGACCGCACCGCGGATTGGTGCAGAACCGGGTGCCGGCGTCGTTGTCGTGGCCGCAGTACGGGCAGCGCATGCGGGTCAGATGAGGCCGTGCTTCATGGCGAACGCCACGGCGTGGGTCCGGTTGCGAAGCTGGAACCGGCTGGTGATGTCGTGCACCACGCCCTTCACGGTGCGCTCGGAGTACGCCAGCTGGCGGGCGATCTCGGCCGTCTCGAGTCCCTCGGAGGCGAGCCGGAGCACGTCGAGCTCGCGGGGCGACAGCGAGCGCTCGGCGGGCGCCTTCCCCGTGCCGTTGGCCTGCACCCGGCTGAGGTGCAGCAGCAGGCCGCCGACGAGGTGCGGGGGCACCGACACCTCGCCTCGGGACACGGCGACGATCACCGGCACCAGGCGCTCGGGCACCGCTGCGTTGCGCATCACGAACCCGCGCACGCCCGCCTCGAATCCCGCCAGCAGCGCGACGTCGTCGAGCCGGGTCAGGATCACGACCACGGAGGAGAGCTCATCGCGCGACACCCGTCGGCAGATGACGATCGTGTCGTCGTCCAGCTCGTCGGCCACGACCACGACGATCGTGCCGGGGATCTCGACCTCCGCCAGGCACACCTCGGCGCGGCCGCGGAGTTGCGCGATGACGCCCTCGCGCAGGATGGGGTCGGGGGAATGGACGACAACCGGAACCGGGCGGTTCGAGGTCACGGAGCACCTTCTGCGGTGAGGGGCGAGGGCAACGTTGGGCTGCCGGCGAGGGCGCCAGCGCCGTCACTTTTGCACAGTCATAGGGCCTTTGGTCGGAAAACTTCAGGGAGTGTTGTCACCTTCACGACAGGTCACTCCTGGAGTCGGGGTGCAACCGTGAGGTTCGGCGCCTCAGTTGCCGCTGTTGCCCTGGCTCGCGTTCCACTTCTCGTTGTACACGACCAACCACTTGTCCTGGTACTGCCGCGGCGTGAGGATGTTGCCGGCCCCGGGGGCCGGCACGATGTTCCACTCCGACGAATCGTCGGCCGGGACATGGCCGATGTACCAGCACACCGGCACGTGGGTGATGTCCTCGGACGGCTTCAGCACGCTGATGATGAGCTGCGCCGCCTTGATGTCCTGCAGGTACGGCGGCGCATCCGCAGCACGCGCGTAGCCGCCGTAGCCGGCCCACGACTCGTCGAGCATCTGGTACGCGCCCGACGCCGAGGACCCGGGGGCCTGGGCCTGGTAGTTGTTGCCGGATTCGAGCTGGCGGATGGTGGCCAGGATCGGGTTGTTTGGATCCGGCCCGGAGCTCGGCACGGTCGGTGCGGGCCCCGCGGGCGCAGCGGCGGTGGTCGGTGCTCCGGCGGACACATCGACACCGGCCGCGGACAGCGTCGTCGTCGTGACACCCTGCGCCCACGGCCCGTTGAAGAGCGAGTTGAGGGCGTTGAACGAGACATCACGCGGCGGGCGGGCGTCCTTGTGGACGGTGCGGGTGCACGCCACCACCGCCGTGAGGCTCACGATCAGCAGCGCGGCCAGCGCCCGCCGCGACGGCGACGGGGTGAACCGGGTGCGGCTGCGGGTCGGGTCCGGCGCGCTGGTGCTCACAGCGCATCACGGTACCCGCGACCGGGGCTCAGATCCCCTGATAGGTCCCCAGTAGCCCCCGGAACGCCAGGTCGGTGCTCGTCACCTGGTTGACGACGACCTACCCACCCTCGTAGTCCCGGGATCGCACCGTGTCGAAATCGCGCTCGGCGGTGTCCTGGTCGGGGTAGACCGCAACGATGAGACTTCCGATGGTGTCGTGCATGGGCTCGCTCCTCGGCTCGTCTGGGACGGATCGTCCGAACGCTCTGAAGGTCCTACCCAAGTAGGTTGCGGGCCATGACTCCCCCGTTGACGGTGGACAACCACGTCGCCGTCATCGGTGGCGGCCCGGGCGGGTTGATGGCCGCGGAGGTGCTCGCCCGAGCGGGGGCGTCGGTCACCGTGTTCGAGCGGATGCCCTCGGTGGGCCGCAAGCTGCTGCTGGCCGGGCGCGGGGGCCTGAACCTCACCCACACCGAGGCGCTCGACGCGTTCTTGGATCGCTACGGTCCGGCCCGCCCGCGCCTGGAGGCGGCGTTGACCGCCTTCACACCCGATGCCTTGCGGGCGTGGTGCGCGGACCTCGGCCAACCGACGTTCGTCGGGACGAGCGGGCGGGTCTTCCCCGAGGGCTTCCGGGCCACACCGCTGCTGCGGGCGTGGCTCCAGCGACTCGGGTCGTTGGGCGTCGAGTTGCACACGCGCCAGACGTGGCAGGGCTGGACCGACGATGGCGAGCTGGTGTTCTCGGATCCCGTCGGCGCCACGCTCGTCGTCGACGCGGCGGCCACCGTGCTCGCGCTCGGCGGCGCGAGCTGGCCGCGCACCGGTTCTGACGGCCGGTGGACCACAACCCTGCAAGGCGCGGGCGTGGAGGTCGTGCCGCTCCAACCGGCCAACGGCGGGTTCGTCGTGCACTGGTCGGCCCCGTTTCGCGACCGGTTCGCCGGGACGCCGCTGAAGAACATCAGGCTCTCGATCGACGCCGCGTCCGCTCGGGGCGAGGCGATGGTCAGCGCCGGCGGGATCGAGGGCGGCGCGGTCTACGCGCTGTCCCGCGAGCTGCGCGCCACGATGGCTGGGCAGGGACACGCCACGATCCTGGTCGATCTGCAGCCGGACCTCGATGTCGACCAGCTGGCCGAGCGTCTGCGCCACCGCCGGCCGAAGGACTCGGTGTCGACCGCGCTGCGCCGGAGCGCCGGTCTCGCTCCGGTGGCGATCGGGCTGTTGCGTGAGGCCACGGCCAACGACCTGCCCACCGACCCGGTCGCACTGGCGGCGCTGGCCAAGGCGCTGCCCCTGCGCCTCGTCGGTCCCCAGCCCATCGACCGGGCGATATCGACCGCCGGCGGCGTGGCGCTGCGCGAGGTCGACGATGCGTTCATGCTGCGGCGCCGGCCCGGCACGTTCGTCGTGGGCGAGATGCTCGATTGGGACGCGCCCACGGGGGGCTACCTGCTCCAGGCCACCTTCGCCACCGCGGTCGCCGCCGCCCACGGCACGATCGAGTGGCTCAGGACTCCCCGAGACCGAGGAACCGCTCCCGCTCCTGTTGGTAGATGTCCGGATCGTTGATCAGGTCGCGCACCAGGCCCTCGACGGCGGCCTGCGACGGTGGCCGCAGCGGCAACGCCTGCACCCGCTGGATCGTGTGGGCCGAGAACCCCGCGCCGACCGCCACGCCCACGACCGGGATCAGCCCACGGGCGAAGCGGCTGGCCGTGCGCTTCACGAGCGCGTCGCCGAGGAAGGCGGCCGCTTCTCGCGCGAGCATCGTGGTCGCCCGCCGGTCGGCCGATTCGCCGTACCCCGCGACCTCCGCGAGGTCGATGAGGACCGCGTTCGGATCGACCGGCCACTGCTGATCGCGGAACTGCTGGGCGCGCGCCGATGCCGCCACATAGGTCTCGAACACCTCACCCGCGATGGCCGAGACGATCGCCACGGTCGTCGCCGTACCCGCGGTGCCGAAGCTGGCGAGCTCCTCGACCGCCGCGGACGCGCCTCCACCGACCGCACCCACCACGACGTGCTTGGCGCCGCGACGGGCCGTGATCGGATGATGGACCGCGGTGAAGTTCACCACCCGCTCGGCCTGCAGCAGACGGTCGGCGACCCGGGCCAGGGCCCGCATCACGACGTCCTGGCCGAAGGCCTTCGTGCGTCGCAGACCGGCCACCTCGTCGTACACGTCGGCCACGACACCGTCCCAGAGATCCTCGAGCTCGTGCCGGATCTCGGGGGGAAGTCGCTCACTGCGCAACCGGCGGGGGGCCGCGTTGGCGAACCGCAGGCGTTCCGCCACCGCGGGGGGCAGGTCACCCAAGCCCAGGTGGCGCGCGGCCGGCGTGCTCGCGTCGGGCACGGCCGCGTCCGTGGAGGGCGTGCTCGCCCGCCGGGGTGCCCACCGACGCGGGGACATCAGGGCTGCGCCCGCGACAGCGGCGTGCTGGGCGACCGCAGCCGGGCGGGCAGGCCGCGCACGACCTGTGCGGCGCTATCCGCGCCGATGCGCATGCGGGGGTTCATCGCCGAATCATCCCACACCGCCCGCGGACACGGACCGGGTCAGGAGGCCGGCTTGGCCAGGTCGCTGAGGGTCTTGAGGTTGTACTTCTTCGCCGTGTCGGCGGTGACCACGAAGCCGTTCTTGTCCTCCGCGGTCGACGAGGCGAACACGGTCACGCCTTCGTTCTTGAGGGCCACGACGAGCGCGTCGTGCGTCTTGGCCGCATCGGCGGACGGGGTCTGGTTCTTGTCGACGAAGGTGAGCAGGGTGCCGGCGTAGTCGGCGGTGAAGTTGATGTCGTTGCCGGCCTTCAGCGCCGGGTAGTACACCTCGCGGGTGCCGACCTTCAGCTTGGTCTCGACCGGGTAGCCGTTGGCCTTCAACACATCGGCGTAGATGTTCGCGAGGGTCACGCTCTCGGAGAAGTTCGCCGAGCCGACCTTGATCGTCGGTCCCGTCTTCGTCGCGGGGGTGCCCGACGGCAGGAGGCCCTTGGTCTTCACGAAGTCCTGGGCCACCGCATCGGGGTCCTTCTGGTCCACGTCGACCTGCTTGTTCAGCTCGACGAGATCCTCGGTGGTGATCTTCGCGCTGACCCCGTCGACGACCTTCGCCAGGTCGGCGCCGTACGCGGTGGCCACCGCATCGTTCGCGATCGGCGTCACCGGGTCGGCCGGCTGCAGCTTCTTGTCGTCCTCGAGCAGCACCCACTTGTTCGCGGCGATCTGCCCGTCCGAGGTGAAGATGAGGCCGATCTGGATGTCGCCCTTCTTCAACGCCGCGACGGTGATCGGACCACCCGAGTCGAGGGTCTGCACGTCCTTGAAGGTGAGCCCGTAGGTGGACTGCAGACCCTGGAGGCACAGCGGTCGTTGCGGGCACTCGGGCCCACCGCCGAAGGACAGGGTGGACGCGATCGTCGCGGCGGCCACACCCGAGCCGCCTGAGCCGGAAGGGGCGGTGGTGGCCTTGGTGCTGGTGTCGCTGCTGCCGGAGCTGCCGCAGGCGGCGAGCCCGACGGCGAGCGCCGCGGCGATGATGATCGCGGTGGTGTGACGACGTGTGCGATACATGGTTGTCCTCCCGGTCGGATGGCGGGACTCTACCCCCCTCGACCTCAATTCTGACCTCTCGTGTCAGGTTTCGGCGGCGCGACGGATGCCGGGTGAGACGGTGGTCCGCTCGAGCATCGCGAAGAACGCCTCGGAGATCAGCACGAGGCCCACGACCAGTACGGTGCCCGCGAAGATCACCCGGTAGTCCCGCACGGAGAACCCGTCGACGATGTACCGGCCGAGGCCCCCGCCCCCGATGAGCGCGGCCAGCGTGGCCGTGGCGATCACCGCCGCCGACGACAGGCGCAGTCCGTAGAGGATGAGGGGACGGGCCAGCGGGAGGCGCACCCGCCAGAGCACGGCGCGCTCGGTCATGCCCATGCCGCGGGCGCTGTCGACCACCGCGGCATCGACCTCGCGCACGGCGGTGAAGGTGAACACGAAGATCGGCGGCAACGCGAGCAGGACCAGGGTGATGACCACCGGAGCCGAGCCCAGGCCGAGCCAGATCACCCCGAGCACGAGCACCGCGAACGACGGTATGGCCCGGCCGACGTTGGCGAGGTTGATGAGCACGGTGCCCTTGCGTTGGCTCGCGCCGAGGAGCGCGCCCGTGGGCACGGCGACCGCGGCGGCGACCAGCAGGGCGACGAGGGAGAGGACCACGTGCTCGAGGACCCGCGCCGGAACGCCGTTGGACCCGCTCCAGTTGACCGGGTCGTTGAACCACACGAACACGTCGTGCAGGAAGCTCACGCCGAGGTCCCTCGTCGTCGGGCCCAGGGTGTCAGGACCTGCTGCACGCCCACGAGCAGCAGGTCGCACGCGACCGCCACCGCGACCACGAGCACCGCACCCACCAGCAGCGGCGTGTTGAAGAACCGCGTCAGCCCATCGAAGATCAGCTCGCCGAGCCCGCCCTGGTCCGAGCCCAGCAGTCCGGCCACGGGCAGCAGGCCCACGGTGGTCACCGTCGCGATGCGCACGCCGCTCAGGATCACCGGCAGCGCCAACGGCAGCTCCACGTGCCACAGGCGCTGTCGATCGGTGTAGCCCATGCCGGTCGCGGATTCCCGGACCGCCGGCGGCACGCCGTCGATCCCGGCCACGATGCTGCGGGTCAGGATCTGCAGCGTGTAGCTGATGAGCGCGATCTCGGCGGTCAGCGTCGTCAGGCCGGTGAGCGGCGTGAGGAGCACGAACAGGGCGATGCTGGGGACGGCGTACATGATGCCGGTGACCGCGTTGATGGGGGCGAAGGTGAACCGGAAGCGCAGCGCGACCACCGCCAGCAGCATCGACAGCACGAACCCGATGGCCACGGTCACGAACGTCAGGACGAGGTGCTGCACCAGGTTCGACAGGATCAGATCCCCGTGATCGGTGATCCAGGACCACCGGATCAGCGGGCCGGAGTCGAGCTGGGCGATCGGGGTCGTCATGGGGCCATCGCCGTCATCGAGGTGCTCGCTGGTCCAGCCCCTCGCCGATGCTGGTGACGTCGAGGATGCCGAGGTACGTGTCGTCCTCGTCGACCACCGGGGCGATGTGGGTCGGTGAGCTGACGAGGGTGTCGAGCGCCTCGCGCAACGAGTCGGTCGGACGGAGCTTGAGGGCGAACGGCCGGATCGCCGCGTCGCCCAACCTGGTCTGCTGCGCGAGGTCCGCCTCGTCGATCCAACCCTGCAGCCGACCGTCGGCGACGATCGCCACCCAGTCGAGCCCCCTCGCCGCCATCGTCGCGCGGGCATCCTCGACGGTGCTGTCGGGTCCCAGGGTCGGTCCGGGATCGAGGCGGGCCGCCGACACCGGTACGAGCGACAGCCGCTTGAGGCCCCGCTCGCCACCCAGGAAGCTCGTCACGAACGCGTTGGCCGGGTCTGCGAGCACGGCGGAAGGGGGGCCGTACTGCTCGAGCACGCCACCCACGTTCAGGATCGCCATGCGGTCCCCGAGGCGGATCGCCTCGTCGATGTCGTGGGTGACGAACACGATGGTCTTGCGGAGCTCGCGCTGCAACGACAAGAGCTCGTCCTGGAGCCGGGCCCGCACGATCGGGTCGACG
Source organism: Acidimicrobiales bacterium (assembly GCA_038324235.1). Classification (GTDB taxonomy): domain Bacteria; phylum Actinomycetota; class Acidimicrobiia; order Acidimicrobiales; family Acidimicrobilacustridaceae; genus JBBQHT01. The sequence goes on from JBBQHT010000044.1 coordinate 15,314, forward strand.
GCGCCGAAGGGCTCGTCCATCAACAGCACGGGTGGGTCCGCCGCGAGGGCCCGGGCGACCCCGGCTCGCTGCTGCTGGCCGCCGCTCAGCTCCGCAGGGTACCGATCGGCGAGGTCGTGGTCGAGTCCGACGAGCTCGAACAGCGCCTCGACCCTCGCGGCGATGCGCGCCCGTTCCCAACCCAGCAGCGCGGGGACCGTCGCGATGTTCTGCGCGATGGTCCGGTGCGGGAAGAGACCGACCTGTTGGATCACGTACCCGATGCCCAGGCGCAGCTCGTGCGCGGGGCGGGTGGTGACGTCGAGGCCGTCGATCGTGATCGACCCGGAGGTGGGCTCGATGAGGCGGTTGATCATGCGCAAGGTCGTGGACTTCCCGCAGCCCGACGGCCCGATCAGGGTGACGATCTCGCCGGTCGGGATCTCGAGGCTGAGATCTCCGACCGCGGGCTGGTTCGATCCGGGGAACACCTTGCGCACGCCCTGGAGGCTGATCATCCCGAGAGCCTATGGCCGAGGGGCCCGCGACCCTCAGGTGGGCCACCACTCGTGGATGGCGGCATAGATCTCGGGACGGTTGGCCAGCGCGATGTGGGTGACCTTCGGGAACTGGCGCACCGTGGCGCCCGGCAGCACGGACTCCTCCCCCGCGCCGGCTTCGTCGGTGGCCCCGCCCGCCGCGCTCGACGAGGTCACGAGGGCGTCGCCGATGACCCGGGCGAGGGGATGCTCCGGGTCGGTGGTCACGCTGCCGGAGATCACGAGGTACCGGGCGTGGCGCAACGGGCGAACCGTGTGCGGGCGCGGGCGCACGACGCTGGCCGGGTCCTGTTCCTGCCAGTCGTCGTCGAGGATGGCGCCGAAGCGCAGGTCCTTGATGCCGGCGCTGCGATGATCCAGCCCCAGTCCCACGAGTCGGGCCGCCGGGACCGGCAACGACCAGAGCGTCGCGCTCGACAGGTTCACCAGGACCTCGAGCGGTGCGCCCAGGTTGGGCACGCCGACCAGGACGACACGGCGCACCCGCGAGGTCCACGATCGTCCGATGGGCCAGCCGCCGCGAGGCCGCACGCCGGCTGCGTAGTGACACGCCGAGCGGAGCACGAGTCCGCCCATGCTGTGGCCGATCAGATCGATCTCCCGTACGCGCACCGGCCACGCGGCGACCAGCTCGTGCAACTGCGTCGCCAGCTCCCGGCCGTTGGTGGAGATGTGCCGACCCGTGTTGTAGCGCAGGGCCACAGCGATGACGCCGTGATCCCGCGCGAGCTCCGTGCCGTACGTCGTGGTGGTGTCCCCCGCGAACTCCCACACCGATTCGGTGGACATCAGCCCGTGGACCAGCAGGCAGATCTTGGGACCGGCCTCGATGCCGGCCGCGCCGAGGGCACTGGCCAGCGCGTGGCGTTCGAGGGGCAGGACGGAGCCGCCGGCGCGCATCGTCATCGGCGTCGCGAGCGATGCCCCCTGGTCGTCGAGGGTGTCTCCGAACAGGCCGTTCATGACGGCGGTGACGTCGTCCTGTCGACCCGGCAGGCCGGTCAGGAAGCGCAGGAGGGGCGCTGACCCAGGGAGACCGGCCATGGCGGGAGGGTACTGCCTGGGCTCGGGTCCCCGACCATGCGCGCCGGCACGCCGAGGTGACCGACATCGTTCGGGCCGAACCCGAGGGGCGGCTCGGAGCCATGGGGCCCGGCGCCCCCCTACGATGGCGTCGGCACCCAGGACCGCGCGGGTGGATCAGAAGGGACCGCGACCATGAGCACGATCTTCTTCACCGGGTTCCCGGGGTTCCTCGGCTCGGAGCTCCTGCCCCGCGTCCTGGCGCGCGCACCGCAGAGCACCGCCACGTGCCTCGTGCAGGGCAAGTTCGCCGCCATGGCCGAACGGCGCCGAGACGAGCTCGTGGCCCGCGACCCGTCCCTCGTCGATCGGATCGTCCTCGTCGAGGGCGACATCACGGTCGCCGGCCTCGGACTCGAGGATCCGGGAGGCCTCACCGCGGCCACGACCGAGGTGTGGCACCTCGCCGCGGTCTACGACCTGAGCGTCCCGCGGGATGTCGGGATGCGCATCAACGTCGATGGCACGCGCCACGTCCTGGACTTCGCCGAGCGGGTCACCAACCTGCGACGCGTGCAGTACGTGTCGACCTGCTACGTCAGCGGGCGCTACGCCGGACCGTTCGCCGAGACCGACCTCGACAAGGGCCAGAGCTTCAACAACCACTACGAGGAGACCAAGTTCCTCGCCGAGGTCGACGTCGCCGACCGCATGGCCGGCGGTCTTCCGGCATCGGTCTACCGCCCGGCGATCGTGGTGGGTGACAGCACCACCGGGATCACGCAGAAGTACGACGGGCCGTACTACGCGCTCCAGTGGCTGCTGCGCCAACCTCGGGTCGCGGTGCTGCCGGTCGCAGGGGACTCGACGGCCTTCCGCTTCAACATCGTGCCGTGCAACTTCGTCGTCGATGCCATCTCGCACCTCAGCGGCGACGACCGATCGCTGAACCGGGTGTACCAACTCGCCGATCCGGCGCCGCTGACAGTGGCTGATCTTTACACGGAGATGGCCCGCGCCACGCAGCGCCGCCTCATCCGGGTGCCGATCACCCGGAAGCTGGCCAAGCTGGCGATCGACAAGGTGCCTGGGGTCTACCAGCTCATGCGGATCCCCTCGAGCACCGTCGACTACCTGACCCATCCCACCCACTACCTCACCGAGCACGCGTCGCGCGACCTCGACGGTTCCGGCGTCGCGTGCCCGAGGGTACCCACGTACCTGCCGACCCTCGTCCGGTTCATGCGCTCGCATCCGGACATCTCGTCCGCGGCGATGATCTGACCGGATCCATGCACTCGATCCGACCGGAGGGCGTCGTGCGGGGTGTGCACGCGACGGGGATCGCGGCGGCCCCCGACGGCTCGTGGATCGCCGCCGACCGGCTGGGACTGGCGCGCTGGGGTGCGCTCGGGTTGAACGACGTCGAGCGACTACCGGCACGAGCCGGGCGACCGCTGGTCGACCTGGCCATCTCGGTCGACGGGGCCCTCGTGTTGAGCGCGCCCGAGCGCTACCGCCTCGCGGCTGACGCGTGGGATGAACTGCCCCCGATCGGACCGCTGTTCGAGGGCCTGGTCGACCACCCGTCCGGCACGTACGAGATCGCCCACGCCACCTGGGATGCCCACGGATCGGTCGTCGCGGTCTGCGCGACGTTCCGACCCTCGCGGCGGCAAGGCGCGGCCGGCCGCGGCGGGGCCCCAGCCGGCCGCATCCTCGTTCTCGACGGGGAGACGCGGGCGCCGCGGCTGCTGCTCGCCGACCTGGCCCAGGACGAGCCCTGCGGACCGATGGTGATCGGACCCGACTACGTGGCTGCATGCGCCGCCACGCTGCGGGTGTGGGACCACACGAACGGGTCGTCCATCGTCACCCGACGCTGGTGTGCCACCTCGATCCTGCGCGCGGCGCCGTTCCGCGATCGCCTGCTGCTCGCCACCACCGCCGACGGCGACGTGTTGCTCGCGGACGTCCGCAGCTGGATCACCCGCGACGCCTGGCCCGCGCACCCCGGCGCCGCCCGAGGACTGGCGCCGCACCCGACCCGCGACGAACTGGCGACGGGTGGCGACGACGGGGTCGTGCGCCGCTGGTCGCTCGGGGGCAACCTGCTGGCCGACGTCAGCCTCGATGGTCCGATCGAGGCGCTCGGGTACGCCGCCGACGGCGCGCGCCTGGCTGTCGCGGTCGGCGGCCCGTCGCCCTCGCTCGTGCGATGCCGCCTCGACGAGTGAGACACGGGACAGCTCACGCCGAAACCCGGGCGAGGCGGAGCCAGCTCTGGTGCATGAACCGCGTGCGGTTGTCGAGGTCGACCGCGTACCAGCGGCCGCTGCTCCCGATCACGTCGACGTCGATCCCCCGGTCGAGCACCTTGATCACGGTCGCGCCGAGATCCGGGTGGTCCCGCACCCGGAGGCCCGAGAACGCGGTGACGCCGGCGACGCGGGTCATCGGGGTGACGTAGAAGTCGTTCGTCCCATCGCCGTCGAGGTCGACGTTGGGCGTCGGTGCGGGCGGTGGGGCCAGCGGATCGGCGGCGACCGGAGCTGGCGCCGCATCCGGGTCGTGGCCGATCATGCGCAAGACCGCATCCTCGTTGGTGAAACCGGCGATCGCGGGAGCGAGGCCCGCCGCGGCCGGGAAGCGCGGTCCGGCGCCGAGGAGCCCCACGAGGTGGGCCACCGCGTCCGGGTCGGCCGCGCCCGCACCGGCCGACGAGCGCAACACGAGCAGCGCCATCCGCAGGCGCCCGGCCTCGTGCCCGGCCTCGCCCATCATCGCGGCCGGCGTGAGCCCGCCCAGCAGCATGCGGGGGTCCACGAAGTCGAGCAGGTCGTTGCACGTGAAGCGGGCGACCTCGTCGAGGAACGCGCCGCGCCGGGCGGGGACGTTGAACGCCCAGGCCTGGTTCACGACCAGCGCGGCGTGGGCGGCCCGGTCGGTGACGCCGCCACCCAGCAACGTGGGGAACAGGCCGGGGGCGACGGCGGCGTCGACCCAGGTGAGCGCGCCCGCGGAGGAGAGCCCGCCGCGCTTGCACTCGTTGTCGGAGGTCAGCTCCTCGGTCGGTTCGGCCGCCTTGGAGAGCCGTTGGATGCCGCCGAGCGACCCGTCGGCCAGCGCCAGGGTGTAGAGCGTGCGGATGAGGACCTGTTGCAGCCCGGTGGCGCCGGCCAGTTCGGTGATCCGTTCGGTCATCTTCGCCCGGGTCCGGGCCTCGTCGCGGACCCAGCACTCCACGACCGCGCGGACGGCTCCGGTCGGGTTGATCCCGTGGCGGACGTATTCGAACTTGTCCGGGTTGACGAGCTGGTCATCGCCCGCGCTGATGATCGACATCTGATCTCCGTGCGCGGGATCGACCAGGCCGACCTGACCGAACGAGCCGCTCGCGCCGACAAAGGCGTTCGGGTCCATGCCCTGGCGGCGCGCGAGGTCGGCGGTGTAGGCGGCCAGGCTCGGCTGGGTCGCGAGGGCGGTGCGGATCTGGGCGTCCGCGGCCGCCGGGTTCGCCGCGAGCGGCGTGTTGACCGCAACCGAAGCCGTGAGGCACCCGTTCAGCACGAACCGGGCCTGAGGGCTGTGCTCCATGTTGGCGAGCAACGCGTTCAAGAACTTCGTGCTGCGCGCCTTGTTGTGCTCGAGGTCGATGTTCTGACTTGCGCCCCCGCCACGCGCGGTCGGGTCACCGGCCAACTCGATCGAGCGGCTCTCGCCGTGCCCGGCCACCATGATCTCGGTGATCTTGCCGCGCCGGCCGAACTGGCGACCCAGGCGCGCCACGTCGCCCTGGATCGCTTCGAGCGACGGCTCCCCCTCCACCAGCAACGTGAGGAAGCTCGGCCGGGTGATCAACGCCGTGAGGTTCGGATCGCGGTGGAACGCCGCGTTGTGGTCGTGCGAGCTGTGCAGGATGAGCGCGGCCGGCTGGGCGCCGGGCACCTTGCCGAGGTTCGTCGTCAGCCCGGTGAGGGCGGCCTTCTCGAAGCGGTGGAAGTTGTGCACGGTGGTCAGCCCGGCCTTCAGGGCGACCGGATCGTTGCCCTCGGCGTAGCGCATCGTGAAGTAGTCGTCGAAGTCCTCACCGCCCGAGGCTTCGAAGGAGGGGTGGCAGGCCTGGTGATAGGCCAGCAGGTTCGCCAGGCCGCGTTCGGTGATCAGGCGATCGACGTGGGCCTCGCGCATCGACGTCTTGAGCTGGGCCGCGCCCAGGGCCGGCTCGACCGCCTCGAGCACCTCGCCCTGATCGATGGCCTTGGTGACGTCGTCCTTGACCGTGAGATCGACGGTGTCGTGGGACTTGGCCGCGGCTGCGGAGTAGCGGGCGAGGCGGGCCCGCACCTGCGGGGTGAGGTTCGTGGCCCGCGTGGCGCTGACCGTCATCTCCGATGCCGTCGTGCCGAGGCTCTGATCCGCCCGGTACCACTCGAGCACCTTGATCAGCGCCCGCCGGTCCGCCGCCGCGATCGCCGGGTTCGTCGACCAGTCCGCTTGTCCCCGCGCGAACTCGTGGAACTCGCCGAGCTTCATCGCGTCGAGCTCGGCGGTGGTGTGGGCCACGGCCGGGGTGGGCGGCGCCACGACATCACGCATCAGCACGGCAGTCGCCGCGTTGCCCACCGTCCGCTGGAGCGCGAGCGCCGAGTCGGCCAGGCCCGCCACACCGCGCGGCGCCGAGGCGAACGACCGGGTGGATTGGGAGGATGGGGACGAGCGCTGGACCACGGACCCGGCCCGCGACGAGCCATGGCGCTGGGAGCCACCGGCGGGTGACCGCGATCCCGCCACCCTGGTTCGCGTGCGGCTCACCATCGAGCCTCCTCTGCCGACGACCGGTGCCCATGATCCCCCGTCGCCGGCCGACGGTCAACGACCGCGCGCCCGAGGGCGCCTGGCAGGTGCTCACGGAGATCGCGAAGGTGGGGCGCCGTCGCGGCCCACGACGAGCGCCTGCTCAACCGGGCGCCGACGCAGGCGTGGCGCGGTGCCACCGCTCCAAGCCGTCGAGCAGGACGTGCAGGTCGAACGAGAACGTGTCGCGCGCTCCGCTCGCGAACGCGAGGTTGACGGCCTGGGTGGCCGGCAGCGTGGGCGCGGTCGTCGGGAGCAGCGCTCTGCGGGTCTCGTCGACGTACCTCGCCAGGTCGGTGCCTTGTTCTGGTCCCGCGGTGAGCGCCACGCGGAACACCAACCACACCGCCGAGCCGGCCTCGGCGGCGGAGAACCCGTCGTCCATCAACAGCTGCAAGCCGCGCTCACCAACGCCGAGCTGATCCGCCGTGCCGGGACCGTGGAGATCGACCATGAGCGACGAGGCGGACGGCGCGAGGTCACGGCGCACAAGCTGCGCGAAGTCGATCAGCCACTCCCGCCAGGTCGTGGCGGCGCTCGAGAACGCGTCGAGGCGCTGGCGCAGCGCGTCGGTGACCAGGGCGAGCACCTCGTCCCGCCCGGCCACGTAGGAGTACAGCGCCGGCGAGGTCACGCCCAGGTGCTCGGCGATGCCCTGCATCGTGAAGGTGTCGAGACCGAGTCCGATCGCGGCCTCGACGATCTGGGTCCGGTTGATCTTCGGCGGACGACCTCGTCGGGCCGCCAGGGTGCCCTCACCGGTTGACATGACCGGAATCATATCCGAGGATACCTTTACTTACGTGCCCTTCAGCAACTGCCGACGGGGCCCGACCCCCCGAATGGATCCCCGTGACCGGTGCGACTGCGGTGTCTCCCGTCCCCTTCGAACCAGTGGCCCTGGGTCCCCTGCAGCTGCGCAACCGGATCCTCAAGGCGGCCACCTTCGAAGGCGTCATGCCCCGGGGTGCCGTCACCCAGGAGCTCATCGACTTCCACGTGGCCGTCGCCCGGGGGGGCGCCGCCCTCACGACCGTGGCCTACTGCGCGGTGTCGATGGGCGGGCGCGTCAGTGCCCACACCCTCGTGTTCACCGACGGGCTCACCGCGGATCTGCGGCGGCTGACCGACGCGGTGCACGCCGAAGGGGCGAAGGTGTCGGCCCAACTCGGCCACGCGGGGCTCGTCGCCCAGGCCCAGTCCCGCAAGCACCCCAGCCTGGCGCCGTCTACCCGGTTCAGCATGCCGGCCATGGGCATCGTGAAGGGCGCATCGCCGGCGCAGCTCGATGAGGTCGTGGCGCAGTTCGAGCGCGCCACCCGGGTGGCGATCGATGCCGGGTTCGACGCGGTCGAGGTCCACATCGGCCACAACTACCTGTTGAGCTCGTTCATGAGCCCCAACTTGAACAAGCGCCGGGACGAGTTCGGGGGCAGCATCGCGAACCGGTCGCGGTTCCCGCGCCGCGTCGTCGAGGCGGTGCGCCGGGTCGCCGACGGACGGATCGCGGTGCTCGCCAAGTTCAACATGGCCGACGGGGTCGATCGGGGCCTCTGGCTCGATGAGAGCCTGCAGTTCGCGCAGCTCCTCGAAGCCGATGGGCACCTCGACGCCCTGGAGCTGACCGGCGGCAGCTCGGTGCTCAACGGCATGTACTTCTTCCGCGGGGAGGTCCCGATGCGCGAGTTCGCCGCGGCGCAGGGC
>JBBQHT010000045.1:0-23105 GCA_038324235.1 Acidimicrobiales bacterium
CTCACCCTTGCGGCCCGGAGCGACGTCGAACTCGACGCGCTGGCCCTCGTCGAGCGACTTGTAACCGTCGCCCTGGATGTTGGAGTAGTGAACGAACACGTCGTCGCCACCCTCACGAGAGATGAAGCCGAAGCCCTTTTCACTGTTGAAGAACTTCACAGTACCTGTAGTCACGTTTTCTCTTCTTCTGCTTGGTGCAGCCGGCCCGAATGACCGACCTGGGCGCACATCCATCGCCGAATTCAAGAGAGAACGACTGACTGACGGATACTCGCTCTTGGCAGGATACTCATGTGCGCCGTGAATACCTGCATCGCGTCGCGAAGCGGTCGTGCGCATGGGCGGGAACCGGGCGTCTGCGAGGATCGTCCGAACGGCACGCGGTGGCGCCGTCCGCCATCTGGAGCAGGGGAGCGGCACATGGGTGAAGCAACCACGGTAGTTGCGGTGAAGACGAGGTCGAGGAACGGATCGACGTGTCGGTTGGCCATGGCGTCCCTCTTGGCCGTGGCCCTTCTGGGGCTGGGGTGTGGGAAGTCGGCCGGTGCCGTGGAAGCTCGGGCCGATGTGCCGCGGGCCGCCACGGCGGGCACGAGCCCGGCCGCCGCGGTCGCCGCCATCGACTCGCTGGGTACCGAGCTGTACCGGCGCTTGGCCGCCCGGCCCGGGAACCTGGTGTTCAGCCCTGCGAGCATCGAAACGGCGCTCGCGATGACGCGCCAGGGCGCCCGGGGTGAGACCCGGACGCAGATGGACGCCGCGTTGCACGCCGGGTCCGGCGACGAGCTCGATCAGGCGCTGAACGCGCTCGATCAGCAGCTCGCCGCCCGTGCCGGGCACAAGGGTGACGACACCCGCAACGGCGATGTCGCGCTCTCGGCGGCGAACGCGCTCTTCGGCCAACAGGGCACGACGTTCGAGCAGCTGTTCCTCGAGACGCTGGCTCGGTACTACGGCGCAGGCATGCGCCTCGTCGACTACCGGTCCGCGGCGGAGGCGGCCCGCCTGGAGATCAACCAGTGGGCGTCGGATCGCACGAACGGCAAGATCGTGGACCTGCTGCCGGCCGGGTCGCTGGACGACCTCACGCGACTCGTGCTGGTCGATGCCGTGTACTTCAAGGCGCCGTGGGTCAAGCGGTTCGAGGGCAACGGCGACCAGCCGTTCACCCGGCCCGACGGTTCGGTGGTGTCGGCGCCGACGATGATGACGAGCAAGGCCGGTGGCTACAGCGAGGGGCCGGGGTGGCAGGCCGCGGAGATCCCGTACCTCGGCGACGAGCTGTCGATGGTCGTGATCGTGCCCGATGACCTCGCCGCCTTCGAGGGCCGCCTCGACGGACCGACGCTCGCGACGATCGTGACCGGTGCCCGCGAGAGCCTCACCTCTTTGCGAATGCCGAAGTTCAGCTTCCGGTCCCAGGTGTCGCTGCGCGAGCAGCTGTCGGCCCTCGGGATGCCCCTGGCGTTCACCTCCGCCGCGGACTTCGCCGGGATGACGACAGCCGAGCAGCTGAAGATCGACGACGTCTACCACCAGGCGTTCATCGCGGTCGACGAGGAGGGCACCGAAGCCGCGGCCGCGACGGCGGTCGTGATGGGAGAGGGGAGTGCCCCGTGCTGCAAGTCGCTCGTGGTCGACAAGCCGTTCCTGTTCGCCATCCGCGACGTGCCCACCGGCGCGGTCCTGTTCCTCGGCCGGGTCACCGACCCGACCGCGACCTGACCGGCTAGACAGGGTCCATGGGAGCTGAGCAGGACCGCCTCGACGATGCCGACGCCGGGACCGAGGAGCGACCGTTGTCGCCGGCGGCGGGGCCCGCCGGGGCGGACGTGTCGGCGCCGTGGCGGCAGTGGGGCCCGTTCGTCTCCGAGCGTGAGTGGGGCACCGTGCGCGAGGACTACTCCGCCGACGGCGAGGCGTGGCGTTCGCTCACCCACGACGAGGCGCGCGCCACGGCGTACCGCTGGGGGGAGGACGGCCTGGCGGCGATCTGTGACCGGCGTCAGGCGATCTGCCTCGGCCTGGCGATGTGGAACGGGCGCGACCCGATCCTGAAGGAACGGCTCTTCGGCCTGACCGGCAAGGAGGGCAACCACGGCGAGGACGTGAAGGAGTGCTACTGGTACGTCGACGCCACGCCCACCCACTCGTGGTTGCACTGGCGCTACCACTACCCCCAGGCCGCGTTTCCGTACGAGGATCTGATCCGGACCAACGAGGCGCGGGGCTACGACGACCGCGAGTACGAGTTGCTCGACACGGGTGTGTTCGACCAGGGCTACTGGGGCGTCACCGCCGAATACGCCAAGGCCTCGCCGACGGACCTGTGCCTGCGCATCCGCGCGACCAACCACGGCCCGGCGCCAGCGACCCTGCACCTGCTCCCCACACTGTGGTTCCGCAACGTCTGGTCCTGGGGGAGCGGCAAGGAGCGACCGGTCCTGCGCGGCCACGCCCACGCCGACGGCCATGCGGTCGTCATCGATCACGTGAGGCTCGGACGGTGGGTGGCGGTGGCCGTGGGCGTCGGCCCCGCCGACCGCGACGCGGACCTGCTCTTCTGTGAGAACGAGTCGAACACCGAGCGCTTGTACGGCACCCCCGGCTCGACCCCGTATTCGAAGGACGGCATCAACGATCACGTCCTGTCCGGCGGGACCGCGGCGACCGTGCACCCGGGCCGCACCGGAACCAAGGCGGCGTGGTGGTTCCAGGGCACGGCGACGCCCGGCGAGACGCTCGAGTGGCGGGTCCGGTTCACCCGGATCGGCGAGGAGCCGGTACCCGCGGCGGCGCCGTTGCTGCGTGACCTGCCGGCGTTTCGATCGGGCGCCGTCGTAGGTGGCGAGACCGCCCATCCTGACGAGGACCGCAGCGAGGCGCAGGTCCGAGTCGAGATCGCCGCGGCGAGCGCGGCGAGCGCGCCCACCGCGCCCACCGCGCCCAGTGACGTACTGCCCGGCGGGACGTCGCCCCGCGACTGGGACGAGGAGCTCGACCACATCGCGGTGCCCCCGGAGGTGCTGCCGGATCTGGGCGCGGCGTTCGAGGGGGTGCTGGCGGCGCGCGAGGCCGAGGCCGACGAGTTCTATGCCGAGCACACGCCCCCGGCGGCCAGTCCGGACGAAGCGACGATCCTGCGTCAGGCCTGGGCCGGGTTGCTCTGGAGCCAGCAGTTCTACCGCTACCACGTGTCGCGTTGGCTCGACGGTGACCCGGCCACGCCGCCGCCGCCCGCGGGCCGAGGCGACATTCGCAACGGGCACTGGCGCCACCTCGATGCCAACGACGTGATCGTCATGCCCGACAAGTGGGAGTACCCGTGGTTCGCCTCGTGGGACCTCGCCTTTCACTGCGTGTCGCTCGCCCACATCGATCCCCAGCTCGCCAAGCAGCAGCTGCTCCTGCTGTTTCGGGTCTGGTACCAGCACCCCAACGGCGCCTTGCCCGCGTACGAGTGGGAGTTCAGCGACGCCAACCCGCCGGTGCACGCGTGGGCCGCGATGCGCGTGTTCGAGATCGACGCGGCGGGCAACGGGGGCGTGCGCGACATCACGTTCCTCCAGCGGCTGTTCCACAAGCTGCTGCTCAACTTCACCTGGTGGGTCAACCGCGAGGACGCGGAGGGCAACAACGCGTTCGAGGGCGGCTTCCTCGGGTTGGACAACATCGGTCCCTTCAACCGGTCCGAGCAGCTGCCGATCGACGGCGTCCTCGAGCAGTCCGACGGCACGGGCTGGATGGCGATGTACTGCCTCAATCTGTTGCAGATCGCGCTCACGCTCGCCGCCGACAACGACGTGTACGAGGACATGGCGGTGAAGTTCTTCGAGCACTTCACCCTGATCGCCGATGCCATGAACACGACCGGGCTGTGGTCCGAGGAGGATGCCTTCTTCTACGACATCGTCCGCATGGCCGACGGTAGCGTGCACCCCCTCAAGATCCGCTCGATGGTCGGGCTCGTTCCAGCTGCGGCGGTCATCACCCTGCGCGACTCGGACGTGGTCGGGCTCGACACGTTCCTGGAACGCGCCCGTTGGTTCATCCAGCACCGCCCGACGGCATCGGGGTTCTTCGGCCGCTACCTCGCCAACGAGGACCGGGCGATGGGTCTGCTCTCGGTGGTCAGCCCCGAGCGCCTTCGGCGCATCCTCGAGCGTGTGCTCGCCGAGGACCAGTTCCTGTCGCCCTACGGGTTGCGGTCGTTGTCGCGCTCCCACCTCGAGCATCCGGTCGTCGTCGATCTGGGCGGCGTGCACGCCGAGGTGCGCTACGAGCCAGCTGAATCCGCGTCGGGTCTGTTCGGCGGCAACTCCAATTGGCGGGGACCGATCTGGATGCCGCTCAACGTGTTGATGATCGAGAAGCTCCGACACTTCCACGAGTTCCTCGGTGACGACTTCACGTTGGAGTACCCGACCGGTTCCGGGCGACAGACCACTCTTGCCGTGGTGGCCGACGATCTCTCGGATCGCCTCGTCTCGATCTTCACCGCCGATGCCGGCGCCGATCCCCCTGGTCGGCGGGCCGTGTTCGGCGACGACCACCGGTTGCAGACCGACCCGGAGTGGCGCGACCGGCCGTGGTTCTTCGAGTACTTCGACGGGGACACCGGGCGCGGGCTCGGCGCCTCCCATCAGACGGGCTGGACGGCATTGGTCGCCAACCTCATCATCGACCGCTACCCGTCGGCGTGATGGCGGCCGCCGGAATGGGGCCCCTGACCGGGGTGTTCCCAGTTCGGGGGTGTGGGCCACTACGATCGTCGCCTTATGCGTCTCCACACCTTCGCCCTACTCGGCGACATCGCCGAATCGGTGCTCAAGAGCGTCGGCACGATCGGCCTGTTCCTCATCATCTTCGCCGAGTCGGGCCTCATGTTCGGCTTCTTCCTGCCCGGCGACTCGTTGTTGTTCATCGCCGGCCTGCTGTCCTACACCGGTGTGCTCGCGAACATCGTCGTGGTGTCACTTGGCTGCTGGCTGGCCGCCTGCCTGGGCGACCAGGTCGGCTACGCCACCGGCAAGAAGTGGGGACCGGGCCTCTTCCAGCGGCCTGATTCGCGCTTCTTCAAGCAGGAGTACCTGCGCGAGGCCGAGGCCTTCTTCGAGCGGCACGGGTCCAAGACCATCATGCTGGCGCGCTGGGTTCCGGTGGTGCGCACCTTCGCCCCCATCGTGGCGGGCGCCACGAAGATGGACTACAAGAAGTTCACGATGTACAACATCATCGGCGGCGGCGTGTGGGCGGTGGGCTTCACCCAGGCCGGCTACTGGCTGGGCCAGAAGTACCCGAAGCTCGGCGAGAACATGGAGCTCGTCGTGCTCGTGATCGTCGTTGCCTCGCTCATCCCGCTCGCGATCCACATGATCAACAAGAAGCGCAAGGCATCGGCGCTGGCCAAGGCCACCGCCAACGAGACCGTCTGATCGTCTGAACGTCTCGGCGCCGCACCCGAACTGACCGGCGGAGGCAACGCTCACATGGAAGCCGTGCTTTGCTCGTGGTGCCGGGGGCAGAACAACCCTGATGCCCGGTCCTGCTACTGGTGCGGGGCGCCGCTCGACACGGCCGAACTCGTCACCGACTCGGGTTGGCGCGAGGCGCCGCGCCTGCGGGACTTGACCGAGTTCCGCTTCAGCCAGAGCGTGTGCCAGGTCGAGGGTGAGATCGTGCCGGTCGCGGAGATGACCCTCCAGGCGGGCGACGGGTTGTTCTTCGAGCCCCACGCCCTGCTGTGGAAGGACGAAGGCGTGCCCTTGCGGGCCCAGCCCACCACCGGCGGCATCAGCCGCGTGCTCGGCGGCATGCCCTACCTGGTCATGACCGCCTCGGGGCCCGGGCGCATCGCGTTCTCCCGCAACGCCACCGGCGAGGTCGTGGTGCTCCCGTTGCATCCGGCCATGGAGCTCGACGTCCGCGAGCACGCCTTCCTGGTCGCCTCACACAGCATCAGCTACTCGTTCGTGCGCATCAAGGGCTTCAACAACGTCATGCGGGGCAAGGGCGGCATGTACATGGACCGCTTCGTCACGGCCGGCGAGCCGGGCATCCTGCTGCTCCACGGCTACGGCAACGTGTTCGAGCGCTTGCTCGCACCCGGCGAGCAGATCCTGCTCGAGCCGGGCGGGTTCCTGTACAAGGACTCGACCGTCACGATGAACATCGAGCAGCAGGACGTGCGCACGGGGCTGGTCCGTCACGGGCTCTACCTCGCCGAGTTCACCGGTCCCGGCCGGATCGGCATGCAATCGATGTACGTTCACCACCACACCGACTGAGGAGGGCGCGGGCATGAACGATCCCACCTCGTCGGCCCGCCCGGCGGATGCGAGCGGCCCGCCGGACCCCACCGTGCCCGGGTCGTCCTATGCCTGTCCCTACTGCCGCACGACGAGCGTGCTCGACGACCTGTCGTGCCCCCACTGCGGCGCGCCGGTCGACGTGCGTGAGGCGATCAGCAGGTCGGGCTGGGTCGAGCTGCCCCGCATCCGCGACATGGCTCGGATCCAGTTCGGGCGCTCCCACGCGCAGATCTCGGGGGCGTATGTCCCGGTGGTCGAGCTGGCGCTCGACGCGGGGGACTCGGTCTTCTTCTCCCATCACGTGCTGTTGTGGGCGGACACCGTCGTGACGCTCGACACGATGCCGATGGCGGGGGGATGGAACCGGAAGCTCGCGGGGCTCCCCCTCGTGATGATGACCGCGACGGGGCCGGGCCACGTCGCGTTCAGCGACGATCACCCGGGCGAGACGATCGCGGTGCCCCTCCACGCCGGCCAGGCCGTCGACGTGCGCGAGCACCGGTTCCTGACGGCCACCAGCAACGTCGGCTACCAGTGGTTCGGCTCGGGGGTGCACTACCGGTCGTCGAACGGCGACCACAGCACGCAGCACTACCCGATCGGTCGGTTTCTCGACCGCTTTCAGTCCGACGGCCCCGGCCTGCTCTTTCTCCACGCGGCGGGCAACGTGTTCCTCCGCGAGCTGGCGGCGGGAGAGTCGATCCTCGTGCACCCGAGCGCGCTGCTCTACAAGGACCCGGCCGTCGGCATGGGCCTGCACTTCGAGTACCCGGGCGGCTATGTCGGTCCCTCCGTGTTGGGCGCGAACTTCGGGCCATCGATCCAGCCCTGGCTGCGCGTGTGGGGGCCCGGGCGCGTGGCGATCCAGTCGGTGTTCGATCACGACACCGAGCGGATCTTCCGGGTGACCTCGACCTCGTCGGCCACCTCGTATCGCTGGGCGTGACGGTTCCGGCCCCGCTCGATCGGCACCGCAGTGTCCGGCGGGCGGCCGGCATCAGCTGCGCTACGGTGCGCGGATGCAGCTGACCCCGCGCTACGACGGTGACCCAGTCTTGGCGATGACTGCGGTCATCGACGACCCCGCGACGCCGCTGCTCCGTCAACGGGCGCGCTTCGCGAGCACGCTCGCCGGCCTCACCAACGATCAGTGGGCGGCGCCGAGCCGGTGCGAGGGTTGGTCTGTTCAGGACGTCGTCGCTCACCTCGTGACCACCAACCAGTTCTGGACGCTGTCGGTGACCGCCGGCGTGCAGGGTTCGCCCACTCGCTACCTCGTGGGCTTCGATCCGGTGGCCACGCCGGCGCAGCTGGTCGACGCGGTGCGCACCTGGACACCGGCCGAGACCCTCGACCGCTTCATCTCTTCCAACGCCGAGCTCGCCGCGGCGATCGAGGGGCTGGACGATGAGTCGTGGTCGAGGCTCGCCGAAGCGCCTCCAGGCCACATCTCGGTTCGCCTCCTCGCGCTCCACGCGGTGTGGGACTCGTGGGTGCACGAACGCGACGTCATGCTGCCGCTCGGGCTCACGCCGGTGGCGGAGGTCGACGAGGTCGCGGCGAGCCTCGTGTATGCGGCTGGTCTCGGCCCGGCGCTGCTCGCCCTCCGCGGATCCAGTCGGAAGGGCACGCTCGAGGTCCGTACGACGGCGCCCGATCTGCGCGTCGTGATCGAGATCGGCCCGTCGGTCCTGATCCACGACCGCCCCACCCCCGCCGGCACGGTCACGATCAGCGGCGACGCCGTCGAGCTCGTCGAGGCCCTCAGCTTCCGCGGCCCGTTCCCGGCGCCGTTGGCCGAAGACGACCGCTGGCTGCTCGGCAGCCTCGGCGAGGTGTTCGACCAGGTCGGTTGATCACCGGGCATCGGGTGTCGCTCGTCCCGGGTCGATCTGCCGGCGCGGACGCGTCAGAACTGGAAGTAGATGAACGGCACGGATGTGCCGCCGCTGAACAGGATGACCCCGAGCACGCCGAGGCCGACGAGGGCACCGCTGATGAGCGGCCGGTCCAGGACGAATCGCAGCGGATGGACAACCCGGCGCTGTGCGAGATCAAGACCGAACGCGGCGATCACCGAGAACCCCACGAGGGCCACCTGCCCTCCGTCGGGGGCCGCGCCGTCGAGGCGGAAGAGCCCACGGATCACATCGAGCGCCTCCGCGAAGGTGTGGGCCCGGAAGAAGATCCACGCGAAGCAGACGAGGGCGAAGGTCACGAGGATCGCCGGGATCTCCCGCCGACGCGGCAGGCCCCCGGGCAGATCCCGCGGCGCCCGACGGAGATGGTCGACGCACAGGTACAGGCCGTGCAGTCCGCCCCAGATCACGAAGTTCCAGCCGGCCCCGTGCCATAGGCCGCCGAGCAACATCGTGAGCATCAGGTTGCGGTACACCGCGGCGCTCGTACCCCGGTTGCCGCCGAGGGGGATGTACACGTAGTCGCGCAACCAGCTGGACAACGAGATGTGCCAGCGGCGCCAGAACTCGGTGATGTTGCGCGAGAGGTAGGGCTGATCGAAGTTGTGCACCAGCTCGACGTTCAACAGTCGTGAGGTGCCTCGCGCCATGTCGGTGTAGCCGGAGAAGTCGGCGTAGATCTGAATGGCGAAGGCCACCACCCCGAGCGCCACGGTCGCGGTCCCGGGGTTCGGGTGGCCCCCGAAGGCGTTGTTGACCACCGGTGCCAGCGGGTCGGCCAGCACGACCTTCTTCACCAGCCCGAAGAGGATGAGCAACAGGCCCGACAGCACCTGTCGCGCGTGGGGCCGGTCGCGGTCGGCCTGGATCTGGGGCAGGAGGTTCTTCGCGCGAGAGATCGGCCCCGCGACGAGTTGAGGGAAGAACGCGACGAACGTGGAGAAGTCCACGGCGTTGCGACACGCCGGGAGTTCCCGACGGTAGACGTCGACGGTGTAGCCGATCGACTGGAACGTGTAGAACGAGATGCCATACGGGAGCAGGAGCCGCAGCGCTGGTGTGGCCGGTTCGAGCCCCGCCCGGGTGAAGAGGGTGACCCCCTGCTCGACGAAGAAGTTGAAGTACTTGAAGACGCCGAGCACCCCGAGGTTCACCACGATGCTCAGCAGCAACAGGCGCTTGCGCAGGCGCGGGCGGTCCACCTCGGCGAGGTTCTCGAGCCCGTTGGCCACGTTGTAGTCGACGGTCGTCGTGAACAGCAGCAGGAAGGCGAAGCGCCAGTCGAAGGCGCCGTAGAACACGTAGGACGCGGCCAGCAGCCAGAACTGGCGGGGTCGGGGAAGCCACCACCGAGGACGATCGAGACCGATCCTGGCCGCCAGCGGGTTGCCCTTGGGCAGCAGCCAGTACCCCACGAGGACGACCGGCAGGAAGAGAGCGTACTGGAGCGAGTTGAAGGTCACGGGCGGTCCTGGGGTGCCACCGCCGGTCGGGTGACGACGGGATGTTACCGATGCGGGGCGGACGATCCCGGGAGGCGGCTGTTCGAGCGAACGGGAGCGCCGTGGGATGATCAACGACCATGAGCGCCCAGGACGAAGCCAAGGAACGCGCCGGCCGCCAAGCCGCGGCATACGTGACCGACGGGATGCGCGTGGGGCTCGGTACCGGCTCCACCGTGCACTGGACCATCGTGGATCTCGCCGACCGCCGGCTCGACATCGTGTGCACGGCGACCTCGGTGCAGACCCAGGAGCTGGCCACTGGTCTCGGGCTGCACGTCGTCTCGCCCGACAACATCGGCTCGCTCGACATGGCGATCGACGGCGCCGACGAGGTCGACCCCGCCGGCAACCTCACCAAGGGCGGCGGCGGTGCGCAGACCCGCGAGAAGCTCGTCGCGCAGATGGCGCCACGGTTCATCGTGGTCGTGGACGGCTCGAAGCTCGTCGATCACCTGGGCCCGTTCGGCACGCCGATCGAGATCCTCGACTTCGCGCCCGGGGTTGTCGCAACTCGCATCCGCGCCCTCGGCGCCACCGACATCACGACTCGCCCCGGCCGCAGTGACAACGGCAACCTGCTCGTCGACGCGCAGTTCGGCTCGATCCCCGATCCCGCCGCGCTGGCCAGCGCCCTCGAGGCCGTTCCCGGGATCGTGGAGCACGGCATCTTCCTCGCCCCGATGGTCGAACGGATCGTCGTCGCCGAACCCGCGGGTGTGCGCGAGATCGTCATCAACGGCTGACCGCGCCGTGCCCCTGGGGCGAAGGATGTGCTCAGCTGCTCAGCCTGAGGCAGCAGATCAGCGGCCGCGGTACTGGGCGCGGGCGCCGATCGATTCCTTGTTGAGGCGCTTGGAGAGGTGCAGGCCCTCGAGGACGAACTCGACGGCGCTGGCGACGGCGGCGGGGGACTCGTCGCCGCCGGTGAGGATCTGCACGGGCTCGCGCAACGCCGGCACCTCGGTGAGCAACTGCACGTAGTCGTTCGACACGACGTCTTCGCCGGCGCTCACGATCACGTCGCTGTCGAAGGCGTCGATGATGGCGCGCAGGTTCTCGATCGCGAGATGGGACCGGAACACGGTGAGCACGGCGGACCGAAGCAGGTGATCGACGATCTGCTCGTCACGACCCTCCTCGATCGACTCGATCTCGACCTTGCCGGCGGTCGACGACGCGAGCGCCTCGAGGTCGGTCACCCGGGGCACGATCTCGGTCTCGCCGTGGATGAGCGCACGGCGGGCGGCGTTGGCCACGAGGGTCTCGAGGTTGGAGACCGTGAGCCGCACCGACACACCGGAACGCTGGTTGATGTGCGGGCTCTGGCGGGCGAGCTGGCTGAGCTCGGCGACGATCTCGGCCATGTAGGCGGGGATGTGCACCCGCACGCCCGGCGCTTCGAGCGGACGAGCCTCCTGCATCGCGATCTCGACCTCGGTCTCGACCTCGAGCGGGTAGTGCGTGCGGATCTGGGCGCCGAAGCGGTCCTTCAGCGGGGTGATGATGCGGCCGCGGTTGGTGTAGTCCTCGGGGTTGGCCGACGCGAACAGCAAGACGTCGATGGGCAGGCGGATCTTGTAGCCGCGCACCTGGACGTCGCGCTCCTCGAGCACGTTGAGCAGGCCCACCTGGATGCGTTCGGCGAGGTCGGGCAACTCGTTGATGGCGAACACGCCGCGGTTGGTGCGAGGCACCAGGCCGTAATGCAGCGTCAGCTCGTCCGACAGGTAGCGACCCTCGGCGACCTTGATCGGATCGACCTCGCCGATCAGGTCCGCGATCGAGGTGTCGGGGGTGGCCAGCTTCTCGCCGAAGCGGTCGTCGCGGTGGACCCAGGTGATCGGCGTGTCCTCGCCCTGCTCGGCGACGAGGTCCCGGGCGTGGCGCGACACGGGGCTGTAGGGGTCGTCGTTGATCTCGGAACCCGCGACGATCGGCATCCACTCGTCGAGCAGGCCGGTGATCGAGCGGATCATGCGGGTCTTGGCCTGGCCCCGCTCGCCGAGGAAGATCACGTCGTGGCCCGCCAGCAGCGCGTTCTCGAGCTGTGGGAGCACGGTGTGCTCGTAGCCGAGGACCCCGGGAAAGAGCGGCTCGCCGTTGCGGATGCGGCCGATCGCGTTCTCGCGGACCTCGTCCTTGACGGAACGTGACACCCAACCCGACGCCCGTAGTTGGCCAAGTGTGGTCGGTCGGTCGCTCATCTGTCGTGTCCCCCGGTGTACGTCGTGACGTGGGTGCAAAGCTGCCCGCCAACCTACCGCCGCCGCCACGAACGCGTCGGGGCGGGCCACCGACCGGTCGGCGGCCACTTGGCGGCTACTCGGCGGCAGCCCCGGCGGCGACTCTGCGGCCCGGCGCGCTGGGCGCGTCAGCCGGTCGGGGCCGGATCGCCGAGCGGGTACGGGTTGGGGGTCAACCAGACGGTGTCGGGATGCGCAGGACGGGCGAACAGGAACCCCTGGGCGTGGTCGCAGCCCAGGCGCCGCAGCTCGTCGAGCTGGCGTTGCGTCTCGACCCCCTCGGCGACGACCCGCATCCCCATCGAGCGGGCGAGCGAGATGATCGCCGTGGCGATGGCGGTGTCGTCGGGGTCGTCACCGAGACCGTCGACGAACGAGCGGTCGATCTTCAACACGTCGACCGGGAACCGCTTCAGGTACGCGAGCGACGAGTACCCGGTGCCGAAGTCGTCGATCGCGAGCTCGATGCCGAGAGCCCGCAGGTCGTTCAGGACCCGCAGGCCCATCGCGGGGTCCGCCATCAGCGCCGTCTCGGTGATCTCGAGGCACAACGAGGACGGTTCGATGTTGCCGGCCTCCATGGCCGCCACGACCTGCTGCACGAGATCGGCCTGGGCGAACTGCTTGCCCGACAGGTTGACGCGCAGGGTCAGCGGTTGGTCGGGCCGCTCGATCCGCCACCGCCCCGCCTGGCGGCACGCCTCGGTCAGCACCCACGCGCCGAGGTCCAAGATGATGCCGGTCTCCTCGGCGAGCTCGATGAACGCCCATGCCGCGAGCGGACCTTCGGTGGGGTGGTTCCAGCGGACGAGGGCCTCGACCCCGACGATCACCCCGGTTTCGAGGTCGAGCTCGGGCTGGTAGTGGACCTCGAGCCCCCCGATCTCGAGGGCGCGGCGCAGCGCGGTCTCCATCTGCAGCTTCTGGGTCGCCTGGGTGCGCAGCGCCTTGTCGAAGATCTCGCACCGGTTCCGTCCGTTCGCCTTGGCGAGGTACATCGCGGCGTCGGCGTCGCGGAGCAACCCGTCGGCATCGGCGGCGGGGCCGAGCGCCATGGCGATGCCGATGGAACCGGTCGTCACCACCTCGGTCGAACCGATCAGGATCGGTTCGGCCAGCGCTTCGCGGATGCGGTTCGCGACCCGCACCGGCTCGCTGGGGTCAGCCACGTCGTCGAGCACCAGCACGAACTCGTCGCCTCCGAGACGGGCGATCAGATCACTCGGCCGGGCGACGGCGGACAGCCGGTGGGCCACGGCGACCAGGAGCTCGTCGCCGGCGCGGTGGCCGAGCGAGTCGTTGATCAACTTGAACCGGTCGAGGTCGATGAAGAGGACCGCCGGGCCGGCGTCACGTCGGGTGGCCAGGCTGCGACCCAGCACATCGAGCAGCAGGGCCCGGTTGGCCAGGCCGGTGAGCGGGTCGTGCAACGCCTGATGGGCGAGGGCCGCTTCGCTGCGCTTGATGGCCGTGATGTCGGCGTTGACCACCAGGACGTGCTCGACCTCGCCGTCGGCGCCGAACTCGGGCACCGCACGGGACTGGAACCAGAACGAGTCGTCCCCGAACGGGATCTCCCACTCCGTGTCGCGTCGAGCGCCGGTGTCGAACACCGCCTGGACCTCTCGGGCCCAGCGGTCGATGTCGTCGGGGTTGCGGAACAGCTGGCCGGGCGCGGCGGAGAGCTCCTCGACGCTCAGCCCCGTGACCTGGGTGACGCTCTCGCTCATGTAGACGATCTGCAGGTCTCGGTCGATGCGCACGATCAGCACGGGCGAGTTCTCGACGAGCGTGCGGAAGCGCTCCTCGCTGGCTCGCAGCGCCGCGTCCCGGCTGACCCGCTCGGTGATGTCCTCGACATGGCTCACGGTGTAGCGCAGGTCGTCGCCGTCGCGGACCGCAGCGCTGTGCACCCGGCACCAGACCACGACCCCGTCGGGCCGGGCGAAGCGGATCTCGAGGGTCAGCTGGTCGACCTCGCCCGCCAGGATCCGGCGGTGCTCGGCCAGCAGCAGGGGCCGATCGGACTCCACGATCACGTCGAGGACCGACATCTCGAGCAGTTGGGTGGCGGGGCGGCCGAGGAGCTCGCAGAACGCCGGGTTCACCTGGACGTGGCGGCCCTCGCTGTTGTGCAGGGCCATCCCGAGCGGCGCCCGGTCGAACGCCATGCCGAACCGCTGTTCGGCATCGCTGCGCCCCAGCGCCTGGGAGATGATGCCGGCTGTCGAGGCCAGCACGGCGAGGTGATCATCGGACCACAGTCGCTCGCCGGCGAGCAGGTCGAAGCCGATGAAGCCGATGGTCCGTCCACCATCGGCGATCGGGACGGCCAACGTGGCACTCGTCCCGGACCGCTCGAGCCAGGCGTGCTCCAGGTGCCAGCTCTCGTCCATGGTGGCGACGCAGGGCACGTAGACCGCGCCGTCCTCGGCCAACGCTCGTAGCCACCGCTCGACGACGGTGGCGTCCACGAGCCGCTCGCCGGCACGGGACACCTCATGGCGGGCGAGCCACTCGTGGGTGAGCTCGATCCGGGCCCGGTCGGTGTCCACCCGGTAGACGAAGGCGCGATCGACCTGCGCGAACCCGGCGATCAGGGCCAGCACGTCGGCGATGCTGCGGCTGACCTCGAACGCCGGTCGGTGCAGGAACGTGGATGCGACCTGGGTGAGGAGGTCCTCGAACGCCAGCCGGTGCCGGAGCGCATCCAGCGTGGTCGCCTCTGCGCGGGCGGGGAGACCGGGTACGGCCGGTGCCTCCGCCCCCACGATGTCGTCTGCCACCCGTCATCTCCTCACCGAATGAACCCGAATCCTATTCGGATTCCGGGTCGTTCAGCGTCGCAGCGTGGTCAGATGGCACCAGAACCGAGCGGTTGCACCACCAGGTCTGGTGGACGCGGCGACGGTTCAGGCCGGGAGGCCGACCGGGCCCCGGGTGTGGGCCCGCACCACCACGAGCAGCCAGTCGCCGACGGCGATCTCGTCGGTCAACCCGGTCAGATCGAGGAGCAGGAGTTGGCGGGTCTGGTTGTTGTCGGCCACCTCGGCGAAGCCGAAGCCGCGATCATCGATGTGGGCGATCCGCACCTCGACGGTGGACCCCTCGACCAGCACCGCCCCGGCGATGGGGTTGCGCCCGCGGGCGATCGGATCGCGGGGAACGAAGAACACCTTGCCGTCGCGGGCCAACGGCTGACCCGCGATGAGGAACCGGCGGTCGACGTAGAACTCCTGGCCGGTCGCGGCGGCGATCACGCCCCGCCCTCGGTCCTCGAACCAGCACACCACGTGTCCGGCGCTCCAGGTGCGCCGCGAGCCGAGCGGTGGGCGATCTTCCGCCGGACCGCCCTCGTCGAACGCCGCGAGGCGGGCGCGGACCGGTTCGATGTCGAGGCCGTTGCGCCGCCGCTCCCGGGCGAGCCGCATCTGCTCCTCGGTCGCGTCGGTGCCACCTGCGGGTGTCATGCGGGCGGTCGGCGCAGACCGCTCGCCTGATCGCGGGCGCGCCCCGATTGGGTGAGCTTGGCCTGCGGGACGGTTCTCGCCGGACAGGTCGGATTCGCCGGGCTGGTCGGCGCGCCGCGCTCGGGGCTCGACGCGCCGGCGGCGCTCGGTGCGCAGGTCGACATCGCCACGGTCGAAGGAGAGGTCCCAGCACTCCATGGGCTCGGCACCGGGCCCGAGGACCACACGGCTGGTGCCGGTGGACCACGCGCGCCCCGCACCGTCACCGGCGGCGCCCGGTCCGCCGAGGGCGAGGTCGGTCGTCCGATCGTCCGCGAGGATCGCGCCGGGTTGGGTGAGCGCGCACAACTGCAGCGCCCGGTCCACCACACCGCCGACCGTCGGGATCGGCAGCCCTTCGATCGCGATCCCGTCGTGGGCTTCACCCGCGGCCAGCCCGATCGAGCACGACCACGCCGCGGACGAGGCGGCCCCGGTCGCCGACCGGCGATGGATCGTGATGGCGGCGCCGATGGCGCCGTCCACGCGGTCCGCCGTGAACGACGAGATCATCCGATCGCCGAGCACCGCCACCGGCACGCCACCGGCCGCGTCGATCACGGCGTGGATGGCGACCATCGCCTCGGACAGCGCGGCGATCCACTGGTCGTCGACGTCGTGATGACGGCGGTGGGCGTCGTGCACCGCGATCACCATCGCGACCTGCCGGCCGTCGGCGACCTGGTCGACCGCGCCCGCCGCCTCGTCCCGGTGGCCCCGGGGCTCGGCGCTCGTGCTGGTGTTGTTGCCGATCATCGTCATCAGAAGGATCCTTCCTCGCCGAACACGCGGCGATGTTGCTCGCGCCACGCGTCGCGGTAGATCGCCAGCAGGACGAAGTCCTGATAGCGACCGTCGATGTACTCGTGCTCTTTCATGCGGCCTTCGATCTCGAAGAACCGTCCCTCGCCGAGCGCGAACTGCTCGAAGTTGGCTTCGAGGCTCTCGGCGTAGATCTTGCGCAGGTCGAACGTGCGGAACAGGTAGCTGACCATCAACGCCACACCTTCGAGCACCAGGCCGGTGCTCTCGAACTCGGGCGTCGCGCACGCGGCGATGTAGACGTAGCGATTGCGGAAGTCCGGCTCGAACGAGGACACCACGCCGATCGCCTGACCGTCCTTGGTCTCGACGATGAACTGCGCCACGATCTGCTCCCACAGGAAGCGCACGAACGCCTCCGGGCTGGGGGTCAAGCCGCGGAGGCGGTACCGCACGAGGTGATCGCCGTCGGTGTAGAGGCGGAACAAGAAGTCGTAGTCACGGACCTCGACCGGCCGGATCGACACGAGGTGACCGCTGAGCCGCGGCGCGGAGGACGTGGCCGCCGGGTCGGTGGGCGGGCGCAACCGGTGCACGCCGAGGGCATCGTCGGGGCGGGGCGCGGAGCCGGCGGGGTTCATGGTGCGACCTCCGTGTCGGTGAGGCGGCGCAGGAACGAAGGCGGCTTCACGGGCGGCTCGCGCGGCGCGAGGGCCACGGCGTAGTGGTGCAGGTCGCCGATGGTGCGCAGCTCGGGGATCAGATCGTCGGGCAGCACCACGCCCTCGTTCTCGAGCAGCACCAGGATCTCGATCATGGCGAGCGAGTCGAGCCCGAGCTCGGCGGCGAGCTCGGCGTCCGGTTCGGCGCCGGCCAGATCGAGATCGAGGTGGGCCGCGATCGCCGCGACGAACGCAGGCAGGTCGGTGAGCCCCGCGAGGCCGACGCCGCTCATGGCGCCCACTTGACCGAGAGGTCGTTGTCGTTGACTACCCCGGGCACGGGCAGCAGCTGCCCGACCAACCCGTTCGTGTACCCGAAGCTCCCGGTCAGGTCCGACCCCGAGTAGTGCTTTACCTTCGAGCACGCACCGTGGCGGATGCCGCTGACCGAACCGGCGATGTAGCTGGGCAGGTTCGAGTACCCGACGCAATCCGTGCCCCAGGCGACCCACGATGCCCCCGTCCCGTCCGGGTTCTCGAAGAAGATCGCGAGGTAGGGCGCTGCGCTCGCCGCCGCGCTGAGGCCCACGGACGCGGCGGTCGCCGACGACGGGGTCGACACCCCGATGAAGGCCATCGCCTCGGCGAAGGTGGCGAAGCAGGTGAGCGCGGGCTGCGCGCCGAGCGGCAGTGGGGTGGGTGACACCCGGGAGACGCACTGGTCGAACGTGGGTGGCGGATCCGGTGGATCGGCGTGGGCAACGGGAGCGGCAAAGACAGCACCGACGGACGGCAGCGCCAGAACGGCGCTGAACGCTCCGAAGGCAGCCCGCTTCGAGGTGGCAAACACAGGAACGTCCTCCTGGGACAGAGAGGGTGAAAAAGGCGCAGCGACGTCGGATGACGGCGGACCTGACGCCGAGCAAAGAACCGGGGTGACTCCTACGGTCGGGACGTACCTCCTTCGGCGGGCTCGCGACGGGCCCACCCGAGGGGCCGCGTGGCGGGGCGATCATCAGTGACTCGTGGTGTCACGGGTGATGCTCTGGTCGAGGTACACGGCATACCGGTTGCGAAGGCCCGTGCCCGGATCGGTGTAGTCCCACCCGAGCAGGTGGCCGTTGGCCGGATCGATCACGACCGACCACGTGCCTGTGCCGTCACGGGCCGGGATGGCGAAGGCTGCGCCCGGCCGGCCCCGGCGGTCGGCGGCGGGATCGGCGGCCTGCATGCCTTCGTCGGCCAACAGCGCGACGAGGGCGCGTCGCGCCGCGGGGGGCGTCGCCGGTTCGGCCAGCAGATCGAGGGAGAGCTCGACCAGGCCGAGGCGGGTGTCGCCCGACCGGGTCCCGGTGGCGGCGAGGACCGACCGGAGCGCGGCCGACTCGGTGGGGAGCTGGCGCAGCTGGTCATAGGACAACCCCGAGAACGCGCTGGCCTGCGCCAGCGGGTCGTCGGCCGCGGGGAGGAACGGCTGGGGCGGGGCGGTCGGGTCGTCGAAGGGGCGCGCGTCGGTCGGGCCGGTGAGCGACCGGCCGGGACCGCTCGGAGGCGCCCACCGCTCGCGGGTCGTGCGAACGAGCAGCTGCTCCACCTGGAAGGCGCCCTGCCCCGAAAGCTCGCCTCGTTCGACACGGCTGTAGGCGAACTCGCCCGCGCTGAGCGGCTGGTCGGGCTGGGCCGCCTCGAGCGCGGCGAGGTCGGCGAGGGACAGGACCGGGGCGGGCGCCGACGGTTCGGTGGCGACCGTCACGGGCTGCGCCGGCGGCTCGTCCGGGGCGCGCATCCGGACGAGCACCCCGGCGGCGAGGACGAGCACGAGGATGGCCGCCGCCACGGCCACCAGTCGCGCGGGGCGCGTTGCTGGTGACCGCGGGGCGGCGCCTGGCAGCTCGACGACGGCGGCGGCGGTGTCGTCATCGAAGCTGCGAGGAGGTGTCGGGAGGGGGGTGAGGCGGCGAGCGGGCGGCGCGGGGGAGTCGATGACCGACTGGTCGATCCCGGCCGCCTGCTCGTCGGCCACCGCTTGCGCCCGGGCGACGATGAGCGCGCGGATGCGGTCGTGCGCGCCGTCGTCGAGCCCCGCGAGCTGGGCGCGGAAGGCCCTGACCTGGTCGAGGACATCGGCCTCAGGCATCGGACCCGCCTTCGAGGGACGGGCCGAGGCGTGAGCGGAGCTTGCGCCGCAGGCGGTTCATCTTCGACGCGACGGTGCCCTCGGGGAGGCCGAGGGTGCGCCCGATGTCTCGGTAGTCGAGCTCGGCGAAGCAGTACAGCAGCAGAACGTCGCGATCGACAGGATCGAGATCACGCAGCGCGGCGGCGACCTGCGGCCACTGATCCGCCGCGACCAGCCGCGCATCGGCGCCCCGGGTGGAATCCTCCACCAGCGGGTCCACGCCGGAACGGGCGAGCAGATCCAGGTTGCGCTGCTCTCGCCGGCGCTGGGCGCGCACGAGGTTCGTGGCGATGGCGAACAGCCAGGTCTTGGCCGACCCGCGGGCTGGGTCGTACCGGGGCCACGCGGCCAGGGCCTCGACGAAGACCTGCGCCGTGAGGTCCTCGGCGGCCTCACGGCCGAGGCGACGCGCGATGTACCCGAAGAGGGCATCGGCGTGCTCGGCGTACCACTCCTCGAGGGGAGGGCCACCGGCATGCAGCGCGTCAAGGTTGAAGTCCGTCAGGGTCACCACCTACTACTTGTCCGCGGCGGCGGCTCACTTCCCGATTCCTCCCAGAAGTTTTCCGGGAGGCGGGATGGGTGACGTCTGGCCGGCGCACCCGCACACGGTAGGCACGTTGTCGCACGTTCGGCACCGGTCTCCCGCCGCTAACGTCGCCCCGATGACGGCCGCTGGACCACTGACGTCGATCGATCTGGGGACCGACCGCGACTGGCGCGCCACGATCGCCGACGAAGACCTCCGCCGGGCGTACCCGGATGCGGACCACGACGACGGTGATTGGGAATCGGTGACGGTGCCCGGCCACTGGCGCTCGGTCCCGGCCTTCGCCGAGAGCGATGGTCCCGTCCTGTACCGAACTCGGTTCGCGACGCCTCCGGCGTTCGGGCCGGGGGCCGAGCGGGCCGCGGACCTCGATGAGCCCCGCCGTACGTGGCTCACCCTCGACGGGATCTTCTACACGAGTGACGTCTGGCTCGACGGCTCCTACCTCGGCGACACCGAGGGCTACTTCTTCCCCCACACGTTCGAGATCAGTGACGCCGTGGCTGCGCAGTCCGAGCACACCCTCGCGCTCGAGGTCAGCTGCCGGCCCGAGATCGACCAGTCGGCGAAGCGCCAGCTGACCGGCGTGTTCCAGCACTGGGACCTGCGCGACCAGGACGACAACCCGGGCGGCATCTGGCGGCCGGTGCGCCTCGAGCAGTCCGGGCCGGTGCGGATCGCCCACTTCCGCGCGCTGTGCCGCGAGGCGACCGCGACCTCGGCGACGGTGTTCGTCCGGGCGGTCCTCGACACCGTCGACGCCCGCACGGTCGAGATCGTGACCCGCCTGGTGCCGCCGCCGGGGTCGCCGGGCGACATCATCGAGCGCCGCGAGGCCCAACCGCTGGCGGCGGGTGAGAACCGCGTCGAGTGGACCCAGACGATCGCCGACCCGGCGCTCTGGTGGCCCCATGCGCTCGGGGATCAACCGCTCTACGACCTCGAGGTCGAGGTCCTCGTCCACGGGGCCGGCGAGCTGACCGACGGCCCGGAGCTGGTGAGCGACCGCCGCACGTGCCGCATCGGTCTCCGCTCGGTGGCCTGCGACGACTGGATCTTCTCGATCAACGGCGAGCGGCTGTTCCTGAAGGGCGCCAACCAGGGCCCCAACCGCATGGCGCTGGCGGAGGCCACACCGGGCGACCTGGCTCGCGACATCGCGCTGGCGAAGGATGCCAACCTCGACTTCCTCCGCGTCCACGCGCACGTCTCGCGTCCCGAGCTGTACGGCGCCGCCGACGAGGCGGGGATGCTGCTCTGGCAGGACATGCCCCTGCAGTGGGGCTACCACCGCAGCGTCCGCCGTCAGGCGCGCCGCCAGGCCCGGGAGCTGGTCGACCTGCTCGGCCCGCATCCGTCGGTGTTCGTGTGGTGCGGCCACAACGAGCCGATGGCGATCGACGTCGAGCCCGCCACGATCACCCGTCCCGGCGCGCGGGCGAGGCTGGTCGCCCGCGCCGCGGCGGGCCAGTTCCTGCCGTCGTGGAACAAGAGCGTGCTCGACCACTCCATCCGCTCGGTCCTCGACAAGACGGACGGCTCGCGACCGACCATCGCCCACTCCGGCATCCTTCCCCACCCGCCCCAGTTCGATGGGACGGACACGCACTCGTACCTCGGCTGGTACTACGGCGACGAGCGCTCGTTCCCGGCGCTGCTGCGCGCGTGGCCCCGGCTCGCGCGGTTCGTGTCCGAGTTCGGGGCCCAAGCGGTGCCCGAGGACGCAGGCTTCCTCGATGTCGAGCGGTGGCCCGAGCTGGACTGGGACCGGGCGTACCGCACGCACGCGCTGCAGAAGGTGTTCATGGACCGCCACGTCCCGCCCTCGGCGTTCGCGTCGTTCGACGAGTGGCGCCTCGCGACCCAGACCTACCAGGCCGAGGTCATCAAGCACCACGTCGAGACGCTGCGTCGCCTCAAGTACCGCCCGTGCGGCGGGTTCGCGCAGTTCGCCTTCGCGGACGGGCACCCGTCGGTGACCTGGTCGGTGCTCGGCCACGATCGCCAGGCCAAGCTCGGGTTTCGGGCCCTCGCCGAGGCGTGCGCCCCGGTGATCGTCGTGGCCGACCGGTTGCCGGCGTCGGTCGCACCGGGCGACCGTTTGACGCTGGATCTTCATGTGGTCAGCGACGCACGTATCGCCTATCGCGATATCGTGGCCCGTGCCCATCTCTCTCGCAAGGGGTCGGGTCCCGGGTCGGCGACGACGTGGAGTTGGCATGGCGACATCCCCCAGGACAGCTGCAGCCGGATCGGCACCCTGGATGCACTCGCGCCGCCCGGCGACGGTGCGCTCGTGCTCGATCTCGAGCTGCACGGGGACGGGCTGGCGATCAGCAACCGCTACCTCACGCCCTGAGTTGGCCGCTGATGGAGCGTCAGGACTAGCTTCGGCGCAGATCCACTTCGGGTGCACGGCCCCGTCGGACCCGATGCGCCGCACCCCTGGTCGGCGGACCGCGCCAGCCCGACCATCACCGCTCGATCCGTCGCCTTCCCATCCGTCACCGGCACCACCGGAGGCCAGCTCGTGACCGCAACCCAGGACGCGCCGCCCATCAGTCCCGACATCACGGTCAAGCCCGTGAACAAGCGGGCCCGATCGGCACCCTTCCCGATCAGCTTGTACCAGACCGCCGTCGGCAAGAAGTGGGTCATGGCCATCACCGGGATCATGTTCCTGGGGTTCGTCTTCGCCCACATGTTCGGCAACCTGAAGATGTACCTGGGCCCGGAGGAGTACAACGCGTACGCCGCGGGACTGCGCACGATGCTCCACCCCATCCTGCCCAACAACTTCGCGCTGTGGGTGTTGCGGCTCGGGCTCATCGGCGCGTTCGCCCTGCACCTGCACTGCGCCTACTCGCTGACCATGATGAACAAGCGGGCCCGGCCGACGCGGTACCAGTCCAAGCGGGACTACATCGCCGCCAACTTCGCCAGCCAGACCATGCGCTGGAGCGGCATCTGGCTGTTGCTCTTCATCATCTTCCACCTCGCCAACCTCACGTTCGGCAAGGTCGCCATCAGCGGGCCGGGCTTCCAGGAGGGCGACGTGTATGCCAACGTCGTCAACACGTTCAACCAGCCCCTGATCTCGGCCATCTACATCCTGTCGATGCTCGCCCTCGGTGTGCACCTGTTCCACGGCGCCTGGTCGATCTTCCAGAGCCTCGGCATCAACAACCCCCGCTACAACGCGGCGCGCAAGTACTTCGCCATCGGCTTCACCGTGATCGTCGTCGGCGCCAACATCTCCTTCCCCATCGCCGTCCTGGCCGGCGTGGTCGGGAACTGAGCGGAGGATCACCATGACCGAGATCACGCTCGACGCCAAGACCCCCACCGGACCCATCGAGGACCGCTGGGACAACCACCAGTTCGCGATGAAGCTCGTGAACCCGAACAACAAGCGCAAGTTCGACGTGATCGTCGTCGGCACCGGTCTCGCCGGTGCCGCGGCCG
>JBBQHT010000046.1:0-23013 GCA_038324235.1 Acidimicrobiales bacterium
CGGCGAACGTCTCGAGGCCGGGGACGCCGGGCAGCTTCGGGCGGTGCAGTGGACCGGTGCCCATCGTGACGAACCGCGCCCGGAGCTCGTCGCCCCGGTTGGTGCTGATGATCCAGCGCGACGAGGTCTCGTCCCACGCGAGGCCAGTGACCTCGGTGGAGAACAGCGCGCCCTCGTACAGACCGAAGGTGGTGGCGATGCGGCGGGCATGTCCGAAGATCTCGCTGGCCGGGGTGTACTTCTGGCTCGGCCGGTGACCGGTCTCCTCGAGCAGCGGCAGGTAGATCATCGCCGCGGTGTCGCACATCGCGCCGGGGTACCGGTTCCAGTACCAGGCGCCGCCGACGTCTCCCCCGCCTTCGATGATGCGCACATCGTCGATGCCCGCCTGCTTCAGCCGGGCGCCGGTGACGAGGCCGGCGAAGCCGCCGCCGATGCAGGCCACCGTCACGTCCTCGACCACCGGTTCGCGCTCGACGGGTACGACGTAGGGGTCGTCGACGAAGTGGGCGAAGCGACCGGTCGGCTCGACGTACTGCTCGTTGCCGTCCTCGCGGAGCCGCTTGTCCCGTTCGGCGCGGTACCGGGCCCGCAGGGCCTCGTGATCGATCGGTCGGTCCCCGACCCCGGCCCTTGTGTCCCCCGTGGCGCTCATCTCCCCATCTTCGCAGGAACCAAATATGGCCGTCGTTTCCGGGCCACCAGACCCACACCTGACCCCCATCTGCGCGCGGCGTGGGCCAAAGGACCCAGAGGCACGCTCATCCATCTACGTACCCCGAAATGCACGTCTTTCATCAGTTTGGGTGAATACATCTTGAAACGCACGGACGATGATCTGAGTGCAAGTTCGTACTGCGACAAATCCCCCACCAACCCTTCAAGAGGCGATCGACATGCGTGCACTTCACACCAACACCTCCCCCTCCCCGGCGACCAAGACCTCGAGGCGCCTGCTCAAGGCCGGCGTGATCGTGGCTCTCTCCGCAGCCTCGGTCGGCGCCATGGGCAGCGCCGCGTTCGCGGCCCCCACCGACACCTCGACCGGTTCGACCACCGCCAACGCGGTCGTCGAGTCGGGCATCACGATGACCGGGCTCACCCCGAGCTTCACCCTCACCGGCACCCCTGGCGCCACGATCACCGGCTTGGCCGCGGTGACCTACAACGTCGAGACCAACGCCCCCGGGTACAACGTCACGGTCGAGGCCGCGGCGCCGACCTTCGTGGGCACCGTCGGCAACGTCGACACCATCCCCGTCGGGGCGCTCACGGTCCGCGATGCCGGCACCGGGTCCTACCTACCCGTCAGCAACAGCGCCACGACCAACGTCCACTTCCAGGACGTCCGGTCCGCCGACCTGGGCGACAACCTGGCCAGCGACTTCCAGATGCGCATGCCGACGGTCAACCCCGACACCTACTCGGTGTCCATCAACTACGTGGCGAGCACCGCCCTGTAGTCCCCGCCAGTCCGGGAGCACACACCACGAACCAGAGGACATCAGCGATGAAGACCATGCTGCGATGCAGTGCCGTGATCGCTGTGTGCAGCGTCCTGCTCTGGTGGCCAGGCTCGCAGGCCTACGGGTCCGAGGCGCAAGCCTCGGACCCGTCCAGCGCGTTCTCGCTGACCATCAGCCCGACCCGTCTGGCCGTGGACGCGGCGCACCTCGACACCGTCCAACAGGTCAAGGTCATCAACTACGGCAAGTCCCCGCTCACGGTCAACGTGGCGAAGCGGAACTTCGTCGGGGCCCCCGACGGCACCATGCAGTTCCAGGACACGGCCCCGTACTCCGCCTCGGAGTGGGTGACCGTCAGCCCCATGAGCTTCGAGGTGGCGCCCGGCGCCACGCAGATCGTCAGCGCCTCGATCGTCGTCCCCCCGAACCCCGAGCTCGGCGACCACCAGGTCGCGTTCGTCTTCCTCGTGCCCTCGGGCACCGACGCCGGCAACGTCAAGATCAACCGGGGCATCGGGGTGCCCGTCTATCTCACGGTCCCCGGCGCGATCGACGACTCGGTCGCCGTGAGCGATCTGGTCGCACCGGGTTTCATGACCGGCGGCGCCTCTGACCTCACCGTCAAGATCCGCAACGTCGGCACCGTCCACCGCGACTTCCGCGGCCCCACCGCCCTCGCCCTCACCGGCGCCGGCAGCTCCGCCGCGTTCGCAGACTTCTCCGTGCCCCGCGGCGCCGAGCGCGACCTCGCCACCACGTGGACCGCGCCCTTCATGTGCATCTGCCACCCGACCTTGTCGGTGACCAACGCGAACGGCACCGTCAGCGAGGTCTCCGTCCAGGTCATCGTGTTCCCCTGGCCGCTCCTGCTGGCGGTCGTCGGCGCCGCCGCCGTGGTCGTGTTCGGCATCCGGTTCGCCCGCCGCCGCTATCGCTCGAGCGTGGCGGCCGCCGCCGCTCGCTTGGCGGGGCCCGGTGTGGTCGATGCGTAGGCTGCGGATGCTCATGATCGCGGCAACGGTCGCGATGCTGACGACCCTCCCCACCGTCGCCGTGCCCACCGCCGCCGGCGCAGTGGGCACCGTGTTGTTCCAGAACGCCTTCAACGACAAGACCGTGGACGGCACCGGCACCGTCACGGTCCCCACGCCGGCGAACGGGACGAACGTGGTCTGCCTCACCGCCGCGGGCAACCCGGCCACGCCGCCGGTCATCAGCTGCCCGTCCGCCACCGACCCGCAGGGCGGCGGCAAGCTCCGCCTGACCAACTCGACCATCAACCAGGTCGGCGGCGTCTTCGGTGCGACCAGCTTCCCGACCTCCAACGGCCTCGACGTCACCTTCAACTCCTACCAGTGGGGCGGGGGCAGCGCCGACGGCATCTCGTTCGCACTCGTCGCTGTGGATCCCGCCAACCCGGCGGCACCCTCGACCCTCGGCCCGACGGGTGGGTCGCTCGGCTACTCGACGTCCCCTGGCGTCAACGGGATCACCAACGCCTACCTCGGTGTGGGCCTCGACGTGTTCGGCAACTTCAGCGCGCCGATGTCAACGGGTACCGGCTGCACGAACCCACCCACCATCACGGCCCAACACGCCGGCTCCGTCGTGGTTCGTGGCCCCGGCACCGCCCGGGCCGGCTACTGCGGGCTCACCACGTCCTACGACGGCACGGCCGGCTCCAAGCTGGTCCTGCGCGCCGCCACGCGCCCGGCCTCCGTCGTTCCCGTGCAGGTGCTGGTCAACCCCACGGCGGGCGTGTTCACCTCGGACTCGGGCGTGTCGGTCGATGCCGGCACCTACAAGGTCGTCGTCAAGCCCGTCGGCCAGCCCACCTCGACGCTCACCGGCCCCCTGCCGTCGGTCGTCGCGAACATGTACCCGTCGGCGACCTGGTTGAACGGGAGCGGCGTCCCGAAGCAGTTGGCGTTTGGGTTCGTCGGGTCCACCGGCTCGGTGACCGATGTGCACGAGGTCAGCGACGTGAAGGTCCTGACCTTCAACCCGGTGCCGCAGCTCGCAGTGGCCACGACCAGCTACGTCGCCGCCACGCCGCTCGCCGGCGACCCCGTCAACTACCTCATCACGCCGAGCGTGCTCACCGGGGCGAACGAGACGACCCCGATCTCGGTCAGTGAGACCGTCCCCGCCGGCGTCCTGGCCCTCGGCGCGTTCGGAGCCGGTTGGAGCTGCCAGGCCCCGAACGGGCGCACCGTGACCTGCACCACCACCGGGTCGTCGTTCATCAACAACACCTCGCTGCCACCCGTCACCGTCGTCGCGATCGTGACCGCGTCGAACATGACGGCCACGACCGTCCAGACCACCTCGGCGACCCGCGTCTCGTCAGGCGACGCCAACCCGGCGACCGCCTCGACCACCACCGCGGGGACCGTCCCCACCGCGCCGACCGGCATGGCGCTCAACCCCGCCCTCGGGCCGATCGCCGGTGGCACGACGGTCATCAGCAGCGCCTCGTCAGCGGTGCTGCCCACCGCCATCGAGATCGGCACCCTCGCGGAGATGCAGGCGGGGACCCCCGTCGTCCTGCTCCCGTGCCCGTCCGGCCGAGCTGTCGGGTGCTTCACCAACGAAGGTGCCTCGCAGGCCATCGTGTCCATGCCGGCCCGGCCCACGGCCGCCCCCGTGCTCGTCACGATCGTGACCCGGGGCATCGCCGGCGCCTCGACGTTCGTCTACACCGACAAGCCGGCGACCCCGGCGGCGCCGACCGCCACGGCCGGTGTCACCAGCGCCGTCGTCACCTGGGTCGCGCCGGCCGACAACGGTGGCGCCCTCACCGGCTACGTCGTCACCGCGTACCTCAACGGCACCGCCCTGAGCCCGCAGTCCTTCGACACCTCGACCACCACCCGCACCTTCACCGGCCTCACCGCGGGCGGGTCGTATGCGTTCACCGTGGCGGCGGTCAACCAGTACGGCACGTCGACGACCAGCGCGAAGTCGGTGGCTGTCATCGCGTTCGCGGTGCCCAACGCGCCGTCGATCACCGCCGTCAGCGCCGGCACGGCCGCGGCGACGCTGACCTGGTCGACCCCATCGGGCAACGGCAGCCCGATCACCGGCTACGTCGTCACGCCGTACATCGGTGCGGTGGCCCAGACGACCCAGACCTTCACCGCCAGCCCGACCACCCAGGTCGTCACGGGCCTCACGCCGGGCACGGCCTACACCTTCACGGTCGCGGCCCAGAACGCGGCAGGCACCGGCCCGGCCTCGGGCCGGTCCACTGCGGTGACCCCCAACGTCTCGCCGAGCCTGGCCTTCGCCACCCCGCCCAACGGTGAGGTCGGTGTGGCGTACAGCCGGCCGTTGAGCGTCACGGGCGGCACTGCGCCGTTCGTCTGGTCGGTCAGCGCCGGCACCATGCCGCCGGGGCTGTCGCTTGCGCCCTCGAGCGGCATGCTCGGCGGCACCCCGACCACCGCCGGCTCGTTCACCTTCACCGTCCGCGTCGTCGACTCCAGCAACCAGTCGGCCACCCGCGCCGTGTCGATCGAGATCGCCCCCGCGCCGACCCTGACCTTCTCGCCCGCGGCGGGCGAGGTCAGCATCGGGTACGCCCAGCAACCGACGCTCACCGGCGGCACCGGCCCGTTCACCTGGGCCGTGACGGCGGGCAGCCTGCCGACCGGTCTCGTCCTCAACACCACGACCGGAGCGGTCACCGGGACCCCGACCGCCGCGGGCTCGTCGTCTTTCGTCATCGCCGTCACGGATGGCTTCGCCCAGACGGTGAGCAAGACCGTGGCGATCGTCGTGGTCGCGCTGCCGACGCTCACCTTCGCGCCGCCCGCCAGCGGCCAGGTCGGCGTCGCGTACAGCACCCCGTTCGACGTCACCGGTGGAACCCTTCCGCTCACCTGGTCGATCTCCGCCGGAAGCGTGCCGGCGGGGCTCTCCCTCAACCCGGCGACGGGCGTGCTGTCGGGCACCCCCACCTCAGTGGGGAACCCGTCGTTCACGGTCTCGGTGATCGATGCCAACAGCCAGACCACCAGCCGGGCGACGGTTGTCGTCATCGCGGCGGGTCCGCTGGTCGTCACGAAGATCGCGAACACATCGTCGGCGGTGCCGGGTGCGACCGTCGGCTACACGGTGACCATCACCAACACGGGTGCCACGTCGTTCAACGGCGTCACCCTGAGCGACCCGCTATCGGGCGTGCTCGACGATGCGGCCTACAACGCGGACGCCACGGCCTCCGCCGGCGTCGTGTCCTTCTCGAGCTCGACGCTCGGCTGGACGGGATCCCTGGCCCCCAGCGCGTCGGTCACCATCTCGTACTCGGTGACGGTGACCAACCCGGGCACGGGCAACAAGGTGCTCGCCAACACCGTGAGCTCGCCCACGCTCGGCACGAACTGCGCCGCATCGAGCATCGATCCGCGGTGCACGGCCACCGTCACGGTCCCCCGCCTCACGATCGTCAAGACCGCGGACGTCGCGACGACGCCGGGTAGCACCGTGCACGTCACCATCGTCGTCACCAACACCGGCCAGACGCCGTACCCCGCGGCCACGCTGACCGACAACCTCACCGGCCTGCTCGATGATGCGATCTACAACGCCGACGCCACGGCGCCGACCGGCAGCGTGTCATTCACCAGCCCCTCGGTGACCTGGACCGGCGCGCTGGCCGTCGGCGCCAGCACGACCATCACGTACTCGGCCACGATCGCCAACCCGGACCAAGGCGACCGCCTCGTGGGGGGCACCGTCGTCTCGTCCACCGCCGGTAGCACGTGCCCGGCCAGCGCGCCGGCCCCCTCGTGCACGGCGACCGTCACCGTCCTGGTGCCCGCCCTGGTGATGGCCACGAGCACGGACGTGAGCAGCACGACGCCGGGCGGCACGGTGGCGTACACGGTCACGCTGACCAACAGTGGCCAGACCGCCCACGCGGCCACCACCGCGACGTTGGCCCTGGGCGGCGCCCTGGACGATGCGGTGTACAACGGCGATGCCACGGCCTCGGCCGGTGCCGTGAACTTCGACAGCGCCACCGGCGAGGTGCGCTGGACGGGCGACATCGCCGTCGGTGCCGTCGTGACCGTCACGGCGTCGATGACGGTGCGCAACCCGGATCCCGGCAACCTGGCGCTCACCACGACCACCACCTCGACGGCCCCTGGGAGCACGTGTCCGAGCGGTACCACCAACCCGGCGTGCACCACGCTCGTTCCGGTGCGCGTGCCTGAACTGACCATCACCCACGCGGCCGCCGCCGCGGCGACCACCCCCGGATCGGTGGTCCGGTACACGACGACGATGACCAACACGGGTCAGACCGCCTACACCGGTGCCACCGTCACCGTGGCGATGACCGGCGGGCTCGACGACGCGACCTACAACAACGACGCCGCCACCGCCGTGGGCA
The DNA here is from genome assembly GCA_038324235.1 of Acidimicrobiales bacterium. Classification (GTDB taxonomy): domain Bacteria; phylum Actinomycetota; class Acidimicrobiia; order Acidimicrobiales; family Acidimicrobilacustridaceae; genus JBBQHT01. Next base: position 6,868 of record JBBQHT010000046.1, read on the forward strand.
CCCTGTCGTTCACCACTCCGACCCTCACCTGGACGGGCAACCTGGCCATCGGCGCCACCGCGACCGTCACGTACACGATGACGGTGCACGACCCCGACACCGGGGACCGCGACCTCACCGATGTCGTGACCTCGACCAGCCCGGGCAGCACCTGCCCGGTCGCGGGCACGGACCCACGCTGCGCCACCGCCGTGCGCGTCCTCGTTCCGGCGGTCACCTTCGTGAGCACCGCCGACGTGGCCACGGCGACGCCTGGCTCGATCGTGCAGTACCGCGTCGTCGTCACCAACACGGGCGAGACGCCGTACGTGGGCCTGGCGGTGACCGTCGACATGACCGGCGCCCTTGACGACGCGACCTACAACGACGACGCGACCACCTCCACCGGCAACCTGGTGACCCACCCCGATGGCACGGTCGCCTGGGTGCTCGACCTCGCCGTGGGGGCCAGCGCTACGGGGACGATGTCGGTCACCGTCAACGACCCCGCGATCGGTGATCGGGCCCTGCACGCAGTGATCGTGGCCGATGCACCCGGCAGCACCTGTCCGACAGGTTCGCTCGTCGCCGGCTGCCAGAGCGACGTGACCGTGCTCGTTCCCGGCCTCACGATCACCAAGACCGCCGACGCCGCCACCATCACGCCTGGGGGCACGGTCCACTACACCGTCGTGCTCACCAATCACGGCCAGACGCCCTACGCCGCGGCCAACCTCACCGATGACCTGCGCACGGTGCTGACCGATGCCACCTACGCCGCTGACGCGAGTGCGACCACCGGGTCCGTCACCTTTGCAACGCCAGTGCTGTCATGGACGGGTGCACTCGCGGTCGGCGCCTCGGCGACGATCACGTACTCGGTCACGGTGCGCGACCCGGACCCGGGTGACAAGTACATGGCCAACACGGCGTCGTCGACCAGCGCCGGGAGCAACTGCCCGAGCGGCAGCACCGACCCGCAGTGCAGCGTCGCCGTCACGGTCCTCGTCCCACGGCTGACGATCACCACCTCCGCGAACGTCGCCACGACGACGCCGGGCGCCACGGTCGACTACACGGTCCTCGTCAAGAACTCGGGGGCGACCGGCTACACCGGGGCCACCGTGGCCGCCGCGCTCGGCGGGGTGCTCGACGATGCGACCTACAACGCCGACGCGGCCGCCACGAGCGGCACGGTGACCTTCAGCGGGTCGACGCTCACCTGGGGCGGCGACCTCTCGGTGGGCGCCAGCGCCTCGATCACGTACACCGTCACGGTGCACGCGGCCGATGTGGGCGACGACCTCCTGACGACGGCGTTGACATCGACGACCACAGGGAACAACTGCACGGCCGGCGGATCCGACCCGCGGTGCGCGTCGGTCATCCCGGTGGCGCGACTCATCCTGGCCTACGGCGCCACGGACCCGACCATCCTCCCTGGCGGCACAGTCCACTTCACCGCGACCTACACCAACACCGGGCAGGTCCCCTACACGAACATCTCCGTCCAGAGCGACGCAGCCGACGCCGTCGACGACGCCCTCCCCGGCGGCGATCAGACCGCGAGCTCGGGCTCACTGGCGCTGGGCGCATCCGGCATCACCTGGACCGGCAGCATCCCTGTCGGCGGTGTGGTGACCCTCGCCGCGACGATGCTCGTGAAGGACCCCGACACCGGCGACAAGGCGATCCACGCCACGACGGTGTCCGACGCTCCTGGCAACAACTGCCCGACGGGCGGCACCGATCCCCGGTGCTTCGTCCAGGTGACCGTGGTCGTGCCCCAGCTGACGATCTCGAAGACGGCGAACACCCCGGCGACCGTGCTCGGTGGTTCCGTGGCCTACACGATCGTCGTGCACAACACGGGAGAGACGGCCTACGTCGGCGCGTCGATCACCGATTCGCTCGTCGGCGTCCTCGATGACGCGAGCTACAACGCCGATGCGACCGCCACCCGCGGCACGGTGACCTTCAGCTCACCCACGCTGTCGTGGACCGGCGATCTCGCGATCGGTGACTCCGCCACCATCACGTACACCACCACCGCGCACAGCCCCGCCACCGGTGACAAGACGATGGTCAACCCGGTCAGCTCCACGACCCTCGGCAGCACCTGCCCACCCGCGAGTGGAGACCCGGCGTGCCGGACCACCGTGGCGGTGCTGACCCCCGGTCTCACCATCGTCAAGACGGCTGATGTGGCGAACGCGACCCTCGGCTCGACCGTGACCTACACGGTGCGGGTCACCGACTCCGGGCAGACCACCTATGCCAGCGCAGCGATCAGCGACGCGCTCACCGCGGTCGAGGATGACGCCTCCTACAACGGCGACGTGAGCGCGACCACGGGCACCGCCGCCTACGCCGCCGGCGTGGTGAGCTGGACCGGATCGCTGACGCCGGGCGCCTCGGCGACCATCGTGTACTCCGTCACGATCAACAACCCCGCCTCGGGCAGCGGCAGCCTGGCCAACACGGTCACCTCCAGCAACGTCGGCAGCAACTGCCCGTCGGGCGGGACCGACACCCGTTGCACCGCCACCGTGGGCGTCACGAACGCGGTCAGCCTCACGTTCACCACGGCCGCCGACGTGGCCGCGACGACGGCAGGCGCCCAGGTCCATTACACGGTCACCGTGGTGAACTCCACCGACGCCGACATCACGGCCGTGGAGCTCACCGACCCACTCGCCGGGATCCTCGACGACGCCAGCTTCGACAACAACGCCACGGCGAGTGCGGGGACCGTCGGGTTCACGAGCCCCGATCTGTCCTGGACCGGAACCGTCCCCGCCCACGGCACCGTCACGATCAGCTACTCGGTGACCGTGAACGCCACGGTCACCGGCGACCAGATCCTGGAGTCCACGCTGTCGTCTCCCTCGGTGCCCGCCAGCGACAACTGCCTCACCGGCAGCACCGATCCCCGCTGCACCACCAGCACCCCGATCGCGGCGCTGCTCATCCAACAGCGCTACGACGAGACCTCCACCACGCCCGGATCGCTGATCCACCTCACGGGCACCTTCGCGAACACCGGCCAGGTCCCCTACTTCGGCATCACCATCTCGAGTCCCAGCGCCGGCACGATCGACGACGCCACGCCCACCGGCGACCAGACCGCCAGCTCCGGCGCGCTCGTCCTGAGCGCGACGGCCATCACCTGGACCGGCGACATCCCCGTCGGCGCCACGGTGACCGTCTCCGGCACCCTCACCGTCCAGAACCCCGACCTCGGCGACCGTCGGGTCACCGGCACGTTGGCCTCGAGCGCCCTCGGCAACAACTGCCCGGCCGGCGGCACGGACACGCGGTGCACGGCGCTGCTCCCGGTTCTCATCCCAGGACTCACGATCACCAAGGTGGCGTCCACGACCTTCGTGCTGCCCGGCATGCCCGCCGGCTACACCATCACCATCCACAACAGCGGCGAGACGCCCTACACCGGCGCCACCGTCACCGATTCCCTCGCCGGGGTCCTCGACGACGCGAGCTACGCCGCTGACGGCACCGCCGATCGCGGCACGCTCGTCTACGCCGCCCCGACCTTCACCTGGACCGGCGACCTCGCCGTTGGCGCCACCGCGACGATCACCTACTCGGTCCTGGCCCTCGACCCCGGAATCGGCGACAAGACCCTTGTGAACGTCGTCGTGTCGAACGCGGTCGGCAGCAACTGCCCGGCCGCGAGCGCCGACCCGGGCTGTCGCAGCACGATTCCCGAGTACACGCCGGCGTTGACGATCACCTCGGCGGCGAGCGCGGCGACGACCGTGCCCGGAGCGACGGTGACCTTCACGGTCACGGCCACCAACACCGGCCAGACCCCGTACGCGGGGGCGAGTCTCACGGTGCCGCTGGGCGGCGTGCTCGACGACGCCACCTACACCGGCGACGGGGCGGCGACCTCCGGCGCGGTGACCATCACCGGGGGCACCCTGTCGTGGACAGGGGACCTCACCTACGCGGCCAGCACGACCATCACCTACTCGGTGATCGTCGACGGTCCCCGCGTGGGCAACGACTTCCGCCTGGACCAATCGGTGTCTTCCCCCACGCAGGGCAGCACGTGTCCGGCCGGCGGCCCGGATGCCCGATGCGCCACGTCGGTGCCCGTCGCGGGTCTGCGGATCGTGAACCGGGCCGACGTCTCGACGGCGACACCGACGGCAGTGGTCCGCTACACGGTCAGCGTGACCAACATCGGGCAGGTCCCGTACGTCGGCGTCAGCGTCAACGACAACTTCGTCGGCGCCCTCGACGACGCCGCGTACAACGGTGACGCCGCCGCCTCCGCCGGCAGCCTGGTCCTCGATCCGGCCACCGCGCAGGTCACCTGGACGGGCGACCTCGCCGTCGGCGCATCGGTCGACATCACTGGTTCGGTGACCGTGAACAACCCTGACGGCGGCGATCAGGCGCTGCACACCACGGTCAGCTCCCCAGCCGACGCCAACAACTGCGCCGCCACCAGCACCGATCCCGCCTGCACCACGGCGGTGACGGTCCTGATCCCGATCCTGACGGTCGCCCAGGTCACCAGCGCCGCGACCGCCACCCCCGGCGCTTCGGTCGGTTACACGATCACGATCACCAACAACGGCCCGACCGACGTCGTCGGGGCGACGGTGCACGACTCCCTCAGCGGCGTCGTCGGCGACGCGACCTACAACCAGGACGCCACCACCAGCCGCGGCTCGCTGACGTTCACGACCCCCACCTTGACCTGGACCGGCGACCTGCTGATCGGGCAGAGCGCGGTGGTCAGCTTCACCGTCACGGTCCACTCGCCCGACCTGGGTGACAAGCTCCTCGTGAACCGGGTGGTCTCCGACGAGCTCGGCAGCTCGTGTCCCCCCGGCGGCACCGATTCCGCGTGCACCTCCTACGTCGTGGTGCTCATCCCCGTCCTCGCCATCGCCATCGTCGCGGATGCTGCGACCACGACCCCCGGGTCGACGGTCGGCTACACGCTGACGGTCCGCAACTCGGGGCAGACGGCGTACACCGACGCGACCGTCACCACGCACCTGGCCGCGGCGCTCGACGATGCCCAGCTGGCGGGGGTCCCCGTCGCCACCGGCGGCTCCATCACCGTCTCGCTCCCCGACGTGACATGGACGGGAGACATCGCCACCGGCGCGACCGTCACCATCACGTTCGGGCTCGTCGTCGCCGCTCCCGACGTGGGCAACCACCTGCTCACCACGACGGTCTCGTCCCCGGCGCCGGGGAGCTCGTGTGGGACCGGGCCGACGTGCACCGCCTCGGTCGCGGTCCTGACGCCGGGTCTCGCCGTGTCCCTGACCGCGGGCGTGACCACGACGACTCCCGGCGATCGGGTCACCTACACCATCGCCATCGTCAACACCGGACAGGTGCCCTACCCCGACGCGACCGTCGCCGTGGCGCTCGGTGGGGTCCTCGACGACGCCGTGTTCTCCGGCCCGGTCGACGCGACCAGCGGCGTCGCGTCGTACGCCGCGCCCACCCTGTCGTGGACGGGAGCGTTGCACACGGGCGACACCGCAACGATCCGCTTCACCGTGACCGTCGCGAACCCCGCGACCGGCGATCGCGCCATGGTGGCCAGCGTCACCGCCGACCTCCCCGGGAGCACGTGCCCCACCGGCACCACCGATCCCGCGTGCGGGGCGACGGTGACCGTCCTGATCCCGGCGTTGACGATCTCGTTGTCCGCCGATCACGTCACCACGACACCGGGCGCCGTCGTCGGCTACACCGTGATCATCACGAACACCGGTGAGACCCCGTACCTGGGCGCCGTCGTCTCTGACTCCCTCAGTGGCGTGCAGCCCGACGCCAGCTACAACGCCGACGCGATCCTGGTCGGCGGGGGCTCGCTGAGCTACGCCGACCCGACCCTGACCTGGACCGGCGACCTCGCGATCGGCGCCAGCGCCACCATCTCGTACTCGATCACCGTCCAGAACCCGGACCCGGGCGACAAGGACCTCGTCACCACCGTGAACTCCAGCGCCGCCGGCAGCAACTGCCTGCCGGCCGGCACGGACCCCGCGTGCTCGAACCAGGTCCGTGTCCTCGTGCCCGGCCTGGCCCTGACCAAGACGGCGGACACCGCGACGGTCGTCGCCGGGAGCACGGTCATGTACACCCTGACCGTCACCAACACGGGCGAGACCGACTACGCCCCGGCGACCTTCACCGACTCCCTGGCCGGGGTGCTCGACGATGCGGCCTACGGCGTCGACGCCTCCGCCACCGCGGGCACCGTCGACGTCACCAACGCCACCCTCACCTGGTCAGGTCCCCTCGACCTCGGTGCGACCGTCACCGTGACCTACACCGTGGCCGCCCGGTTCCCCGCGACCGGCGACCGGTCGCTCAAGAACGCCGTCCGCTCGGTCGATCCGGGGAGCAACTGCGCAACGGGGTCAGACCCGCAGTGCCTCGCCATCGTCGCGCTGCTGGTCCCCGCGCTCACGGTCAGCAAGACGGCGGACACCGTCGAGGTCGTCGCCGGCGGCGTCGTCCGCTACACCGTCACGGCCGCCAACGGCGGCGAGTCGGACTACCCCGTCAGCACGCTCACCGATGCGTTCAGCGGCGTGCTCGACGATGCCGCCTACAACGGCGACGCAACCGCGTCCACGGGTGCCGTCACCGTCGCCGACGGGGTTCTGCACTGGACGGGACCCGTCCCCCGCAACACGACCGTGACGGTGACGTACTCGTTCACGGCGAACATCGTCGACACGGGCGACGCCGTGCTGACGAACCGCATCGTGGCACCATCGGTGGGGAGCACCTGCACCGCCGACGCCGCCGATGTCCGCTGCTCGACCCTGACCACGGTGGCAGCCCGCAGCATCACGGTGACCGGCGTGACCTCGTCGTTCACCCTGGCCGGGCTCCCCCACACCCAGGTCACCCGGGACGGCGCCGTCACGATGACCGTCATCACCAACAGCGCCGGCGGCTACACCGTCACCGCCCAGGCCCAGGGCCCGCTCCTCGTCCCCACGACGCCGGGCAACACCGACACCATCCCGGTCGAGCAGCTGCAGGTCCGGGAGTCCGGCACGACGACGTTCCACCCGCTCTCGGCCGCCGGCCCGGTGGTCGTGCACAGCCAGTCCACCGCCTCGTCCAGCGGGGGCGACGCCGTCAGCAACGACTACCGGATCGATGTCCCGTTCATCGCCCCGGACACGTACTCCGGGACCATCGACTACATCGCGACCGCGCTGTGAGGCGTGGCCAGCAGAGCCAAAGGGCCCGACGACCGTTGCTCGCCTTCCTCGTCGTGGTCGCGCTCGGGCTCGGGGTGGGTTCCGCGACAGACGCGGGCGCCCAGCCCGGGACGACCGGGGCCGCCGCCACGCCGCAGCTGCGCATCGCCATCGATGACGGCCACACCACCGTCGCGCCCGGCGACCAGCTCGCGTACACCCTCACGATCGAGAACCTCGGCACCACCGACGTCTCCGCGCTGCAGGTGACCCAGACCGTGCCCACCGGCCTGACGTTCGTGTCGGCGGACGCGTCCGGCGCATCGCGCCCCGGCACCGTGGCCTGGAACGTGGATCTGAAGGCGTCCGCCACCGCCACCCTCCACTCAGCGATGGCCGTCTCGGCCACCCCTCCGGACCTCCTGCGCCTCGCCAGCGTCGCCTGTGCCAGCGCGTCGGCCACGGGACCGCCGGTCGTGTGCGCCACCCACTCCGATCAGCTCCCGGCCGGCGCCGCCGCGGCGGCGTCCGCCGCGAGCACCGCCGATGCGGCGAGCACCGCGGCGGTGGCGAACGAGGCCTCCCACACCTCGTGGTGGCTCCTCGGCCTCCTCCTCGCGATCGTGTGCGCATTAGTGGCCGCGGTGGTCATCTTCGGGCGCCGCTCGCCGCCCGGTGCCCGCTCGACGCCAGGCGCCCGCGGCGGCGGTCGCCCGCCGGGCGCAGGTGCCTGATCTCCAGACATCATCGATTGGTTGACGAATATATATTGGTGGTCCTATATTTAGCGGGTGGCCACGCAGGAAGAACGCCGGGCAGAGACGAGGACCCGGTTGCTCGAGGCTGCCGCGGAGCTCTTCGCCGAGCGCGGGATCGAAGCGTCGAGCATCGACGCCATCGCGAACCTCGCCGGGCGCACCTCGGGCGCGGTCTACGGCCACTTCGGGGGCAAGGAGGGCCTGCTCTCGGCCCTGTTGGAATCCTGGGTCGATGACGTGTCGGCGGTCATCGGCGCCGAGCTGATCGCCGCGACGACCCTCGACGAGCGACTGGCCGCGCTCTGGCGCAACGTGGCGGACCCGCCGAGCGGCGGCACCCGCTGGATCGAGCTCGAGCACGAGCTGTGGAGCTACGCCGTCCGCCACGACGAGGCGCGCGGCTACCTGGCGCGGCGCTACCGCGCCGCATGGGCCGGCGTCGATGCTGCGGCCCGCGACTGGCTCGATGATGCCGGCGACACGGACGCCGACACCGATGCCGACGGCGTCGGGCCGGCGCTCATCGGCCTGCTCCTGGGCCTCGAGATGATGCGGCGGATCGACCCGCCGGCGGTGCCCGACGACCTCGCCATCAGCTCCCTGCGCGCCATCGTGCTCCAGCACCACGACGACCACCGCGCGATCGTCCCCCGCTCCCCGACCACCACCCGTTCGCGTTCCCGAACCACTCCACACAAAGGTTGACCGCCATGCACACCCAGATCTGTGACGACCTCGGCATCGAGTTCCCCATCTTCGCCTTCACCCACTGCCGCGATGTCGTGGTCGCCGTCAGCAAGGCGGGCGGCTTCGGCGTGCTCGGCGCAGTCGGCTTCAGCCCCGAGCAGCTCGAGATCGAGCTGAACTGGATCGACGAGCACATCGGCGACCGGCCGTACGGCGTCGACATCGTCATCCCCAACAAGTACGAGGGCATGGACGCGGACATGTCCACCGAGGACCTGACCAAGATGCTCCAGGACATGGTCCCGCAGGGTCACCTCGACTTCGCCCGCAAGCTGCTCAACGACCACGGCGTGCCCACCCCCGAGGGCGAGGACAACTCGCTGCAGCTACTGGGCTGGACCGAGGCCACCGCCACGCCGCAGGTCGAGATCGCGCTGCGCCACCCTCAGATGACGCTGATCGCCAACGCGCTCGGCACGCCCCCGCCCGAGGTCATGGACATGATCCACGACGCGGGTCGCAAGGTCGCGGCGCTGTGCGGCTCCCCGTACCAGGCCGCCAAGCACGCCGCGGCGGGCGTCGACATCATCATCGCCCAGGGCGGCGAAGGTGGCGGACACTGCGGGGAGGTCGGCTCGATGGTCCTGTGGCCCCAGGTCGTGGCCGAGGTCGCCCCCGTGCCGGTCCTGGCCGCCGGCGGCATCGGCACCGGCGCCCAGATCGCGGCCGCGTTGGCCCTGGGTTGCCAGGGTGCGTGGACCGGGTCGCAGTGGCTCATGGTCGAGGAGTCCGAGAACACGCCGGTGCAGCAGGAGACCTACATCAAGGCCACCTCGCGCGACACCGTGCGCAGCCGGTCCTTCACGGGCAAGCCCTGCCGGATGCTGCGCAACGACTGGACGGTCGCCTGGGAGACCGAGGGCAACCCCGAGCCGCTCGGCATGCCGCTGCAGTACATGGTCTCGGGCATGGCCGTGGCCGCCACCCACCGCTACCCCGATCAGTCGGTCGATGTCGCGTTCAATCCGGTCGGCCAGGTCGTCGGCCAGTTCAAGAAGGTCGAGAAGACCGCCGCGGTCGTGCAGCGCTGGGTCGAGGAGTACCTCGAGGCCACCGAGCGCCTGAACGCGTTCAACGCCGCCGCCGTCTGAGCGACCGGCAAACGGCACACCGCCCCGACCGCCCCGAACGCCCCGACCACCACGCTGAACCGGTGGGCAGATGCGTCGCCCCCGCGACGGATCCGCCTCGTGGTTCGCACCATCCCGCGGTCCGTCGGCGCGGTGCGTCGTGCTCGACTCGACGGCCGATGGGCGGCTCGCCGTAGCATCAGCGCTCGAGGGCAGGCACCGCCTGCTGCTGGACGACAGGGGGATCCATGTCCATCGCGATCACCGAGGACCACCGCGCGTTGGCCGACACGGCTGCCGACTTCCTCGCGAAGCACGGGTCGCTCGACGCGGCCCGCGCCCTGCTCGAAGCCGAGACCGAGCAGACCCCCGCGTTCTGGGACGACCTCGTTGGGCTCGGTTGGCTGGGCCTGCACGTCCCCGAGGAGCACGGGGGTTCGGGCTACGGCCTGCCCGAGCTCGTCATCGTCATCGAAGAGCTCGGGCGCGCGCTCGCCCCTGGCGCGTTCGTACCGACCGTGATCGCCAGCGCGGTCATCGTCGCGAGCGACGTCGACGCTGCGCAGCGGCAGTTCCTGCCCGGCCTGGCCGACGGGTCCCTGACCGGGGCCTGCGCACTCGATGCGCACGTCGAGATCCACGATGGGCTCGCCTCGGGGTCGGCGGGCGTGGTGCTCGGTGGCGGGCTCGCCGACCTCATCCTCGTCGGGGTCGGTGACGACGTGGCCATCGTGGACGCACGCTCGGCGGCCGTCACGATCCACATGCCGCCCAACCTCGACCCGACCCGGCGCGCGGCTCGGGTCACCCTCGACGGCGCCGAGGTCACGCTGCTGCGTGGCGCCGGCCCGGCCATGACCGATCTGGCCCGTCTGCTGATCGCCGCGGAAGCCGTCGGCGTGGCCCGGGCGTGCACCGAGCAGGCCGCAGCCTACGCCAAGGTGCGCGAGCAGTTCGGTCGGCCCATCGCCATGTTCCAGGCGGTCAAGCACCACTGCGCCAACATGCTCGTGGCGGCCGAGCTCGCGACCGCGGCGGTGTGGGACGCCGCTCGGGCCGCATCGCTCGGCGGGGACCAACGGGCCTACACCGCCGCCGTGGCCGCCACGTTGGCCCTGCCGGCCGGCGACCTGTGCGCGCAGCTGAACACCCAGGTGCACGGCGGCATCGGGTTCACCTGGGAGCACGACGCCCACGTCTACCTCCGCCGGGCGACCGCGCTCGAAGCCATCATCGACGCCGATGCCGCCGCCGCCACGGTCACCGCCCTGACCCGCCAGGGCGTGCGCCGCGAACGTTCGATCGACCTGCCGCCGGAGGCCGAGGCGATCCGCGACGCCGTGCGCGCCGTGGTCGCCGAGATCGAGGACCTCGACGCCGACGGCCAACGCGACGCCTTGATCCAGAACGGCTACGTCATGCCGCACTGGCCCACGCCGTGGGGTCGCGGTGCCGACGCCGTCGAGCAGCTCGTCATCGAGCAGGAGTTCACCGCGGCGGGCATCCAGCGCCCGTCCTACAGCATCACCGGGTGGGTGATCCTCACGCTCATCCAGTACGCCACCGAGGACCAGGTGGCGCGCTGGGTCCGCGCGGCGCTCACACAGGAGGTCATCTGGTGCCAGCTGTTCAGCGAACCCGATGCGGGGTCCGACGCCGCCGGGGTCAAGACGCGCGCGACGCGCGTCGACGGCGGGTGGCTCATCAACGGCCAGAAGGTGTGGACGAGCGGGGCCCACGTGGCGGGCTTCGGCCTGGCCACCGTGCGCACCAACCCGGACGTACCCAAGCACGACGGCATCACGACGATGGTGATCGACATGCACGCCGACGGTGTCGAGGTGCGACCCCTCAAGATGCCGAGCGGCGGATCGGAGTTCAACGAGGTCTTCTTCAACGACGTGTTCGTGCCCGATGATGACGTCATCGGGCCCGTCGACGGCGGGTGGACCGTGGCCCGGGCGACGCTCGGCAACGAGAGCGTCAGCATCGGTGGCGGCCAGGGCGGCATGACCCTGCCCGCCGAGGCGCTCATCCCCCCGTTCGACGCGCACCCCGAGCGGCTGAGCGGCGGGTCCGGGCGCATCGGGCGCTACGCCGCGACCAGCCAGGCGATGGCCATGCTGAACCTGCGCACCGCCAGCCGGGCGGTGGCCGGCGGCGGGCCCGGACCGGAGGGCAACGTGACCAAGGTCGTGCTCTCCGAGATCGGTCACGATGCGGCCGCGATCCTCGCCGAGCTGGGCGGGCCCGACACGGCGTTCCTCGACGGTGACGGCTTCATGGCAGGGATGCTGGTGCTGATGCACCGTGGCATGTCAATCGCCGGGGGCACGTCGGAGATCAAGCGCAACCAGATCGGCGAACGGATCCTCGGCCTGCCGCGCGACCCGCTGATCAACTGACCCGCGTCAACGCACCGGTCAGCCCGCGTCAGGGATGAGCGCGTAGGTCGAGAAGCACATCTCGTCCTCGGTGCCCTCGGCGAACACGATGTACTTCGGGGCGCGGGTGGGGTCGAGGGCGCGGTCCCACGTGCACGTCATCCGGATCGTGTCGCCCTTGTTGACGTGCAGCGGCGTCTGCAACTGGTAGTTCATCTGCCAGCCGAAGTTCCACGTCGGGATGTCGAGCAGCACCTTCTCGTCCGGCGCGCCCGGTTGCAACGTGAGTCGGAACGTCTTGCCCAGCGTGTGCATGTGCCCCATGTCGGCGACGATCAACCCCGATTTCGGCACCCGGCTGTCACAGGTGGAGGTGGCCACGCCGGTGAAGCCCCTGGTCATGTCCGCGGGGTTCTGGCGGCAGATGGCCAGCAGCCCCGGCTCGGCGATCGAGCCCAACGGGCCGTACAGCCTGGCGTTGTCCGCGAGCGCAGCAGCCCGATCGCACAGCGCGGCGGTGTCCCCGGGCAGACAGGGGATCTCGACGGGACCGAGCGGGTTCACGATGTCGATCGGCTTGATGTCCGCAGTGCCGGCCTCGGTCTGGAAAGAGACGCTCGACCGGTCAGGGGTCGCAGCCGACTCGTAGTGGTAGTGGACCTGGAACACCACCTGATCACCGGGCTGGAAGAGGATGCCCGAGTGCTCGGGGAAGATGCTCGGATCCTGGCCGGGCACCCAACCCGCCATCAGCCCTCTCGATCCCGAGAAGTCCCGCGGTCGCCCGGCGGCCGCCGGGCTGGTGTCGGGCAGTGACGGCCCTGAGTAGCACGACCAGCCCGGCCGGCCGTCCTGGCCGCGGCGCGCCTGGCCCGTCGCGGCCTGCGCCGCGTTGACGTGGAAGACCTGCACGTGGTGGATCTCGGCCCGGGTGCCCGGCAGCACCTCATACCCCGTGACGAAGGTGGGCGCGGTGAATTTGGGATCCAGCATGAAGCAGCGGTAGTCGTTCGGGACATCGACCGAGCCCGTGTAGGCCTCGGGCATCTGCATCGTGACGTCGTGGCGGGGCTGTATGCCCGGCTCGCCCGGCGTCGCCTGGATCGGGGTCGAGGCGGGCTCGTCGAGCTTCCCGCCCGCGACGGACCAGGCCACGATCGTGTCGATGTCCGCCTGGCTGAGGGCCTTGCTGTGCGCCAGGGGCACGCCGACCGCCGAGGCCGGCCAGGGCGGCATGTACCGCGCCTTGGTAACCGTGCCGATGCCATCGGCGACCTTCTCGGCATCGCCGGCCGTGTTGAGCTCCCAGTGGTCCGCGCCGACCGCGCCGGTGGCGTGGCAGGAGGCGCAGCTCCGAGCGAGGATCGGCGCCACGTCGTGCTGGAAGGACGGCGACGGTCCCGATGCCACGGTCGAGCCGGGCGCGGAGACCTGATCGGCCACCGGCACCTTGGCCGGGTTCACCGCCACCACGTGCAGCTCGAGGCTGACGTCATCGGCCGTGGTCACGAGCCCGGCGAGCGAGATCGGACCGATGCCGAGCATCGACATCTTGACCGTGGTGGTGGCGTCGATGATCACCTGGTCGTCGTGCACGGAGCCGTGCGCGGTCCAGGTGACTGGCGTCGGCTTGCCCTGCACGGTCAGCTGGCCGACGATCGTGAAGTCGTAGGACTGCCCGTCGGCGATCGACGCCGGCATACCCACCAAAGAGTAGGTCGTGAACTGGACGAGCGGGTGCTCGGTCGACGCGAGGAAGTCCTGGCGGATGCGGGCGTCGCGCAAGTTGTTGTCCGACCGGAGCTGGGAGACGTCCACGACGATCTGACCGAGGTGGCTCGACGGCGGGGCGGTCCGGTTGAGGGCGACATCACCGGCGATGCCGCTGGTCGAACCGGTTGCCCGGCTCGCGGTCTGGCCGACGATGTTCTCGTCGACGCCGTAGGTGACCTTCGACTGGGTCGGGTCGATGCGGTAGAGCGTCTCGCCCGCGCCGGGGGCCAGTCGCGGCGCGGTTGGCACCTTGTAGCTGATGTTGTCAGCCTGGACCGAGCTGAGCAGCGGCTGCACCTGGGACCAGACACGGAACCCGACGATGCTCACCAGGACGACGACGGTGCCCGCGACCCACCGCGTCGCCGGGGCTCGCAGCGCATGACGGAGGCCACCCTCGCGAGTTGGCGCCTCGTCGGAGAGGTCTCCCGTCGAGCGGAAGTCGGGGATGTCGCGGACCACGTCGTCCACCGCGGGTTCTTCGATCTCGCTCAACTGTCCCCCTGCTGCACGGAGCGTTCCCCTGCCCCCGGTGTCACGCGTGCGACCGCGACCCGGTGTCCATCATGGTCCACGACGTGTGTGATGAGGGTATGAAGGGATCGTCGAGTCGGGATCAGGTCGCACGGTGACTCGGCTGCGGCTGCGACTGCGGCGGCAGGATCAGGAGGCGCAGGCGCCACGACCACCATCGGCGTAGCCGGGGGTGATGCCAAGCGCGGTTCACGTTCCCCACCCCAGGATCGTTCACGATCACCGAGGAGATCAGCGAAGCGATCATGACGATCATCGTCACCTGATCGCCGGCCAAAGTCAGCGACTGTCCCCCCCCGGGGAGCGTTCGCCGCCGGACGTCGACCAGCAGGTCCAGGACCTCGCCGATCGTGAGCTCGGCGGTCACCCCTTCCGCCAGCGGCAGGTCCTCCTGGATCTGGTAGCGGTTGCGGCGGCCATCGCGTTCCTTCACGACGTAGCCAGCATCGGAGAGGTCGGCGACGATGCCGTAGGCCGTCCGCTCCGTGACCCCGATGTCGAGGGCGAGATCCCGCAAGCGGATGCCGGGGTCGTGGGCGATCGACAGCAGGGCTCGCGCGTGGTTGGTGAGCAGTGTCCAGTCCCCCATCGAAGAAGGGACTATAGACCTTTGTTGCTAGCAATCCATTGCTCGTATTTGTGAGCCACGTTACGGTGAACGTAAGTGACCGGGCCGGGTCGCCGGTGGAGCGGCCGTCGCGGTTGCGGGGAGGGTTACCGCCATGTTCTTCACGGGAATCGCCATCGTCGTTGGGGTCGCTGCCATCTGCACCCTGCCGATCGCCCAACGCTCGCGTCCGGGACGACGCCGCCGGCCCGTCAGACCCAGCGCGGTGGGTGGGGCGGCCTTCGCCGTCAGCCTCACGGCGGTCCTGTTCTCCCCCATGGCAGCGGGCGCCGCCATCGTGCCGACCGTGCCCCTCGGCACGGCGGCCGAGTACGCCGTGCTCGGCGGCCAGGCTGTCACGAACACCGGCCCGAGCACGCTCGGTGGCAAGAGCTTGGGCGTCTCACCGGGCTCGTCGATCACCGGTTTCCCACCGGGTCTTGTGCCGGCTCCGGGCGTCACCCACGCCACCGACGCCGCGGCCGCCCAAGCGCAGTCGGATCTGACCGCGGCGTACGACACTGCCGCCGGGCGGCCGACCGGCACCACGACGACCGCCGATCTGGCCAACGTGAACCTTGGGCCCGGGGTCTACGCCGGGCCCAGCCGCGGGGCGCTGCTGCTCACCGGCCCGATGACCCTCGATGCGGGCAACGACCCGACCGCGGTGTTCATCTTCCAGACCGACTCGAGCCTCACCACCGGATCCGCCAGCTCGGTCAACCTGATCAACGGCGCGCAGGAGTGCAACGTCTTCTGGCAGGTCGGCAGCTCGGCGACGTTGGGCACCGGTTCCACCTTCGTCGGCAACATCCTCGCCCTCACCTCGATCACGGTCACCAGTGGCGTCACGGTGCACGGGCGAGCCCTCGCCCGCAACGCCGCGGTCACCCTCGACAACGACACCTTCGTGGCTCCGACCTGCGCGAACGTCAACGCCGAGGTCACCGACACGACGCCCGGCGGCGGGGCCGTCACCACGACGACACCCGGCGGCGCCCCCACGACGACACCCGGCGGCGCCTCCACGACGCCTGGGGGCAACACCACCAGCACCAACGCCGGTGGGGTCCC
>JBBQHT010000047.1:0-22968 GCA_038324235.1 Acidimicrobiales bacterium
TCGACCGCGGCCCCCGTCCGCGCCGATGTCGCGACGACCCCCACCCGCTCGCCGAGCACGCTGCGCCACCTCATCAAGGACACCGACAAGGAGATGGTCAAGCTCGCCAAGCGCCGGACCAAGCTCGAAGCCGAGCTCGTGACGATCGCCGAGGCGGGCGGCGCGATCGACCACGCCGCGCTCACCCGCGTCGGCGCCGAGCTCGCCACGGCCATCGCCGATCACGACGCGGCCGAGGAGCGCTGGCTCGAGCTGTCCGACGAGCTCGAGCGCGCCCGGTCCGCCCCCTGACCTGCGCCCGGCGCCCCGACCCCGACGCCCCGACCCCAGCGCCCCGACCAAACCGCCCCGGCAAGACGGCCGCGTTCTCGGCTACGTGGGTGCCCCTGTTTCGGTCTCCTCGGCTACGTGGCTGCCCCTGTTCTGGCGTTCTCGACTACGTGGGTGCCCCTGTTCCGCGTTCTCGGCTATGTGGGTGCCCCTGTTCTGGCGTTCTCGGTTACGTGGGTGCCCCTCGTCCGACCGATACGTTGCTCGCGGCGACAGGCGCACGCACAACGCAGGAGGAGCACGGCATGGCTGATCGAACAGCGGCACTGGTGAGGCGCGCGCGGGTGCTCGGGTGGGCGTGCGCCGCCACCGGCCAGGGGCTCGACGTCGACGGCCTCGCGACGCTCACGCGCTGACATGGACGCCTGTGAGTCGTGCGGGTTCGTCTACGCCGACGTCGCCGTGACCGATGTCGGGATGCTGCTGCGCTCCCTCGGGCCGCGCTACCGCAACCGCCTCATCCTCGATGCCACCCGCCTGCGCCTCCGACCTGACCCCACGACCTGGTCGGCCCTCGAGTACGCCTGCCACGTCCGCGATGTCTTCGCGGTGCAGCACGAAAGGCTTCTTTTGGCGTTGGCCGAGGACCGCCCCCGCTTCGTCCCGATGGGCCGGGAGGAGCGCGTGATCGAGCTGCGGTACAACGAGCAGGATCCCGCCGAGGTGGCCGGCGCGCTGACCGCCAACGCGGACGGGTTGGCGGGCGCGTTCGATCGGCTCACCCCGACCGAGTGGTCACGCGTGGGCATCTACAACTGGCCCGAGCCCGCTGACCGCTCGATGGCGTGGCTGGCCCGCCACACCGTGCACGAGGGCGAGCACCACCTGCTCGACATCGATGCGGTCCTCGCCATGACCGGATCGTGACGGATCGCCGGAACCGGGTGTGGGTTTGCCGTGCCGGGTTCGACCGGTAACCTGAAAACCTGCTCCACACCGGGCTTATTCGCTTCTCGGCCCGCCCGGTCGCTCCCATCGCCTCTCCAGGGGAACCCGCATGACGGTTGACGCTCACGACACCCAAGATGCCGACACGATCACGGCCGATCTCGACGAGCCCGAAGGGGTGGCCGACGACGCGGTGCTGGTGGTCTCCGAGGTGGCCCTCGGCACGGTGATGAAGGTGCGCGACGCCGAGGAGAACCCCGAGTCGCTGTGCCTGCGGGTCGGGATCACCGGCATCAACGGCGTGGACTTCACCTACGACCTGGCGTTCGAGCCGATCGCCGAGCTCGAGGGCGAGCACCGCATCTACACCCAGCGCGACCTCACCATCGCGATCCCGGCCGACAGCGTCGACCGCCTCTTCGGCGCCGTGCTCGATCTGCCGACCGCGCCGGGCCAGGGTGGCCTCGTGATCCGCAACCCCAACCGTCCCAACCCGCTCGTGGGCGCGAACCTCGAGCTCACCGGCGACACCGCGGACAAGGTCCAGCAACTGCTGGCCGAAGCCATCAACCCCGGCCTCGCGGCCCACGGCGGCTTCGCCTCGCTGGTGGGCGTCGACGGCGAGCGCGTGTTCCTGACGATGGGCGGCGGCTGCCAGGGGTGCTCGCTCAGCGCCCAGACCATGGTGCAGGGCATCCAGTCGGCCATCCTCGAGGCCATCCCCGAGGTCACCGAGGTCATCGACGCCACCGACCACACCGCCGGCGAGAACCCCTTCTATACCTGACGTCAGCTCGTGCGGAGGGCGCTGAGGTGGCCGAGAAGCCGGTGGGCGGGGCGCTGAGGTGGCCGAGAAGCCGGTGGGAGGGGCGCTGAGGTGGCCGAGAAGCCGGTGGGATCAGAGGTGAGCGGGGTCGGTCTTGTCGGCGTGGACCAGAGACAGGGCTGAGGCCGTGAGGCCGGCGGCGTCGAGGCCGAGCTCGGCGAGGATCGCGTCGGGCTTGCCGTGGGGGATGAACGCGATGGGGGTCCCGAGGATCCGCACCCGCGGCGCCCGCGGGGCGCCGAGTGTGATCTCGCTGAGCTGATCGGCGACCATCGCCCCGATGCCGCCCTCGCGGATGCCGTCTTCGGCGGTGAGCACGAACGGGTGCGCCGCTGCGTCGAAGAGCATCTCTCGGTCGAGCGGCTTGATGCAGCGCGGGTCCCACACGGTGACCGAGATGCCCTCGGCCTCGAGGGCCGCGGCTGCGTCGATGGCCGCCTCGACCATCTTGCCAACCGCGATGATGCAGAGCTCGTCGCCGCTGCGCACCTTGCGGCCCTTGAGCCCCGAGCCGACCTCGTCGGGTTGGACGTGGGGGGCGT
Source organism: Acidimicrobiales bacterium (assembly GCA_038324235.1). Classification (GTDB taxonomy): domain Bacteria; phylum Actinomycetota; class Acidimicrobiia; order Acidimicrobiales; family Acidimicrobilacustridaceae; genus JBBQHT01. Next base: position 2,587 of record JBBQHT010000047.1, read on the forward strand.
TGGTCTTGGCCCAGCGGATGGAGACGGGACCCGGATTGGGGCCCGTGGTGATGGCCACGGCCTCGTCGAGCATGGTCTCGAGCTCCTGGTACGACGACGGCGCGAACATCGTCATGCCGGGCACCTTGGACAGCAGCGCCATGTCGAGCACGCCGTGGTGCGAGGGGCCGTCATCTCCGGTGATGCCCGCCCGGTCGAGGCAGAAGATCACCGGCTGGCCGTGCAGGCCGACGTCGTACATCGTCTGGTCGATGGCGCGGGTGAGGAACGTCGAGTAGATCGCCACCACGGGACGGAGGCCGCCCATCGCCATGCCCGCGGCCGACGTGACCGCGTGCTGCTCCGCGATGCCCACGTCGAACATGCGATCCGGGAAGCGCTCGCCGAACGGGAGCAGGCCGGTGGAGTCGGGCATCGCCGCGGTGATGGCCACGAGCTCGGGGTGCTTCTCGCCCAGCTCGATGAGCCGTTCGGTGAACGCCATCGTGTAGGAGCCGGGCTTCGCCTCGGACATGTCGTGGAGGCGCTTGACAGGATCGGCCTCGGCGGGTGCGTAGCCGCGACCCTTCTGCGTCAGCACGTGCACGACATGGGGGCCGGGCAGCTCGGCGGCGTTGCGGAACGCCTTCTCGAGGCCTTCGATGTCGTGCCCGTCGAAGGGACCCGTGTACCGCACCCCGAGCGTCTCGAAGAACTCGGGCGGCTCCCACATCTCGCGCACGGCCGCCTTGGTGGCTTCGATGCCGCGCTCGAGCTGCGGTCCGAACAACGGGACCTCCTGGAGCAGCTTCTCGAGCCGGGCCTGGCGGCGGACGTAGGTCGGGTTGTTGCGGATGCGCGCCAGGCTGTCGCCCAACTTCGAGACGGTGGGGGCGTAGGACCGGCCGTTGTCGTTGAGGATGATGATGCAGTCCCGCCCGGAGTGGCCCAGGTTGTTGAGCCCCTCGAACGCCATCCCGCCGGTCATCGACCCGTCACCGATGACCGCGATGATCTTGCGCTGGTGGCCGAGTGAGGACGCCTCGGCGGTGGCCAGGCCGTGCGCGTAGGACAGGATCGTCGACGCGTGGCTGTTCTCGATCCAATCGTGCTCGCTCTCGCTGCGACACGGGTACCCCGACAGGCCCTCGCTCTGGCGCAGGGTCACGAAGTCGTCGCGCCGGCCGGTGACGATCTTGTGGACGTAGGCCTGGTGGCCGGTGTCCCACAACAAGATGTCGTTCGGCGAGTCGAACACCCGGTGCAGGGCCAACGTGAGCTCGACGGCGCCGAGGTTCGACCCGAGATGCCCGCCGTGGCGGCTGACCGAGTCCACGATGAACTGACGCAGCTCGACGCACAGCGTGGCGAGTTGGTCGCTGTTGAGCCGCTTCAGGTCAGCGGGCTCGGTGATCGTTTCGAGGATCATGGAGGTGTTGGTCTCTCCGCTACGGGGAAGGGTCACGGTCGCCGGGCCTGCGGGCGGTGGAGATCCCGGCGCGGGCCGGTCGGTGTCGGTCGGCCACAGCCTGGGAGCGGCGCGGGGGATCTCAGCCTCAGCGGGCAGGTCGTGGTTCACGGTATCGCCTTCGCGGGCACCCGGGGGAAGACCTGCACCGAATCTTCACCCTGGTGGAGGGCCCGACGGGTGCCCGGCGCGAGCAGCTGGCCCCAGCTCACCGCGCCCACGCGGGCGCCCGCGGCGGCGAGCCCGAACCCGGCGGCCAGCACCACCGCGCCCCCCACTGCGTCGAGCCAGAAGTGGTTGGCCGTGACGATGATCGTGAGCAGGGTGACCAGCGGATACGCGATCGCGAGCGCCCGCGTGGACCGCCGGCGTAGCACCGGCAGGATCACGATGGTGCACCACAACGCCCAGGCGAGGTGCAGGCTGGGCATCGCCGCGTACTGGTTCGACACGGCGCCCACGCCGTGGGTCCCGAAGGACCACAGGCCGCCGTCGCGCGCGAGCGTGTCGACGAAGCCGGCGTCGACCCCCGACCCCAGCGGGCAGTCGCACAGCAGGCGCGGGGGGAGCAGCGGGAAGGCGCTGAAGCCGATGAGGGCGAGGCCGGTGGTGGCGGCCAGGGCGTTGCGGGCCCGGCGGTACGAGGCCGGCGTGCACCGGAACAGGGCGACGAGCACGGCGATGGGGACCACCAGGTGGAAGAAGCCGTAGAAGATGTTGAGCCCCCGGATCAGCACCGGCCACTGCAGGAACCAGCGTTGCAGCTCGAGCTCGTTGCCGATGTGGAGGAACCGTTCCGCGTCGATAACCCGTTGCGCGTTGGTCGCCGCCTCGGCGAGGTGGTGCGCGCCCGAACCGAACTGGCCGCGCACGAACGAGTACAGGGCGTAGAACGCGAGCAGGATCGTGGCCTCGCGCCACCAGCGCAGCCGGGCGCCGTCGGGCCCCGCCGCAACGGGGGCGGACGCCGGGGCGGAGGCGGGGACGCGGTCGCGGAGGTCGTGGTCGAGCGTGACGCTCATCGAGCACCCGCAGGGGCGCGCCGCCGGGAGCCCGACAGGAACGACGGCGCCCCCAGGCCGCTCACGATGACGTTGAGGACGAAGACGAGGAGCCCCAGGGCGACCGCCTGGTCCTTGGGGACCCCGAGCGGGGACAGGAAGAACACCAGTGCACCTTCGCGCACACCCAACCCCGAGATGCCAATCGGGAGGATCTGGCTGATGAGCACGGCGGGGAAGAACGCCAGCAGCTCGGGGAAGCTGAGCGCGTTGATCCCGAGGGCTTGCGCTCCGGCCCAGGCGGCCGCGACCAGCACCAGCTGGTAGACCGCACCGGCCGCGATGACGCGGCCGGCGGCGCCGGGGTGGCGGCGGATCCGCGCCACCCCGAGGTGCACGGCGCCGAGGAAGCGGCGCCACCCCTCGCGCTCGGCGAAGCGTCCCCCGAGGCGGGGGTGGTCGGCCGCGACGAGGATCACCGCCAGCGCCACCACGGTCCCGCCCGTGATGAGCAGGGCCACGGTGGTGGCGTACGCCGCGTTGCGGGCGGCGGCGCTGAGGGCGAACCCCGTGAGCGCGAGCAGCGGCAGGATCAGCCAACCGGTCAACCGCTCGATGATCAGCGACGCGAAGCTGTCGGCCCCATCACCGGTGTCGACGGCCAGCCTCGACGCTCGGAGGATGTCGCCGCCGATCGTGGTGGGGAGCACGTTGGACACGAACTGCCCGGCGAAGTAGTGGGACACGAGGCGCCGGAACGGCGGGGCGGGGACACCCATCGCGGCCAGGACCTGGGCCCAGCGGGCGGTGGCGAGCACGACGGCGCCCAGCGTGAGCAGGAGTGCCGTGAGGAGCCAGGCGATCGTGGCCGGCGTCCAGGTGGGCAGCAGGGCGGCGAAGCTGACGTCGGCGATCTTGTGGACGAGAAACCACAACATGGCGAGGCTCAAGACGATGCGCAGGGGCAGGGACCACCAGCGCCGGGCCCGCGCCGGGTGCTCCTCGGCGTCGGCGAACTCCACCGCCAGCTCCGCGTCCAGCTCCGCCTCGAGCGCCAGGTCGGCGGGGTCGGTCAGCTCCGTCGAGTCTGTCGAGCCTGTCGAGTCCGTCGAGTCCGTCGAGCCGGGTCCGGCGAGGGCCGGGGGCCCTGACCGGTTCGCCGCACCGGGCGGGGGGGTGGCTCGCGTCGCCTCGGTGTCGAGCGCGGGATGGGCAGGAGGGTCGAGGTCGGCCAACGTGGGTGCTCCGTCGCGCGGGCGCGGGACTGCGGTGGGCCCGACGTGGGTCCGGGGTGGGTGCCAATCTGGCAGTGTACGACCCGGCGCGCGCCCTCACGGCGGCGGGCGGGGCACTACCCTGACGCCAGGCCATCGGGAGGTGCGCGGTGCGAGGCAGGGCGTGGATCGGGATCGTGGCGGCCGGACTCGTGTTCGCCGGCGCCTGTGCCAAGACCGATGCAGGTGTCCAGGCGACCGGGCCGACCTCGACAGCTGCGGGTGCGACGACGACCACGGCGCCGGGCGACGACGCCACGACCGTGCCGGGCGCCGGCATCGGGGGGTTGCTCGAGCCGGCCCCGACCAAGGCGTTCCTCGGCCAGGTCGCCGGCCAGACCGCGGCGGTGCACACCGGCTCGTTCGAGATCGCCGTCTCGATCGACGGCGCGACCGGCGCCCCGGCCCATGTGGCGCTGCTGACATTGACGGGGGCATACGACAAGGATGCCGAGACGTCCAAGTTCACGCTCGATGTCAGCGAGCTCGCCAAGAGCAATCCCTCCGCCTTCGGTCCGGACGCCGATCCGTCCCTGCTCGCCGAGCCCATCGACGTGATCGATGCCGGTGGGATCGAGTACGTGAAGATCCCTGCGCTGTCCACGACCCTGGGGACCGAGCCCGACATGTGGTTCACCTCCAAGTCCGACAACTCGTTCAAGGACCTGATCGACATGTTCAAGGTCGATGACATCACGTCCTTCCTCACGACCCTGCAGTCCTCGGGGTCGATCACCCAGGTCGGCCGGGAAGACATCGGGGGTGCCCCCACGATCCACTACCAGGCCGACATCAACCCTTCCCAGATCGACACCTCGAAGGACGCGAGCGTCGGCAACCTGCTCGACGGGCTGGAGAAGGCGACCGCCGCGACCGTCGACGTGTGGGTCGACGACAGCGCCCTCGTGCACAAGCTGACCATCACGACCGCCACGAGCGGCGTGGGCCCGGACCTGCGCGCCAACTTCACCGACGGCACCACGACGATCGACGTGACCCTCAGCGACCTCGGCCAGCCCGTCGATGTCCAGGCGCCGCCGGCCGACAAGGTCATGGACCTGAGCGGGGCCGCCGCCTCGACGACCGACTCGACCGACTCGACCGACTCGACGGACCCGACCGACTCGTCGGCGGCGACAGATCCGACCGACGGCGACACCACGACGACGGTGAAGGCCAAGGGCTGTCTGACCTCGAAGGACTGCACGAAGCGCCCGACCACGACCTCGGGGTGACGCCGGGGTGAGCCCACCTTGACCGGCGGCGGGTACGCTGGCCCCGCTGTGCAGGCGCACGGCGGCGGGCAGGCTCGGGGGTCTCAGGTTTGGTCAACGAACGCAAGGTCGACATCGGCGCGCTCACCTTGTCGATCAAGGAAGCCGGCGTGGGCGGGCGGCCGCTGCTGCTCGTGCACGGCTTCACGGGGAACAACACCGACTTCGATCCGGTGATCGAGCCGCTCGCCGCCCGCGGGTGGCACGTGGTGGCGCCGGACAACCGCGGCCACGGGCACAGCGATCAGCCCGATGTCGAGGCGGCGTACTCGCTCGAGACCTTCACGAGCGACACGCTCGACCTCGCCAGCGCGCTCGGGTGGGACACGTTCGTGCTGCTCGGCCACTCGATGGGCGGGATGATCGCCCAGGTGGTGACGCTCGTGGCGCCGGCTCGCGTGCAAGCGCTGATCCTGATGGACACGTCCCACACCCACGTCGACATCGATCCCGAGCTGGTGCAGCTCGGGATGAAGCTGGCCCGCGAAGAGGGGCTGGACACCATCGTCGAGATCTTGCGCGACATGGACGACCCGCTCGCGACGCCGGCTCACCTGCGCCTGTGCGCGACGGTGCCCGGCTACCGGGAGCGGGGCGAGAACAACACGCTGGCGTGCTCCCCGGCGATGTACGCCGCGATGCTGAGCCAGCTCACTGAACCCCATGACCGGCTGCGCCAGCTCGCCTCGATCGCATGCCCCACGCTGATCCTGGTCGGTGAGCTCGACAACGGGTTCGTCGCGGCCAGCGGCCGCATGGCCGAGGTGATCCCCGGTGCCCGCCTCGACGTCATCGCTGACGCCGGCCACAGCCCCCAGTTCGAGGCTCCGGACGCGTGGTTCGCCGCGGTCCTGCCCTTCCTCGACGAGCTCGCCACCCGCTGAACACCCGCGGGCGGGGTCAGCGGATCTTGTCGAGGAAGCGCTCGGCGTCGACGATCACGCGCGTGACCCGGCCGACGGCCACGAGCCCGCGGTTGTCGTTGACCGACACGGTGAAGATCACCCGGCGGCCGTGGATCTTCTCGACCGTGGCCTCGGCGGTCACGGTGTGGCCCACGGCGGTCGGCGCCAGGTGGTCGAGCTGCACCTTCGTGTTGACCGAGGTGATCCCCGGATCCAGCTCGTCGGCGATCGCCAGCACGGCGGCCTGCTCGCACAGCGCGACGATGCGCGGTGTGGCCAGCACGGGCACGGAGCCCGACTGGTACGCGATGGCCGTATCGTCGTCTCCGACCAGCAACTCGACTTCGGCGCTCAGACCGGGTTTCACGGGCACCGGGGTACGATAAGCGCCCGCTCGGCGCTCGGCCAACTGCCTCGGGTGCCGTTGGTGCCGAGCGCAGCAGGAACAGCTCGGTGGCCGCACGGAATCGGCCCGCTCCAAACGTAGAAACGAGACGCACGTGATCGAAGACGCGGTGATCACCCGGGTGCTGGGCACAGCGATGCGCACGGGCGGCGAGTTCGCGGAGCTGTTCGTCGAGGACAAGCGGTCCTCCTCGGCCATGCTCGACGACGGCAAGGTCGAGGAGCTGACCTCGGGTCGCGACCGCGGGGCGGGCATCCGGGTCGTGGTCGGCGAGACCACCGGCTTCGCGCACACGGCGGACCTCACCGAGGCCGGCTTGTCGGCGGCCGCCGAGGCCGCGGCCGCGGCGGCGCGCGGTGGGGGCGGCGGCACGAACGTGGTCGAGCTGACCCGGCGCCAGACGTCGCGCGGCTACGACATCGAGATCTACCCGGCCGACGTCGCCAAGGCCACCAAGGTCGAGCTGCTCACACGGGCGAACGACGTCGCCCGCAGCGCCGGTGGCTCGATCTCGCAGGTCTCGGCCAGCTACGCCGACTCGCGCCGCCAGATCCTCGTGGCGAACACCGAGGGCCTGCTCGCCGGCGACGAGACGGTGCGCACGCTCTTCTCGGTCTCCACGGTCGCCACGGGCGACACCGGCATGCAGACCGGTCGCGAGTCCATCGGCCACACCGTGGGCTTCGAGTTGTTCGACATGTACGACATCGAGGAGCTCGCGGCGCGGGCCGCGCAGCGGGCCATCACCAAGCTCAACGCCCGCCCGGCGCCATCGGGGCAGCTGCCTGTCGTCATCGCCTCCGGGGGCGGCGGCGTGATGTTCCACGAGGCGTGCGGGCACGGCCTCGAAGCCGATCTCGTGGGCAAGGGCGCCTCGGTGTTCAAGGGCCGGGTCGGTGAGCTGGTGGCCTCCCCGCTCGTCACGCTCGTCGACGACGGGACGATGGCGAAGGAATGGGGGTGCTTCGCGATCGACGACGAGGGCCACCCCGCCCAGCGCAACGTCCTGATCCAGGATGGCGTCCTCACCGACTACATGTGGGACTACCTCCGCGCCCGCAAGGAAGGTCGTCCGTCGTCGTCGGGCAACGGCCGGCGCCAGAGCTACCAGCACCTCCCGATGGTGCGCATGACCAACACCTACCTGCTCGACGGCACCAGCGACGCCGACGAGATCATCAGCTCGACCGACAACGCCGTCTACATCAAGCACCTCGGTGGGGGACAGGTGAACACCGCCACCGGCGACTTCGTGTTCGGCATGACCGAGGCGTACCTGATCGAGAACGGCGAGATCACCGAGCCGCTGCGCGAGGGCAACCTCATCGGCAACGGTCCCGAGGTGCTCGCCAACATCGACGCGGTGGCCAACGACTTCGCGATGGGGCCTCCCGGCACGTGCGGCAAGGACGGCCAGGGCGTCCCGGTGGGCGACGGCGTGCCGACCCTGCGGGTCAACGGCCTCACGATCGGCGGGACCGCGGCGTGAGCGCGCCGTCCATCTCCGCCGACGTGCTGCTCGAGATCGGCGATCGGGTCGTGGCCATGGCGCGCCCCGGTGAGCAGGTCGAGGCGGTCGTCGCCCACGGGCGCGACACCGAGATCCGCGTGTACGAGGGCGAGATCGAGTCGCTCTCGTCCGCCGATTCCCAGGGCGTGGGCATCCGGGTGATCGTCGACGGCAAGCAGGGTTTCGCGTACGCCGGCACCTTCGACGACACGGTCCTGGCCGAGACGCTCGCCGATGCGCGCGACAACGCCACGTTCGGCACCTACGACGAGTACCAGGGCCTGGCCGAGCCCGACGGGGTGACCATCCCCGATCTGGACCTCTACCGCGAGGAGCTGCTGTCGTTCCCGACGGATCGCAAGGTGGATCTGGCGATGGAGCTCGAGCGGGCCGTGCGGGCCAGTGACCCGCGCATCTCGGGCATCGAGCAGGCCGAGTACTTCGACACGCTCTTCGCCGGCGCCATCGTCAGCACCGCGGGCGTGCGCAACGCGGGCCGCGAGACGGCGTGCTACCTGTCGACCTACGCCATGGCCGAGCAGGACGGCGAGACCCAGACCGGGTTCGGCTTCTCCGTCGGGCGCGAGCCCGGGGTGCTCGACGTCGCCCGCTGCGCCGCCGAGGCGGGCGTGCGCGCCACCCGGCTGCTCGGCGCGGTCAAGCCGCCCAGCGAGCGCCTCACGATCGTGCTCGATCCATGGGTCACCGCCCAGTTCCTCGGGATCCTCGGCTACACGCTCAACGGCGAAGCGGTGCTCAAAGGCCGCTCCTTCTTCGCCGATCGCCTGCTCGAGGAGGTCGCATCGCCGGTGCTCACCCTCGTCGACGACCCCACCGACACCCGTGCGTTCACCGCGACCGACACCGACGGCGAAGGTCTCGCGACCCGCCGCAACGTGCTCATCCGCGACGGCGTGCTCCAGCAGTTCGTGCACAACGCGTACACCGCGCGGCGGGCGGGCACCGTGTCCACCGGCTCGGCGGTGCGCGGGGGCTTCAAGTCGACCCCTGGCGTCGGGACCCAGGCGGTGTCGTTGCTGCCGGGAACGAGCAGCCAGGCCGAGCTGCTCGAGCAGGTCGGCACCGGCCTGTTGATCCAGGACGTCGCCGGGCTGCACTCCGGGGTCAACCCCATCAGCGGCGACTTCTCGACCGGGGCCGAGGGCCTCCGCATCCGCGGTGGCGCGCTGGCCGAACCGGTGCGCGAGTTCACCATCGCCTCCACGCTGCAGAAGATGCTGCACGACGTGCGGGCCGTCGGCAACGACCTCGAGTGGTTGCCGATGAGCGCGGCCGGCGTGAGCCTCGTGATCGACGACGTCACGGTGTCGGGCGCGTGACCGCGGTGGCCGATGCCGGTGGGGCGGCGGCGGCGATAGACAGCCCGGAGCTGCGCGCCCTGGCGGAACGGGTGGTGGCCATGGCCCAGCCCGGCGAGGAGCTCGAGGTCTTCGTGGCGCGGGGCTCGTCCACGACGGTGAAGGCCTACGGGGGCGAGGTCGAGTCGTTGACGTCGGCCACGTCGGCGGGGGTCGGCATCCGCATCATCCGCGACCACCGTCAGGGCTTCGCCCACGCCGGCACGCTCGACGAGGCCGTGATCCGCGAGGTGCTGGCCGACGCCCGCGACAACGCCACCTTCGGCGAGCCCGATGAGTTCTTCGCCCTGACCGGCCCCGACGGCGTCGCCGCGGTCGAGCAGGACCTGTGGAACGACGCGCTCGTGACGTTCCCAACGGAGCGCAAGGTCGAGATGGCCTTGGCGCTCGAACAGGCCGTGCTCGGCCGCGATCCCCGGGTGACCGGCGTGCGCACGGCGTCCTTCGGTGACTCCCAGGGCGAGGCCGCCATCGCGTCCACGGCCGGCATCTCGACGAGCTGGCGGGGCACCTACTGCCACGTCTCGGTGTCGGCGCTCGCGGTCGACGGTGACGAGACCAAGATCGGGGGCGGCGTCGACGTCGGCCGCGATCCCTACGCGCTCGATCTCGATCGAGCCGCGCTCGATGCGGTCGATCGGGCCACCCGCCTCTTCGGCGCCCGGGCGGTCCCGTCCCAGCGCCTCCCCATCGTGTTCGAGCCGCGGCTCGCCGCCACGATCATCGGCCTCGCCGGGAGCACCCTGACGGGGGAGCGGGTCCTCAAGGGACGCTCGCCGTTCGCGGACCGCATGGGCCAGCCCATCGCGTCCGAGCACTTCGTGCTCATCGACGATCCCACCAACCCTGCGTCGATGGGGGCGGACACCTACGACGGTGAGGGCCTGGCGTGCCGCCGCAACGTGCTGATCGACGGGGGTGTGCTCGCCAGCTTCCTGCACAACAGCTACACCGGCCGGCGGGCCGGGGCGGCCTCGACCGGCTCGGCGGTGCGCGGCTACCGCTCCACGCCGGGCGTGGGGTGCCAGGCGCTGTCGATCGCGCCGGGCACCCGGTCCTTCGACGACATCGTCGCCTCGATCGACAACGGCTTCCTGATCCAGTCGATGACCGGGCTGAACTCGGGGGTCAACGTCGTCAGTGGCGACTTCTCCGTCGGCGCCGAAGGCCTGATGATCCGCCACGGCGCCATCGCCGAACCGGTGCGTGAGGTCACCGTCGCGTCAACCTTGCAACGTCTCCTGCTCGACATCCGCGAGGTCGGCAACGACCTCGAGTGGCTGCCGGGCGGCACCGGCAGCGCCACGATCGTCATCGACGACGTGTCCCTCGGCGGCAGCTGATTCGATCTGCGCTGACCGACCGACCGCCCCCTCGGCGGTCGCGGTCCTGCGGTCAGGTGGGCGGTGGGACCGCCGGCGCGGTCGGGGTCCGCGGCGCGCCCGCGCTCGGCGTCGCGGCGGCGTCCGCCTGACCCGCCGGGCCGGGCTGGCCCGCCTGGCCCGCGTCGTCGGCGGCCGCCTCGGTCGCGGCGTCCCGGGCGGCCTGGGCGCGGGCGACCTCGGCTGCCTCTTCCCGGCGGGCCTCGAGCTCGGCGTTGAGCGCGTCGATCACGCGCTCGTCGCCGAAGCCGGACTTCGGTTCCCACGGCATCGCGCACACCGCCTCGATGCGGTGGGAGTCGCCGTTGCGCAGGTCGACCCGCCCGAACGCGTACGACATCGGACCGGTGAAGCCGACCTCGGTGCGGAAGGTGTCGATCTCGCCCCATCGCAACCGGTGGGTGCGCAACGGGTTGCGCACGATCACGCCCGGGCCGGTGAGCGTCACGCCCACGCGCGCCGCCCCGATCATCTGGGTCAACCCGAGCGTCAGGAGCACCCCGGCGGTGATGATCCCCTTGGCGAAGCTCTTCGGGTTGTCGCCGCCGGAGCGGCTGCACGGCCCGGACACGTCGGTGTCGGATCCGTTGGTGAGCTGTTCCTCACAGATGCGGGCATCGTGCTGGGACTGCACGTCGGCATTGGCCCGGGCCTGCTGGTTGCGGATCGCGCCGAAGAGGAACACCAGGCCGGCAGCCACGCAGAGACCACCGAACACGATGCCCCAGCGAACCACCCAGCGACTGCGGAATGTCCTGCCCCCCATGGGGCGGAGTGTAGGTCGGCGGGAACGCCGGAGTTGCGTTCGACCGCCGTGGGTTCAGGGGCCAGCGGGCGTGGCGCTACTCTGCCGGCGGGCGTAGCCCGAAGGGAGGCGGGCCACCTCTCGTTCCCCGACTGTTCGCGACAGCTCCTGCCCCGTCGCCCGACCCGCCGAGCGCTCCCATGCCCCTGCCTTCCCCGTTGTCCGATCTCCGCCGCTCGAGCCGTGTGCGCACGCTCGTCGGCCTCGCGCTGCTCACCGTCGTCGTGGTGGTCCTGTTGGGCCGCATCTCCGGCGCGTCCGCCCGACCGCTGCTCCCCACGGCGACAGAGCGCGTGGCCGCCGTGGCCAGCGAGACCGAGACCTCGGCGACCGTCCCGAAGCTGAGTGCCGGGCAGGCGATCGTGCTCGGCGTCGTGGAGGGTGTGACCGAGTTCCTGCCGGTCAGCTCGACCGGCCACCTCACGGTGGCCGAGCGCCTTATGGGCATCGGCGTCGATTCCGACAGCCAGGAGGTGAAGGACGCCGCCAATGCGTACGCCGTCGTGATCCAGGCGGGTGCGATCCTCGCGGTCGTGGTGCTCTACTGGCGGCGCCTGCTCAGCATGGGCAACGGCGTCATCGGCCGCGACCCCGAAGGCCGCCACCTGCTCATCGTCATCGTCGTCGCCTTCCTACCCGCGGCCGTCTTCGGCGTGCTGCTCGAGAAGACGATCAAGAACCACCTGTTCGGCCCGGTCCCCATCGTGGTCGCGTGGATCATCGGTGGTGTCGCGCTCCTCGTGCTGTCCTCGAGCGGCTGGTGGGAGCGCGAGAAGCACGGCATCGGCCTGTCCGCGATGACCGCGCGTGACGGGATCCTCATCGGGTTGGCGCAGTGCATCGCCCTGTGGCCGGGCACGAGTCGGAGCCTGGTCACGATCGTCGCCGCGCTGCTCGTGGGGCTCAGCCTCGCCAGCGCGGTCGAGTTCAGCTTCCTGCTGGGGCTGCTCACCCTCGGCGCCGCGACCGCTCTCGACTTCGTCAAGGACGGCAACAAGATCGTGTCGCAGTTCGGCGTGTTCACCCCGCTGCTCGGGTTCGTCGTCGCGTTCGTCGCCGCGGTCATCGCGGTGCGGTGGATGGTGAGCTACCTGCAGAACCACAGCCTCGCGATCTTCGGCTGGTACCGGTTGGGGATCGCGGCGCTCACGATCGGCCTGATCGCCGTCGGCCGCATCTGACCGCCGTCGGCCGCATCTGTCCGCCGGGCTTCAGCGCGCGCCGGTCACCGCCACGACGAGCGCGCCGTCGAGCAGGGCGGCGGCGACAGCGGGAGCATCGGTTTCGGGTACCGCCACGGTGAGCTGCCGATCGTCGATCTGCACGACGACCGCGTCGGCTGCGACCGTGCGCGCAACGTCGGGCCGCGCCGGGGGGACCGTGCCGGCGGGGAACGACCCGGATGCACCCGACCACGAGTCGGTCGCGGTCGGGCGCGCGAAGAGCTCGACGTGCTGACCGATCACCACGGGTGGGGTACGAGCGTCGATGGGCATCGAGAACGCGCGTGCGTCGGGCGGGGTGGCGGCGGCCGTGCCGGTCAGACCGTCGGGGGCCAGCCGGCTGGTGAGGATCGGTTCGCCGGCCATGATCGGCAGCCGCACGGAACGCCCCTGCAGGAGCGGAGCCGGCGATGGGAGGTCCGCTTCCTGCCCGCCCGCGCCGGGCGGCGCTGCCAGGGCCCCGTTGGGCAGGGCATCAGGGGGCAGAGGGCGCCAGACCACGTCGGTGGCGGCCAGCGCGGATCCAGGGGCGAGGTCGCGGGCGGCGACCAGCACGGGTGTCGCGGGCACAGGTGTCGCAGCGGGATCCGTCCCGGCCAGCGACGATGCGATCACCCCAACCGCCATGGCGAGCACGACCGCCGGCGCCGCCGACCGCACCGCCCTGACGGCGCGGCGCGCGGCGGGCCCAATGCCTGCTCGACCGGTGCGCGGGACCGTGGGCAGCCGGGCCGCGGCGGGCGGCAGCAGCGGGGCGAGGCGCGTGCGCGCGTGGGCTGCCAGATCGATGCGCACGGTCCTCCTCGTCGTTCAGCGATGCATCGGACAGCGATGCCGGGCAGGCCACGCGGCGCCAGCTCGGGCGGCGCGGCGACAAGGGGAAGACCGGCAACGTAGCGCGCGCCGGGGCCGGAGGAAAGGGTTGTCCGGACGGTGACTTGTCGTCGTTCAGCTGGGCGCGACTGCGTCGCGCAACAGCGCCTGGATCGTCCGTTCGACGGCGGCTCGGGCCTCGGCCACGGTCAGCTCCTGTTGGACCCGCCGCGTACGCCACACCACCGGATCGGTCTCGATCTCGAGGGCATCGAGGACGATCTGATGCTCGGAGTCGTCGAGCTGCGCGAGCTCGGGGTCGAACGCGTCGGCGAGGTGCTGGCGCATGAAGTCGCGCACGGTGCTCATCACCGCAGTGGTGCGGGCGATCGGTGTCGGGTTGGTGACCACGGCCCAGCGCACGTGCATCGCTTCCTCGAGCATCACCTCGAGGCCGTCGCAATACGCGCTCACCCGCTCGGACAGCGAACCGGTGCCGGCGTTGGGCAGCACCTTCAGGATCCGTTGGGTCTGGCGCGAGGCGACGGCGCTGATCAGCGTCTCCATGTCGCCGAACTGGTTGAACAGCGTGCGCTGGGTGACACCAGCCCGCTCGGCGATCTGCGCGCTCGACGGGCGCGCGTTGCCCTCGTTGAGCAGGTCCAGGACAGCGTCGACCATCGCCTGGCGCGAGCGCTCGCTGCGGGCGTGGCGTCCGTCGATCGGGCCCTTGCGAGCCTCGGCGTCGAGATCGATCGTGATGTCTGACGTGGGATCGACGATGTCGAGATCGTCGCCGACGGGGAGGTCGGTGGGAGGCATGAGGGCTCCTCTGGCTCGGTTGCGCGGGCCCAATGGCGCGAGCGGCGGGCTGGGGCAAAGCATAGGACGCAGCACCCAACCGTGACGGCTGGCGTTCAAACAATCACTACCTGTGGTTTACGACGGACCCGGGATCGGCGCAACCCCCCGGATGGGGGAACGATCAGGCGGTCGACGTCGCGGCGCTGGTCGACGGCGTGGACGAGCCGGAGCCCGAGCCGGAGCCCGACGACGAGCCCGACGACGATGACGACGAGCTGTCCTTCTTGGCGCCGGCATCGCCCGACGAGGGCGTAGCCGACGAGGCTCCGCCGTCGGACCCGCCGCCGTCCGCACTGGTGCCGGTGCTGGTCGTCGTCGAAGCACCCGCCGCGGCCGTCGAGGACGAGGATCCCCGGCTGTCGGTCTTGTAGAAGCCGCTGCCCTTGAAGCTGATGCCGACGGCGCTGAACTTCTTCTTGAGCACACCGCCGCACGACGGGCACTCGGTGAGGGGATCGTCGGTGAACGACTGCTGAGCTTCGAGCTCGTTTCCACAGTCCTTGCAGCGGTACTCGTAGGTCGGCATCGCGGGTCTCCGGGGAGCGGTCGGACCGGGTCAGGTCGGAACCAGGGTTAGCACTCGGACAAAGAGAGTGCCAGCATACCGGCCTTTCGGTGACACGACGAGTACGGCGCTCTACGATGCCCCATCATCTTCAGCGCGCAGCAGAGGGGCACCGTGTCCAAAGGTTCAGTCACCAAGGCCGTCATTCCCGCCGCCGGGCTCGGCACGCGATTTCTCCCGGCCACCAAGGCCCAGCCCAAAGAGATGCTGCCCGTCGTCGACAAGCCGGCGATCCAGTACGTCGTCGAAGAAGCGGTGCGGGCCGGCATCACCGACATCCTGATCATCACGGGTCGGGGCAAGCGGGCCATCGAGGACCACTTCGACCGCAACTTCGAGCTCGAGTACTACCTGGAGAAGAACGGCAAGATCAACCAACTCGGCGAGATCCAGGCCCTCGCCGAGATGGCCGACATCCACTACGTGCGCCAGGGCGAGCCCTTGGGGCTCGGCCATGCGGTCCTGGTGGCCCGCAAGCACGTCGGTGACAGTCCGTTCGCCGTGATGCTCGGTGACGACATCATGGACCGGCGATCCAAGGTGCTCGAGGGCATGATCGACACCTACGCGCAGTACGGGCGGTCCGTGGTCGCGCTGAAGGAGTTCCCCCTCGAGGACATCTCCTCCTACGGCTGCGTGAAGCCCGAGATCATCAACGACGGCCTCGTGCGCGTGCTCGACATCGTCGAGAAGCCCCAGCCCGCCGAAGCGCCGTCGAGCCTGGCCGTGATGGGTCGCTACGTGTTCACCCCGGAGGTGTTCGAAAAGCTCGAGCGCGTGACGCCCGGCGTCGGTGGCGAACTGCAGCTCACCGACGCGATCGCGATGCTGCTCGAAGACCAGACCGTCTACGGCTACCTGTTCGACGAGGGTCGCTACGACATCGGCAAGAAGGTCGACTACCTGCGCGCCACGGTCGAGCTGGCCTATGACCGAGAGGATCTCGGTCCTGAGTTCCGGGCGTTCCTCAAGGAGCTTGTGATCCGCCGGGGCCTGCTCGATTCGTGAGGTGAGGGGTCCGGGGGGCCTCGTGTAACCGCGTCGACGCTACGTCGTCGGGAAGAAGACCAAACCAGAGGTCGCCGCGGCACCGCGTCGGCCCGACTCATGAGGAGCGCATCATGAGCAAAGATGCATTTGCCGGCGTGTACACCGAGATGCTGAACGACGAGTCGTTCCGGGACACGGTCGCCCAGCGTCCCGAGGTGCTGGGCGACTGGGACCTCTCCGACGAGGAGAAGGCGGTCCTCGCCGAGGAGGCCACCTCCGACGTGGTCGGGTTCTCGATGGGGGCGGGCGCGGCGATGGGCTACCTCGGTCGGGGCGGTGCCCCGCTGTCCCCGTCGATCGCGTCGGGCCTGGGCGGCGCCCTCAACAAGGCCGCAGGGCTCCCGATCGGCGCCCTCAACGGGCCGGGGTTCCTGTCCAACGCGGCGTGCTGCCCGTGGGGTCACGCGGTCATCGCTCCAGGCATCGCGAACCAATGATCGCGGCGACTCGTTCGGACCGCGACCTGCGGCCGGGCGGGCGCTGGTCGACCCCCACGTTGCTCGACGAGGTCACGGGCCTCGCCGCGCTCGAACGGGCGCTCGTGCACCTCCTGGCCGGGAACGTGCCCAAGGTCGGGGACCTCGACCAGAAGCTCGCGCTCGCCGCCGGCCTCGAAGACGGCATGGTGCGCGCCGGGGCACTGCGCCAGCACGCCCTGACCCTCCTCGAACGAGATGGGGACGCGCTGGTCGTGACCCCGGGTTTCGTCGAACCGCTCCGCCGGCTGGACGGGGCCGGGACGAGCCCGGGGCTCACCGCCATCGTGTTCGACGAGGTCCGTCCGTTCCTGCGGGACCGCTATCGCGATCTGGCAACCCGGTTGGATCCGCTGCTCGACACCCGGTTGCTCGCCACGGTGACTGCCGCAATCGAGGCGCTGTCGTCGTCCACGTCGGCGATCGGCACGCCGCTGCCCACGGGCTCCACGGCGCGCCCCGACGGTGCGGGGCCGTCGGGATCGTCCGTCCTCGACCCAACCGGGTCGCCGCCGGCGCCGGGGTCGGCGATCGGTTCGGCGCTCGGGTCGGCGTGGACGACGGTCGGTCGGGATGAGGATCGTGTCGCGCTCGACGCCGTGTTGTGGGGCCCGGTCGATCGGGTGCCCCAACCCGCTCGACCGCTCGACCGGGCCCGCCCGCCGGTGGGCACCCGCGCGCACTACCGCAAGGGATCTCGGCTGACCCGCGACGACCTCGCCGGCGAGCTCAACGACAACGTGATGGCTGAGCTCTGCGCGTTGGAGCTGCTCTGTCGCTGCTCGTACGAGCACCCGGAGCTGCCGTGGGCGTCGCACCTCGCCATGGCGCGCCACGCCGCGGACGAGGCCCGTCACGCCGCGATCTTCCGCCGGCTGCTCGTGGCCAACGGGATCGACGAGCGCGAGCTGACCCAGCACGGCGCGAACTACGAGTACGGCTACGAGTTCCCCGAGTGCGAACCCGGCAGCCCGCGCGAGCTGGTGTGGCGACTGCTCATCCTGTGCACCGTGCTCGAGGCCCTGGCCATCGACAAGCTCCCGGTCGAGATCGGCGGCCGCGACTTCGTCGGGCAGACCGAGTTCGCTCGCGCGCTCGACTACATCGCGTCGGACGAGCTGTTCCACACCGAGAACGGCCTGCGGCTCACGCGGGGCCTCTGCGCCGAGCTCGGTCTGGATCCGATCCTGGAGCGCGAGCGGGTGCACGGCCGGTTCTTCGGTCGGCAACGTGACGTGCGGCTCGCGTACCTCGAGGAGGACCCCGAGCGCGCCGCGCTCGAGATCGCGATCCTGGAGGCGCCGGATCCCGACGGCGTGCCGTACGTGTCGCGCACCGAGGTCGAGCTGCGCCGCCGCGCCTCGTTCACGCTCGCCGAGTGCGAGCAGGTCGAGCGGTGGGGCTACAACCCGGTGCGCCACGAACTGCTCGATGCGCCGGCGGACTGATGCGCAGGAACGGGGAGCTCGGGTGGCGATCGGGGGCAATGGTGGCAGGATCACGGGATGATCTCGCTCGACGACGCCCGCACGTACGTGCTGTCCGGTTGCCCGGCGCTCGCCCCGGTCCCGCTGCCGCTGGCTGATGCCCTCGGCTGCGTCCTGGCCGAGGCGATCGTGGCCGCCGAGGCGATCCCGCCGTTCGCCAACACCGCGATGGACGGGTTCGCGCTGCGGGCCGCAGACACCGCGGGCGCATCAGCGGACCGACCGGTCACGCTGCGGATCGCCGGCACCCTGGCCGCCGGGCACACGACCGACCGGGTGCTCGAGCCGGGCGAGGCGCTGCGCATCATGACCGGCGCGCCGATGCCGCCCGGCGCGGACGCGGTGGTCATGGTCGAGCTCACGCGGGTGACCGAGGATCGTGCCGCGGCCACCGAGGTCGAGGTGCTCGCCGCGGTCGACCCGGGCAACCACGTGCGTCCCGCCGGCGACGACATCACGGTGGGGCAAGCCGTCTTCGCTCCCGGCGTGATCCTCAGCCCGGGTCATCTCGGCGTGCTGGCGTCGCTCGGCCACCGGGAGGTGCTCGCCGTGCCCCGCCTGCGCGTCGGGGTCTTCTCCACCGGCGACGAGCTCGTCGACGGCCCCGAGCCGCTGGCGCCCGGCCAGATCCGGGACTCCAACCGCATCACGCTGCTCGCCCTCCTGGCGCACAGCGGTTGCGACGGTGTCGACCTGGGCCGGATCGCCGACGACGAGGCGGCCATCACCGACGCGCTGGCCCGCGGGGCGGCCGACTGCGACGCGTTGATCACGAGCGGCGGGGTGAGCATGGGCGACTTCGACTTCGTGAAGGTGGTGCTCGACCGGGTGGGGGACATGCGCTGGATGCAGGTGGCGATCCGGCCGGCCAAGCCGTTGGCGTTCGGCACGGTCCCGGCCGGACCCGAAGGCGCGCTCGGCAGGGACCAGCGGGTGCCGGTGTTCGGCCTGCCCGGCAACCCGGTCTCGTCGATGGTGTCCTTCGAGCTGTTCGCCCGGCCGGCGCTGCGCCAGATGATGGGCCACGCCCCCGACGGCCTCGACCGGCCGCACGTGCTCGCCGTGACCGACGACCCGATCCGGCGCCGGCCCGACGGTAAGGTCCACTTCGCCCGGGTCGTGTGCCGCTACGACGAGTCCGCCGCGAGCTACCGCGTCCGTGTGGCCGGGGGGCAGGGCAGCCACCAGCTCAGCGCGATGGCCACCGCCGACGGCCTGGCCGTGCTGCCCGACGGTGACGGCGTCGAGGCCGGCGGGCTGGTGCGCACGATGCTGCTCGGCTGACCGGTCCGTTCTGGCGCCAGACGTCGTAGCCTGGGGCCACCATGGCTGCCCCGCTCGTCGACTCCTTCGGTCGTGTCCATCGTGATCTGCGGATCTCGGTGACGGATCGCTGCAACTTCCGCTGCACCTACTGCATGCCCGAGGAAGGGATGCAGTGGCTGCCCCGCCATGACCTGCTCACCTACGAGGAGCTCGCGCGCATCGCCGGTCTTATGGTCGAGCGCTACCGCATCGACAGCATCCGGCTCACCGGCGGCGAGCCCACCGTGCGGGCGCACCTGCCGGTGCTGATCGAGAAGCTGAGCCAGCTGCGCGTGCCGGCGGGTGACGGCGAGCCGGGCCGGCCGGTCGACCTCGCGCTCACGACCAACGGGTCGACCTTGCGCCTGCTGGCCCACGACCTGGCCGCGGCCGGCCTGCGGCGCATCAACATCTCGTGCGACACGCTGCGAGCGGACCGGTTCCGCGAGATCACCAAGCGCGACGACCTGGTGAAGGTGCTCGACGGGATCGACGCCGCGCTCGAAGCCGGTCTCGATCCGGTGAAGCTCAACGTCGTGGTGATGCGCGGCATCAACGACGACGAGCTCGTCGACTTCGCCACGTTCGGTCGCGACCACGGTGTCACGGTGCGCTTCATCGAGTTCATGCCGCTCGACGCCCAGGGGGCCTGGACCAACGACCAGGTCGTGACCCAGGCCGAGATCCTCGCCACGATCGGGGCGGTGTACCCGCTCGAGGCGATCGACCTGTCGAGCTCGGCACCGGCGGAGCGCTTCTCGTTCACCGATGGCCGCGGGGAGATCGGCGTGATCCCGAGCGTCACCCACGCGTTCTGCTCGACGTGTGACCGCGTGCGACTCACCGCCGAAGGGCAGTTCCGCTCGTGCCTGTTCGCGCTCGACGAGCACGACCTGCGCACCCCGCTGCGCGCCGGCGCGGACGACGACGAGCTCGCCGCGATCGTCGAGCGGGCGGTGGGCGCCAAGTGGGCCGGCCACCAGATCAACCAGGTGCACTTCATCCGTCCCTCGCGCAGCATGAGCCAGATCGGCGGCTGAGCCGAACCGGCTGGCCCGGGCCCGGTGGGCCCGCAAGTGACCTACACTTCGCGGCCATGTCGATGTCCGATCGCGGCCTCACCCATCTCGATCCGCTCGGCCGTGCCCGCATGGTCGACGTCACGCCGAAGGATCCGACCCACCGTCGGGCCATCGCCCGGGGCAAGGTCTTCATG
>JBBQHT010000048.1:0-22829 GCA_038324235.1 Acidimicrobiales bacterium
ACCATCTCGGCGTCGATGAGGTGGTACCCGTCGGGACGCACGCCGGTGACGCGGAGGGAGAGGGTGAGCTTGGCCGGGGCGAGCCAGCGCGAGGCAGCGGACATGGCCAGGATCGTAGGGCCAGGATCGGTGGGCCCAAGATCGTTGGGCCGGGGGCCACAGCGGAGCCGAGAACGCGGGTCCCCGCTCCGGGAGCCCGAATCAGGGGCCACCACCGAGCCGAGAACGCGGAATCGCGCGCCGTCGGCCGGAAACCGGGGCCACCACCGAGCCGAGAACGCGGGTTCGTGGTCGGGTCAGGGGTTCTCGTCGGCTGGGTGCGTGGCGGTGGTGGCGGTGAGGCGGCCCCAGTCCTCGATGCCGAGTTCTTCGGGGCGGGCGTCGGGGCGGACGCCGGCCGCGGCGAACGCCGCGTCGGTGACCACGCCCGCCAACGACCGCCGCAACATCTTGCGGCGCTGGCCGAAGGCCGTGCGCACCAGGGCGAACAACCGGGCCGGGTCGGCGCTGGTAGCCGGGGTCGGGCGGCGCTCGATGCGCACCAGGACCGATTCCACCTTGGGTTGGGGGTAGAAGACCGTCGGGGGAACGCGACCGGCGAGCGAGGCGGTGGCCCAGTAGGCGACCTTGACCGACGGAATCCCATACGTGCGATCGCCGGGGGCGGCCGCGAGCCGCTCGCCCGCCTCGAGCTGCACCATGACCAACATGCGGTCGATCGCCGGCACGTCGTCGAGCAGGTCGAGCACGAGCGGGGTGGCGACGTTGTAGGGCAGGTTGGCCACGAGGGTCCAGCGCTCGGCGCCGAGCAACCCCGCCCAGTCGGCCGTGAGGGCGTCGGCCTCGATCACC
This sequence comes from Acidimicrobiales bacterium, assembly GCA_038324235.1. Taxonomy (GTDB): domain Bacteria; phylum Actinomycetota; class Acidimicrobiia; order Acidimicrobiales; family Acidimicrobilacustridaceae; genus JBBQHT01. Next base: position 853 of record JBBQHT010000048.1, read on the forward strand.
GTGACGCCGGCCGGTTCGACGACCTCGCGCAGCACGGGAAGGACGTAGCGGTCGATCTCGACCGCCGTCACCGAGGCACCGGTCTCCGCCAGCGCCAGGGTGAGCGAACCGAGGCCGGCGCCGATCTCGACCACCCGGTCGCCCGGCCCGACGCCCGCCAGGCGCGCGATGCGGCGCACGGTATTGGGGTCCGCGACGAAGTTCTGGCCGAGGGCCCGGCTCGGGGCGAGGCCGTGGGTGTCGAGGAGGCGGCGAACCTCGGTGCGCGTCAGCGTCAAGGGGTCAGCTTCGCGCAGTCACCGAAGGCGGACGGGCGGGCGGATCGCCCGGCCGGTCACGATCAGTGACAGGCGCCGCCCCACGGGCCCGGACCGACCTTGTGGTAGTAGGCGAGGGCGACCGCATCCTGGTCGGCGGGCGCAACGGTGTTGGGCGCCATGCCCACCAGGTCAGGACGGCCAGCGATCTGGGCCGCACCGTTCCAGGTCGACTTCACGAACTGGTAGGCGCCGTAGTACAGGCCGTTGGCCGAGACGACGGCGTAGTTGCCGCCCGACTCACGCCGGCGGACACAGGCGAGGAACGCCGCGTCCGAACCGCTGGCGCTGACCGCCGCGGCGGCGGTCGTGGTGGGCGCCTTGGTCGTGGGCGGTGCGGTCGGCGCCGGGGCGGCGGTGGTCGTCGGCGCGGCCGTGGTCGTCGTGGTGGTGGGCTTGGCCGTCGTCGTCGTCGGCTTGGCCGTCGTGGTCGTCGGCTTGGCGGTCGTGGTGGGCGCCGCCGTGGTCGGCGCCGCCTCGACCTCGGCCGTGGGTGGCTGGGTGGAGGTCTCCGTGGCCTGCGTGGTCGCCTCGGTCGTCGGGGCGGTGCTCGGCTCGGTGTCGCGTCGAGCGGCGATCGTCGCGGCGTCGGCGACCTCGAGGTTCTGATCCGACGCGTGCTTCGAGCCGAAGCCCACGATCAGCACCGGCAGCACCAGCGCCACGATCAGCAGCATCGCCAGCCGGCTGCGCTGTCCGCGCGGCTCGGCGAGCCCGGCTCCGTCCATCCAGGGGTCAGTCATATCGAGGAACAACCTAGAAACATCCGTAACGGGTTCGCAACCTTTGCAATGCGTCCGTCATGCGCGGCGCGGCGGGCTGCGTCAACAACCACCCCGCGAATCCGGCATCCCCATGCGGATTTGACAAACGCGTTGACCGGATTGCCGCCAGGAAGAAAATCGTCGCGAATCGTGCGTCCGCCGCCGAGATGGTTGCGTTACGTGAACGAAACGGCGCTCAACGCAGTCTGTACAGGCGCTCGGCGTTGGCCCACGTGGCCGCCGCGATCTGCTCGACCGGCGCGTCCTGCGCCGCCGCGACGGCCTCGCCGACGATCGTGACGTGCGCTGGTTGGTTCTGCTTCCCCCGGAACGGCACCGGCGCCAAATATGGCGAATCCGTTTCGATCAGCAACATGTCGAGCGGACACATGGCCGCGGCCGCGCGCAGTTCGGGGGCGCTCTTGTACGTGACGATGCCGGAGAACGAGAGGCGGATGCCGAGGTCGAGTCCGCGCCGCGCCTGTTCGGGTCCGCCGGTGAAGCAGTGGAACACCGTGCGCTCGGGCACGCCCTCGGCGGCGAGGATCGCGAAGGTGTCGTCCCACGCGTCGCGCGTGTGGATGACCAGCGCCAGGTCGTGGCGATGGGCCAGCTGGATCTGCGCGGCGAACACCTCGCGCTGCTGGCCCCGGGGCGAGTGGTCGTAGTGGTAGTCGAGGCCGCACTCCCCCACGGCGACGACCCGGGGCTCGGCCAGCATCGCCTCGATGACCGACAGGTCGATGGCGCCCGTGCCGGGGTCGATCACGGTCGTCGCGTCGTGCGGGTGCACGCCCGCGGTGGCCCACACCCCGGGCTGCGCGACCGCGGCGTCGAGACAGGCCCGCGACGACGCCACGTCGCAGCCCACCGTGATCAGGCGCTCGACGCCGGCGGCCCGGGCCGCCTCGACCACCGCGGTGCGAGCCGACTCGTCCTCGGGGAGGTGACAGTGGTTGTCCGTCCACCGCATGCGCCCCGCTGACGGCGGGCGGGGCTGCTCCTGGTCCACCACGACGCTCAGTCCTCGAGCTTGATGCGAGGGAAGAGGGGCGCGCCCTTCTCCACCGGCAACCCGCCGGGGTACTGGCCCCACACCGCGGCGGCGGGGAGGCGCTGCTCGCGTGGCGTGCCACTGAGCCCGATGCGGCGCCACAGCTCATCGCTCGTGCCGGGCACCGCGGGACTGGCCAGGATGGCGACGATGCGCAGCACCTCGAGCGCATCGCCCATCACGCCGTCGACCTCGGGTCCCGGTTCGAGCTTCCACGGCTCGTTGTCCTCGAGGTGGGCGTTGGCCTCGCGGATGAGTCGCCAGGTGGCCTCGAGCGCGATCGAGGGCGCCACGTTGTCCCAGGCCGCGGCGGTCTCTGCGTAGGCCTCGGCGGCGATCGCGGCGAGCGGGCTGTCGGGCCGGGGGGCCGGCCCGATGCCGTCGCACTTCTTGGCCACGACCGTCGCCACGCGCGACAGCAGGTTGCCCAGGTTGTTGGCGAGGTCGGTGTTGAACCGGTTGACCATGCCCTCGTACGAGAAGTCGCCGTCGGGCCCGAACGGCGTGTCGCGCAGGAAGTGATGCCGGAACCCGTCCACGCCGAAGTCGCTGACCAGATCGGCCGGGTAGATCTGGTTGACCCGGGTCTTGCTCATCTTCTCGCCGCCCACGAGCAGGTAACCGTGGATGTGGATGGCGCTCGGCGGTTCGAGGCCTGCCGCCAGCAGCATCGCGGGCCAGTACACGCAGTGGAACCGGAGGATGTCCTTGGCCAGGATGTGGTGCACCGAGGGCCACCACGTGTCGAAGCGCTCTTGGTCGGTCCCGAAGCCGATGGCCGACGCGTAGTTGATCAGCGCGTCGTACCAGACGTAGAAGACGTGGCGGTCATCCCATGGCACCGGCACGCCCCAACGGATCGAGGTGCGGGTGATGGACACGTCCTCGAGGCCCTGGCGGATGATGCCCAACGCCTCGTTGCGCTTGCCGGCAGGCGTCACCGCATCAGGATGGGCCTCGTACCAGTCGAGCAGGGGTTGGGTGAACGCCGACAGGCGGAAGAAGTAGTTCTCCTCTTCGAGGTACTCGACGGGGCGGCGGTGGATCGGGCAGAGCTGGCCCTCCTCGAGATCCGCCTCGGTGTAGTACGCCTCGCAGGCGACGCAGTAGAGGCCGGCGTAGGTGTCCTTGTAGATGTGGCCGTTGTCGTAGATCCGCTGGAGGAAGGTCTGCACCGACTGCTGGTGACGAGGTTCGGTGGTGCGGATGTAGTCGTCGAAGGAGATGTCGAGCAGCTCCCACGCTTCGCGGAAGCGGGCGCTCGTGCGGTCGGCGTGTTCGAGGGGCGTGCGGCCCGCGGACTCCGCCGCCCGCTGGACCTTGAGGCCGTGCTCGTCGGTGCCGGTGAGGAACCACGTGTCGTCGCCCAGCAAGCGGTGCCAGCGGGCCAGGGCATCGGCGATGACCGTGGTGTAGGCGTGGCCGATGTGGGGCACATCGTTCACGTAGTAGATCGGGGTGGTCACGTAGAAGTGGGACACGCCCCGCACACTACCGACCTGCGCCCTCCGCCCGGCACGAGGTTCTGCCCCCTTACGCCCCGCGTCCAGGGCCGATCAACGCAACGGACGCAAACGGGCGACCCGCCGCGTGGGACCGGGCGCGCTCGCCGGGGGCGAGGCCGACGCGGCCGACGCCGCCTCGGAGTCATGGTCGCCGACGGCGAGCGGCAGGGCGAAGGGCTCGGCGAACGACTCGGCAGCCCGCTCGGCCCGCGCCCGATCAAGGGCGAGACGGTCACCGCGAGGGTCGACGTCGCCGGCCTCGTCGAGATCGAGATCGAGATCGAGATCGAGATCGAGATCGAGATCGAGATCGAGATCCGGAGCGGGCGGGGGCGTCGACAGTTCATCGAGGCGGCGGGCGCTGCGCAGCCGATCGACGTGATCGAGCTGCTTGACCAGCTGCCGACGGCGGGTGCCGGCGAGCTCGTCGTAGGTCTTTTGCGCCGTGGTGAACTGCGCCCCGAGCCGGTCGAGCTTGTCCGAGAAGGCCTCCCACTGCTTCGTGAAGCCGGCGAGCGTCTCGAGGATCTCGTCGCTGGTGCGCTCGACCAGGAAGTTGTCGCCCGCCTGGCGGACGACACCCAGCACGGCGAACAACGAGAACGGGGAGCACAGCACGACCTGCTGTGCCAGCGCGTCGTCGAGGATGCGGGGGTCGAACTCGTGGATGAAGCCGTACACCGACTCGTTGGGGATGAACAGCAACACGTAGCCGACCGTGGTGTCGGGATCGACGTAGTCGCGGGTCGTGAGCTCCTTCACGCGGGCTCGCACGTCGCGCACGAACGCCTTCGCCGTGGCGTCACGCTCGACATCGGTGGCGGCGTCGAGGTGGCGCAGGTAGTTGTCGATCGGGAACTTGACGTCCATGTGCAGCCGGCGATCGCGCGGCAACAGGAACGTGAGGTCGGGCCGACTGCCGCCGCGCAAGGTCTGTTGCGTGACGTAGTTGACGCCTTCGACGAAACCGGCCGAGCGGAGGACGTCCTCGGCCATCCGCTCGCCCCACTGGCCCCGGGCCCGGCTGTTGGACAGCGCTTCGCGCAGGCTCTGGGTGGTGTCGGACAGCGCGGTGCTGGCCCGCACGGCCTCACCGATCCCCTGCACGATCTGGCCGTGCTGCTCCGCCTTGTCCTTCTGGAGTTGGGCGACGAGCTGACGGACCTGGCGCAGCTCGTCGTTCATGCCCGACACCTTCTGGTCGAACGCCTCACTGCGCAGTCCGAGCTCCTGGCTGGCTGCAGCGGTGTGCGAGCCCAGCTTGTCGCCGGCCACGGCCATGACCGCCTCGATCGTGGACTGCAAGGCCTGCTCGCGCTCGATCGCGAGCTGGTGGGTCAGGGTCTGCACGGTGCGGTCCCGCTCGGAGGCCATCTCGGCCAGGAGCTCGGCCGAGAGCCCGGCCTGCTCGGCCGCCGCCCGTTCGGTCAAGGCCGCGAGCACCTGCTGCTGGGTGGCCACCGCCGACGCGGCCGCCGTCGCCGAGGCATCGCGTCGCGCCGTGCGCACGACGATGGCAGCGACCACCGCCGCCGCGGCGACGCCGAAGAGCACCCCGAGGAACACGCCCACGATCAACATGGGTCCACCATAAAGAGGGGGTGTGACACCGAAGCGGATGCTGCTCGCCGCCGCCGCGGATCAGACCAGGTACGGCTGCAACGGGTAGTAGGCGGTCGCGATCCACTGCTCGAGGGCCTGCTCGAACTTCTGGCGGGCCCCGAGGCGGGACCCGAACCCGAACGTGTCGCGCACCTCCATCGTGACGACGCTGTGATCCGGGCCGTAGGCGACCGCCTGCACGGTCATGGCACAGGGCATCTCGTGCAGGTCACAGAGCCACGCTCCCTTGAGGCGCACCGCCATCTGCGACCCCGCCGTGGCCGTTACCGTGAACGCGTCCCGGAACGTGATCGTGGCCGGGCACTGCCCGAGCCAGTTGGCCACCGCGGCGATCGCGTCCTCGGGACGCAATGCGACCGTCTGGGTCCAGGAGCGGGTGATCGCAGCCACGCTCCACTATTCCAGCTCGCGAGCGCCCCGAGCCGCGCGGTACCGGTCGAGCAACCACGGCCGGATCACCAGTCGACTCGCCCGGGGGTCCCCCTTGACCATGTGGAACGTGACCAGCTGCTCGTCGGGGTCCGCCTCGTCGGGGGCGAACTCGATGACGCTCTGCTTCGGCCGCTCCGCCTCGAGCGCATCGCCCATGCCGAGCATGACACCGGCGAGCACCGCCCCCGACGCCCCCAACCGTCGGGCGCGCCCGGCGGGAGCAGGTTCACCCGCCGCGCCGGCGCGCTCGTCGAGCTCGTCCCACCCCGCATCCCACCCGCCGTCGGGGCCCTGGTCGGGCGCGCCGCCGGACCCGACAGGAGCCGGCCCAGCAGTGACGGGCGCGATCACGATCCGTCGTCGCTCGATCTCGGCGAGCTCGTCGGCGCTGTACAGGAACGCGAAGTCCTCGGGCAGCTCGTCACCTGGTCGTGGCTCGGACACGCCCCCATCGTGGCACCGGTCGGCGCCGCTTCCACCGGTCGGGGTCATCGGACCGCCAGGTCGTAGACGCGCTTCTTGGCCACGCCCAGACGATCGGTCACCTCGGCGACGGCATCCTTGGTGGTCAGGCCCTGCCCCCGCGCCGCGCCGAGCGCCGCGACGATGTCGGCGTCGGTGGCGTCGAGCGGAGCTGGTGCTCCGTCGACCACCACGACGTACTCGCCACGGGGTCCCACCTCCACGCACCGCTCGATCGCGCCATCGAGCGAGCCCCTCCAGATCTCCTCGTGCAGCTTGGTCAGCTCGCGCGCCAGGACGATGCGCCGATCGCCGTCGACGACCGTGCGCAGGTCATCGAGCGTGCGGGCGAGGCGGTGGGGGGCCTCGTAGAGCACGATCGTGCGCCGCTCCCCGCGCAGCTCCGCGAGGCGCGCCCGACGACCCGATCCCTTGCGGGGCAAGAAGCCCTCGAACACGAATCGACCCGCGGGCAGGCCGCTGACGACCAGGGCGGTGATCGCCGCCGACGGTCCCGGGATCACCTCGATGGGCAGGCCGGCCGCGATGCACGCCTGCACCAGCTGTTCGCCCGGGTCCGAGATGCCTGGCGTCCCGGCGTCGCTCACGACTGCCACCCGCTCCCCGGCGGTGATCCGGGCGACCACACCGGCCGCCGCGCCGTGCTCGGTGTGGTCGTTCACGACCAGCAACGGCCGCCGCGCCACACCCGCCAGCTCGAGGAGACGCCCGGTCCGTCGCGTGTCCTCGCACGCGATCACGTCCGCCCGACCCAGCTCGTCGATCGCGCGGGGCGACAGATCGCCGAGGTTGCCGAGCGGTGTGGCGATCAGCACCAGGGCGGGCCGCGGGCCGAGCGTCACGCGGACCCGAACCCGGGTTCGGACCCTGACTCGAGGTCGGCAACGGACGGCTCGAGGCCGCGGATCTCCAGTCGGTCACCGGTGCTGATGCCCCACTTGCGCAACATGCCGGCCTGGCACTCGACCACCGCGTGGGCCCGCCGCACCGGCCAGGTGGCCCGGTTCTGCGCCAGCGTGAGCACCTTGACCACGCGCAGGTCCCGATCGCAGAAGGCCACGTCGATCGGGAAGCGCATCCGGAACGTGTGGACCGACCGGGCGGGCTGCAGGAGCAGCGCTCCTTCGATGGCGTCACGTCCGAGGAGTCCGCGGGTCCGATCGCGCACCGAGGTCGCCACCTCGAGGGTGGCCAGCACCTTGCCGTCACGCACGAGCCAGGGCATGTTGCGCGCCCGCTCTACACGTTGAACCGGAACTCGACGACGTCGCCGTCGGCCATCTCGTAGTCCTTGCCCTCGATGCGGATCTTGCCGACATCGCGCGCCTTGGACCACGACCCGATCTCGACCAGCTCGTCCCAGTGGATGGTCTCGCACTTGATGAAGCCCCGCTCGAAGTCCGTGTGGATCACCCCCGCGCACTGCGGGGCCTTCCACCCGGCCTTGAAGGTCCACGCCCGGGTCTCCTTCTCGCCGGTCGTGAAGTACGTGCGCAGACCCAACAGGTGGTACGCCGTGCGGATGAAGCGCGGCAACGCACCGTCGCCGAGGCCCAGGGCATCGAGCATCTCGGTGCGCTCATCGGGATCGAGCTGGGCGGCCTCGGCCTCGAGCTGCACGCTGGCACCGATGACCTCGCCGTGCCCGCCGAACTCGGCCACGACCGGGGCGATGACCTCGTCGACCCGCTCGAGGTCGTCCTCGGCGATGTTGACCACGGCCAGGATCGGCTTGTTGGTCAGCAGGAAGTAGGGCTTGATGAGCTCGCGATCGGCGTCCTTCAGATCGCTGCGGTAGATCGGCGTGCCGGCGGACAGCACCTTCAGCGCCTCGCCCAGGGCGGCGACCTCATCGGCGATGGTCCGGTCCTGCTTCGCCGCCTTGCGCCGCTTCTCGATCTGCTTCTCGACGGTCTCGAGATCCGCCAGCGCCAGTTCGATCTCGACCACCCGCAGGTGCTCGAGGGGGTCGTCCGGGCCCGGCACGTCGTCATCGGCGAACGCCCGCAGGATGAAGACGATCGCGTCGACCTCACGGATGTTGGCCAGGAACTTGTTGCCCAGGCCCTCACCGGTGCTCGCCCCTTCCACGAGGCCACCGATGTCGACGAACTGGACCGCGGCGGGGATGATCGCCTTGGACCCGGAGATCGCGGCGAGCTGATCGAGGCGATCGTCGAAGATCTTGGCCATGCCGACGTTGGGGTCCTTGGTCGCGAAGGCGTAGGGCGCAGCGAGAGCGCTGCCTCCCGACAGGGCGTTGTACAGCGACGACTTGCCGGCATTGGGGAGTCCGACGAACCCGAATCGTTCCATTGGCGCTCAGGGTACTTGCCGACTGCCGTAACCTTCGAACGTGCCCGACGCCCCTCCCCCGTCCGATCCGCCCGGCCCGACCCCCCCGACCGGCGCGGCCCCGGCGCCGCTCTCGCCGCGGCAGGCCATCGACCGCGTGGTGTACCTGCTCGACCGGATGCTCGCGCCCTCGCCGAAGGTGCGGGCCTTCCAACACGCCGGCGACGTCGTGCGGGAGCTGGGCGACGACCGGGTTCGTGAGCTCGTGCACGCGGGCACGTTGCTCGACCTCCCCGGCATCGGCAAGAGCACCGGTGCCGTCATCACCGATGCCGTCGCCGGCCGCGTGCCCGCGTACCTGACCCGCCTCGAAGCCGATTCGATCATCCCGTTGTCCGAGGCCGGCCGCCCGTATCGCGAGGCGCTGCGCGGCGACTGCCACCTGCACTCGGAGTGGTCCGACGGCGGGGCCCCCATCGAGACCATGGCCCGCACGGCGATGGCCCTCGGCCACGAGTACCTCGTGCTGACCGATCACTCCCCCCGCCTCACGATCGCCCACGGCCTCAACCGCGAGCGGCTCCTCGAGCAGCTCGGCGTGATCGAACGGTTGAACGAGGAGCTGGCGCCCTTCCGCATCCTCACCGGGATGGAGGTCGACATCAACGAGGACGGCAGCCTCGACATGGACGACGACCTGCTGGGCCGCCTCGATGTGGTCGTGGCGAGCGTCCACTCGAAGTTGAAGATGGACCGCGAGGCGATGACCCGCCGCATGGTCCTGGCCATGGCCAGCCCGCACACCGACATCCTCGGGCACTGCACCGGCCGCAAGCTGTCCTCGAGCGGGGAGCAGCCCGCCTCCGACGCCACCCCGAAGCGGGCACAATCCGACTTCGATGCAGATCTCGTGTTCGCCGCCTGCGCCCGGTTCGACAAGGCCGTCGAGATCAACTGCCGGCCCGAGCGCCAGGATCCGCCCGACGACCTGCTCGAGCTCGCCCTCGAATGGGGCTGCAAGATCTCGATCGACACCGATGCGCATGCGCCCGGCCAGCTCGAGTTCCAGAACTACGGCTGCGACAAGGCCGCGGCCCACGGCATCGAGCTCGACGAGATCGTGAACACGTGGGACGCGGATCGCCTCGTGGCGTGGGCGGCGTCGCATCCTGACGGCTGACCGCCCGGCCGGGGCGCGTCGGACTTGGGGCGGTGGGCGGTCACCCGGTAACGTGGCAGCCCTATGTCGAAGAAGACGAACAAGCGCAAGACCAACGCCCGGCGCAAGCCCGCCAACCACGGCACCAAGCCCAACGCCGGTCGCTGACCACCCCCGCGTGGCACGCCGTGCGTGACCACCCGACCTCGCAAGGCCGATGAGCCCGTCTCATCGGCCTTCGTCGCGTCCGGACCCGGATGCGAGCGAGCCAGCCGAGCCGACCCAACCCGCCGATCCAGCCGAACCAGCCGAACCCGCCCAGTTGGCCGAACCGGTCGCGGCCGAGTTGGGCGAGCCGATCGCGGCCGAGCCGATCGATCCGGTCGAGCCGATCGAGCCGTTCGAGCCGGTCGAGCCGGTCGATCCGTCGCGGGCCACCGCCGACGAGGTCGGCGACCCCCGGACCGGTCGGCCGCCGTCGGCTCCGGCCCGCGTCGGCGGCCGCGCGGACGCCATCGCCGACCCTGACACCGACGCCGACGCGCGTCCGGCCGCGGCGGTGGTCGTTCCCCCGGCGCCGGTTGCGCCCCGGGCCGAGTTGGTCGAGCTGGTCCACGGACAACCCGTCGCGGACCCGTTCCGGGCGCTCGAGGACGGCGACGACCCGGCCACTCGCCGTTGGGTCGCGCAGCAGAACGAGCGGACGGAGTCGGTGCTCGAGGCCGTGCCGCGCTGGGCGGAGCTGCAGGAGAAGCTGACGGGGCTGCTGCGGGCCGGCTCGTCGGTGGCGTGCGCCGTCGGGGGCGAGCGGGTCTTCTCGCTCGAGCGGTGGGGCCACCACGACCAGGCCGTGCTCGTCGTGCGGCCCGCGCCGGCGCCCGGGCTCGCCCGGTCCATCGTGGATCCGCTCGTGCTGACGGGCGATCCGACCGCCGCGATCGACTGGTACCACCCTTCCCCGGACGGTCACCTGGTCGCGTTCGGGATCTCGACCGGCGGCGACGAGCTCTCGACCCTGCAGATCCTCGACGTCGACAGCGGCGCCCTGCTCCCCGACCGCATCCCCGACACGCGGGCGTGCTCGGTCGCCTGGTTGCCCGACAACTCCGCGTTCGCGTACACGCGCTACCCCGCGCCGGCGACCCAGCCCGAAGAGGATCGCGGCTACTGGCGTCGCGTCTTCTGGCACCCGATCGGCACCGACTGGCACGACGACGAGCTGGTGTTCGGCGACCTGCCGGACAAGACGGCGTGGCCCAACGTGTCGCTCTCGCCGGACGGCCGTTGGCTGCTCGTGCACCTCTCGCTCGGTTGGACCCGGGTCGATGTGCACCTGATCGACCGCCGAACCGGGGCGCACACGATCATGATCGACGGGATCGAGGCGTCGTCCAGCTTCACGGTCGTGGGTGACGAGGTCATCGGCCTCACCACCCTCGACGCCGACCGGGGTCGCATCGTCGCCGCCCCGGTGGCGATGGCCTGGCACGACCACTGGTGCACCATCGTCCCGGAGACCGACCGGGTGCTCGAGATGTTCGTGCCCACATCGACCTCGCTGCTGGTGCTCAGCGCGCTCGATGCGGTCTCGTTCCTCGACCGGCACGCCATCGACGGCATGCACGTCGAGTCGATCCCGCTCCCGGAGCTGGGGTCCCTCGCCGGCCTCGACGCCAGCCACCAGCGCGACGAGGCGTTCTTCTCCTTCACGTCCTTCGCCCGGCCCCCGACGATGTTTCGATGGGACCCCGATGGCGTCCGGGACTGGAGCCGGCTGTCGGCGTACGACCTGCCGGGCGACGGACCATCCGGCGAGTACGTGGTGGAGCAGGTCTCGTACGTATCGACCGACGGGACCGAGGTTCCCATGTTCCTCATCCGCGCGGCGGCCACCGTCGCCGGCCCCGACACGCAGTGCGTGCTGACCGCCTACGGAGGCTTCGCCATCACGATGGGCCCGGCCTACAGCGCCGCCGTCGTGGCTGTCTGCGACGACGGCGGGATCTATGCCGTGGCCAACATCCGGGGCGGCGCCGAGAAGGGTGAGGCCTGGCACCACGCCGGGATGGGACGCCACAAGCAGCAGAGCTTCGACGACTTCATCGCCGCCGCCGACTGGCTGGTCGCCGAGGGGTACACATCGCGGTCGCGCCTCGCGATCCGCGGCGGGAGCAACGGCGGTCTGCTCATGGGCGCGGCCATCACGCAGCGCCCCGACCTGTGCCGCGCGGTGCAGATCGCCGTGCCCCTGCTCGACATGGTCCGCTACCACCGGTTCCTCATCGCGCGGCTCTGGATCCCCGAGTACGGCGACCCGGACCGAGCCGACGACTTCGCTTGGCTCTACGCGTACTCGCCGTACCACCACGTGGTCGACGGCACCGAGTACCCCGCCGTGCTCCTCACGACCGCGGCGCAGGATTCGCGGGTGGATCCCAGCCACGCTCGCAAGATGGCCGCCCGGCTGCAGGAGGCGACGGCCAGCGGGCCAGATCGACCGATCCTGCTGCGCGAGGAGGCTCGCGCCGGCCACGGCCAGGGCAAACCGGTGTCGAAGCAGGCCGACGAGCTCGCCGACGTCCTCGCCTTCTTCGACTGGCAGCTGGGCTGCGGATGAGCCCAGGGCGGCCGCTAACGTGACCGCCCATGCCGTCCGAACCGTCCAAGGAACTCGTCGCTGTCGCCAACCCGCATCCCGGCCGGGACTACGAGGTGCGGTGCGAGACGCCCGAGCTCACGTGCAACTGCCCGATGACCGGGCAGCCGGACTTCGCGACCGTGATCCTCACCTACGTGCCCGATCAGCACCTGGTCGAGCTCAAGTCGCTCAAGCTCTACCTCTGGAGCTTCCGCGATGAAGGCGTGTACCACGAGGACATCACGAACCGGATCCTCGACGATCTCGTCGCGGCGATCGCGCCACGCCAGATGACCATCCAGACGATCTGGAACATCCGCGGCGGCATCGCGACGACGGTCACGGCCAGCCACCCCGGTTGAGCCGGGCGCGCCACCGGCCGGCGTCGCGAACGACAACCGGCCGGTGCTGGGCGCTCGCCCGGATCGGCGGGACAGGCCTCGCTGACGGACGCAGTATCGGTGGGGATCAGGCCGGATACGAGGCCGGCTTCACCGAAGACGGGGTGGTCGAGCCGGACTGGCCGGAATCAGCCGGAGCCTGACCGTCGGGGGCCTGACCGTCGGCATCGGGTCCGTGGTGGCGCCCGGGGCCGTGCCCGCCGGCGCCGCCCGGGCCGCCCGGGCCCTGGGGCATCGAGCCGTTGACCATGGCGGTGGTGCGCTCGACGATGTGGGCCTTGGCGTCGTCGGCCTGCGCCTGGGTCATCTTGGCGTCCTTGACGGCCTGATCCAGCTCGGTCTGCTCATCGGCGACGAGCGCATCGATCACCTTCTGCGGGTCCACGTTGTGCGCCTTCGCGATGTCCGCGAGGGACTGACCCGAACGCAGTGCGGTCTGCAGATCCGCCTCGGGGATGCCGATCGCCGTGGCGGCGGCGGTGAGGTGATGGGCACCCGGGCCGCCGGGACCACGACCCCCGGGACCACCGGGGCCACGACCCTCGCCGGGGCCGCCCGCGTGGTTCACCCGGTCCGTGATGCGAGCCACGATGTCGGTCTTGTGCTCGTCGGCCTCGGCCTGGGTGATCTTGCCGTCCTTGACGGCCTGGTCGAGCTCGGCCTGCTCGTCAGCGACGAGGGCGTCGATCACCTTCTGGGGATCCACGTTGTGCGCCTTGGCGATGTCGGCCAACGACTGTCCGGCCTTCTGCGCGGTCTGCAGATCGGCCTCGGAGATGCCGATCGCCGCCGCCGCCACGGAAGCATCCGACACGGCCTCCTGGTGGCCACCGTGGCCATGACGGCCGCCACCGGGGGGCCGCGAGCCGGGCGCGCCCGGGTCCGGCTCGCCGGGAGCGGCGGGCGGGGCGGCCGGGGCGGCGTTGGGATCGGCGGGAGCGGTCGGGGCCGGCGGCGGCGCGGTCGTCGACGCAGCGGGCGCATCGGTCGCCGGCGGCGCCGAGGCGGTCGTGGGCACTGTGGTGCCCGCATCCTGCGCAGAGGCCAGGCCCAGCGGGGACAGGGCCGCGGCGGCAAGTCCCCCGGCCACCACCGCTCCGGCGGCGGCTGCGGCGAGCGCGATCTTCTTGCGAGTCATGTGAAGCACATCTCCTTGCGTCGAAACGACGTCGGGACGGGGGTGACCCCAGTGTGGGGGGCGCAGCTTCGGTCGAGATGAAGCGAACCTGGCACTGAGCTGTGAATCTGGTCGCCTCAGGGCGGGGGCCCGGCTGCGAGTTGATCAGCGAGCTTGCGAGCCGCGGGATACGTGGGTTGCAGCTCGAGCGCCCGGCCCACCGCGGCTCGGGCGGCGGGGAGGTCGCCGAGATCCTGCCGGGCGAGGGCCAACGTGTACCACCCGGCCGCCCACGCCTGGACCTTGGTCTCGGCGCGATCGGCGGTGGTCCGCGCCCGTTCGGCCAGGGCCGGGTCGTGATCGGCGGCCTTGGCCCAGACCGCGAGCAGGCGCGCCCAGAGGACATCGACATCGGGGCCGTACGGGTCGACCGCGTCGAGCCGACCGTACGCCTCGTCCGCCAGCACGAACCGGGACAGGTCCCCGGCCTCGCCCTGCTTGCGCAGGAAGGCGGCCCGGTTCGTCAGCAGGTCCAGGTCGTCCGGGGCCCGTTCCAGCGCCGCGTCGACCCGCCGCAGCCCCGAGGCCAGCAGTCGATCGCGATCCGCGGGGGTCGCGGAGCGCGCCCGATCTGCCTCGGCGGCCGCCGCACGCGTCGTGAGATCGGTCTCGAAGGGCGCCCGGTCGGTCGCCGCGTCGAGCGCGGCGCTGAACGCAGCCGCGCCCGACGGACCCGAGGTGATCGTGGCCGCCAGCTCCCGATCTGCTCGGAGCGGACCGAGCGCGAGGACCAGCGCCGCCACCGCCGCCACGCCGATGGCGGTGCTGGCCCCCAAGCCGAGCCCGGACGGATCACGACGCCAGTGATCCTCGGCCTCCGGCCCGATCAGGTCAGTCGGCTCTTCGTCGGCGCCGTCATCGGTGAGCCCGGCAGGGGTGCTCGGCCCAGCGCCGATCCGGTCGTGCGTGACCGGGTCGTCGTCGGGGACTGGGTTATCGGCCGTCGCGTCGTCGGCCGCCACCCGCACGCGTGCGGCGCGGACACCGGGATCTGCGAGCGTCGCGATCGCCCCGAGCGCCACCCACCCGAGCAGGGTCATCGGCGCGATGTCGATGCTGGTGATGCCTTGGGTGAGGTAGCCGGCCAGCATCGCCACGAACCCCGCGAGCAGGACACGACGCGGGTGGCCGGGCCGCCCACCCCACGGGGTGGTCCGGATGGCGCGGATGCTGAACACGAGGGCCGCCACGACGACGGTCAGGTACGCACCCAGACCGAGCAGCCCCGAGCCGACCGCTCGTTCCAGGTAGATGTCGTGGGGCGAGGACGACAGCACCACGCTCGTCACCTGCACCTTCTCGCCTGACGGACCGGTCTCGTCGTGGGCCTCGATCCGCGAGGCCGTCGGCCGGGCGGCAGCCGGGTAGGTGAGGGAGAAGGTGTCGGGACCGGTGCCGAGCAACGGGTGCTGCCCCACGATCGTGGTGGCCCCCGCCCAGTAGTCCACGCGGCTGTTGAGCGTCCCGCTCCCGAACAGGCCCCCCTTGGGCAGGGGCAGGTTGCCACCGCTCCACTGGACGGCCGAACCGACGAGCACGACGGCCAGGGCGCCCGCCCCCAGCACGGACGCCACGATGGTCACCGGGCGCAGGACCAGGTCGGGCTCGACCAGGCCCAACACCGCGACGCCGACGATGGCCGCGAGCATCGCGCCGCGACTCTGGGTCATCACGATGGCGACCCCGAGCAGACCGGCGACGACCCACACAGTCGTCGTGAGGCGCGCCGGCAGGCGACGGCGGGCGATGAGCACCAGCGGCAGCATCAGCGCCAGGTGGGCGCCGCTGAAGTCGGCGTTGCCGAGCAGGCCGTCAGGGCGGGGCGACGCCGGCGATCCCGGCAGTGACACGCCGGCCCGCGAGGCCAGGATCGCCACGGTGCCCAGCACGGCCGACGCCGCGCCGGCGAACACCAGCGACCACAGCCGCGTCGGACGGTCCCAGGTGAACGCCACGATCCCCCAGGCGACCACCACCACCGCGAGCAACGGCACGACCCCGGCGTATCGGCCGTTGATACCGAGGAACGATCGCGACGCGCTGACGCCCAAGAACGCGGCGGCGATGGTGATCACGATGAGCGCGCCGATCGGCACGAGCAGGTGGGCCCACGGGACGACCGGACGGACCAGCACCCACCGCACGACGAGGGTGGCGACGATGACGATCGCGAGAAGGGCGAGCAGGGTGAGCTTCGGGAGGGACTCCTGGTAGGCGCCGCCGGACAGGAACACGAGCGGCACGAGCCCGAACGCCACCAGCACCGCGCTCCAGCCGACCACCGCGAGGACGCGAGCCACCTGATCACCTACGCGCGACGCCGTGGGAGAGGGGGGCGACGCGGCAGGCATCCGGGGTTTCTACCATCCGCCTGGTCGCCGCCGGGATCGATCGTCAGCGGTGGTTCCCGGACGAGCGATGTCGTCGGGACGGTACCGGTCGGGCAAGATGGCCCGGTGCTGATCTATGACGGTGACTGCGGCTTTTGCACCCAGACCGCCCGATGGCTCGAGAGCCGCCTGGCGACGCCCATCACGGTGGTCCCGTGGCAACAGATCCACGACCTCGACGAGCTCGGCCTGAGCGTCGAGGACGTGTCCACGGCGGTGTACTGGGTCGACTCGTACGGGCGGGTGTACCGCGGCCACGAGGCGGTCGCGCGCTGCCTCATGGCGGCCAAGGGTCCGCTCGCCATCACCGGCTGGGCGCTCGCGCTGCCGCCGATCAGCTGGCTGGGAGCCCCGGCATATCGCCTCGTCGCCCGAAACCGCCACCGCCTCCCTGGCGCCACCGCGGCCTGTGCGATGCCGGCGCGGGCGTCGTTCACCCCGAAGGCGGCCCCGACCGCCCGCTAGCCAAGGGGCCACCACGGAGCCGAGAACGCGAGCTTCGCCCCGAACAGGGGCCATCACATAGCCGAGAACGCGTGGATTGCGCCGGCGTGCCTCAGCGATCGGCGCGGTGGTGGATGGGCCGGCCGATCTGCGCGAAGAGATCCCGGGTCTCGGGTTGGGGGGGCACCTCGATCTCGGCGAGGCGCGTGGCGAGGACCGCCAGGGCCCGCCGCGCGCCATCCAGATCGTGACCCGCCAGCCGGGCCTGCACGACCAGCCGGGCGCTGGTCTCGGCCCACGGGTCGATCTCGAGGGCCAGGGTGCCGATGCGCTCGGCCAGCTCGTGCTCGCCGAGGGCCAGGGCCACCGGTCCGATCCGCCGGAGAGCGCCGACCACCTGCTCGTCGAACGCCCGTTGGTGGCGCTCGACCCACTCGCCGGCGCCCCCGCCCCCCAGGATCGTGCCGTGATCGACCAGGTCGACGACCCGACGGGCGACGGTCACCGCGAGGGCGTCCTCGCCGGCGTCGAGCGCCTGCACGACGCGCCTGGCCAGGTCGCGCACCTCGCGAACATCGATCAGCAACGGCATCCCCGTGCTGAACGTGAGGCTGTTGTTGCGCTCCCGCACCATCGAGCTGCCGCTGCCCCGGGCCCGGTCGGGGTCGAGCACGTCGAGCAACTGCGAGAGCGTGACGCGCAGGTTCGCCACCGCTCGCTCCGGCGGCAGGTCGGGCCACAGCGCTGATGCGCGGTCGGCGCGGCTCGCGTCGGCGACCAGGGCGAGGTGCAGGCACAGCTCACGGACCCGGTCGCGAGCCCAGCGGGGATGATCGACCAGCGCATTGCCCCGCCACACCTCGCTCCGCCCGCACAGGCGCAACCACACGGTGGCGCGGCGAGCACCCCGCCAGAGCGCGGGCAGGTACGGGTCGTGCACCGACGCGGGCACCGGACCACCCGCGAGGAACACGGCGGCCGCGTCTCCCGCCGCCACCGGACCCTCGAGCGCATGGTGGATCGCGGCCACGTCGCGCCAGTGCCCGGCCCGATCGGTGCCGAGACCGACCTCGAGCGCCACGACGAACGACGTCGAGCGCATCGCGCGCGCCGGCGGCTCCTCGATGCCGGCCAGCAGGCCCCGCGCCCGGTCGTCGTCCCCGACCCCCAGCGCGTCGACCACCGACACCACCCGCCAGAGCAGGGAGGCCTCATCGCCCGCGAGCGGCGAACCGGGACCGAGCACCGGCGCCTCGTCCGCCGGCGCGCCACCGTCGAGGGCGATCAGACAGGCCCGCGCCGCCCGGATGCGAGCGGCCAGCCCGGGCAGGTGCCGCGCCGACACCAGCCGAGCGGCGGCGTCCGCATCGCGGTGCGCCCCCACCCGGTCCCCCGCCAACCAGCGTGCGTGGGCCAGCAGGTCGAGCGCGCTCCCCCGCGACCAGGCCGATCCCGAACCCGACGCCCGCTCGAAGTGGACGATCGCGGCCTCGGATCGCCCGAGGAGCAACAGGTTCGTGGCCCGCACCATGTCGATCTGCGCGGCCCAGTCCCCCGCCATCGAGCGAGGCGGGGTCCGGTCCAGCTCGTCGAGCGCCCGGCCCGGGTCGCCGGCCATCTGCGCCGCGAGGGCCTGACCCAGGCAGACCAGGACGGTGGCGCGTTCGTCACCGGTCCCCGCCAGGGCCTCCGCCCGCGGGAGCAGGGAGACGAGCGTGACCACGTCGTGGCAACGGCGGGCGTGCTGGCCGATCGCCAACATCACACCGACCTCGTTGCGGGTGTCACCGAGGCGTTCGAACCCGGCGCGACTCGCCGCCAGGACGCCGGTGGCGCTCGCCGAGGTCGGTGCGTGCAACCAGTCGACCGTGCCCGCGACCCAGTCGCGGATCGGGCCGTCGAGCAAGCCGGTGGCGAGCCACGCCTCCAGGTCGCGCATCGGGACGAGCGGCGGCTGCACACCGAGTGCGTCGCTCGCGACCGCGGCGAGCCCTTCGGCGTCGCCGGCGCGGATCGAGAGCTCCGCGGCCCGGGCGAACAGCCCTCGCCGGCGATCGAGCCGTGCGATCGCCCGGCACGCCGTGGCGCCCTCCGCGTCGCTGAGGGCGCCGGCGGTCGCGCCGGTCCAGACCCGGTCGACCACGATGGCCGTCCCGGCCCGGCGCACGAGGGGGAACCGGGCCAGCGCGGCCGCGGTCGCGGGCGGCAGGTCGAGCGCCTCGACGATGGACGCCACCGAGTCGCTCGATGCATCGCCGACGGTGCCGAGCGCCGCGATGAGTCGGACCAACCCGTCGTCGAGCTCGGGCACGACTTCGTCCCGCAGGTACGTGGTGACCCGGTCCTCGTCACCCTCCGCCAGCAGCCGCGTCACGGCGGGCCAGCGCGCCAGGTCGGACAGCTCGAGGCTGGCCGCGCGGCCCCGCCCGTTGGCCAGCACGGCGTCGAGCTCGACATCGGTGAAGGCCAGATCGTCGGCATCGATGTAGGTCGCGGCGCCGTGCACCGTGTGACGGTGGAGGCCCGGCCACGTGAGCTCCCGGCCGGCGACCACCACCCGCGCGTCGGGGGGAAGCTCATCCAAGTGGTCGGCGAGGTGCTCGAGGACGGCGCGTCGCAGGTTCTGCGCGTCGTCGATCGCAACGGTGACCGGGCCCGGCATCGACGCGTCGGCCACGATGCCGGCGAGGCTGATCTCGTCAGTGCCCCGGCGCAGGATGACGCGCCGGCCGTCGCGCCGGTCCTCGTCGAGCGCGTCGCGCAGCAGGATCGTCTTGCCGAATCCGGCGGGCGCGTCGATCACGGTCAAGGGCCGGTCGCGCGCATCCCGCAGCATCGCCAAGAGCCGTTCCCGCGGCACAGGAACCCGATGCCCGGATTCGCTTCGCCGACCATCGGACACGAGGCGAGCGTAGACCTCCGGACTCGGCCGATTCGATCCGGTCGTCTCGACCACGTCACGGCAGTCCGCTCGGGTCGGTCCTGTCGAGTCAGCCCGGTCGGCCCGCCTGGCACCGGGTTCGACCACCCCGGTCTCCGGAACGACCGCCCCGCCCGCTGGGCTAGCGCCGCGCTAGCGCCCGACTGGTACGACCTTGCCGGGCGTCAGCAGGAGGAGCATCGACATGGGCGGCAGCGTGCACGGACCACGACCGGAAGAGCGACGATGACGGGGGTGGGACGTCGGACCGGCGGGTCCGCCCAGCGCACGTTCTGGCTCGTGGGGCTGCTCGCGGTGCTGGCGAGCGCGCTCGCCGGAGCGCCGGCCGGGCCGGCCGCCGCCGCGCCCCCCGGACCCACCAGCGGCGCGTCGGCGGCGGGGCTGACCGGTCTGATCGCCTTCGCGGAGCCCACCGACCCGGGGTGGTGCACACGCACGACGAACATCAAGACCTACAACCCGGTGACCGGCGAGGTCCGCTCGCTCATCGGCGGCACCCACCCCGCCTTCTCACCCGACGGCAAGCGGATTGCCTTCGACACCGGCGGGGGCGCCGGCGCCGCCATGTACGTCATGAACGCGGACGGCACGCGGTTGAGCTACGTCGGCGACGGCGACCGGCCGCGGTGGTCACCGGACAGCACGAAGCTCGTCGCGGGCGGGTACAACGGCATCCAGATCGTGTCGCTCAACGGCACCGGGACCTCCGCCCTCACCAGGACGAGCTCGAGCACCCCGTACGAGACGGGGAACACCCCCGGGGGCGGCACGTACACGGCGTACGACTTCAACGACATCGACCCCACCTGGAACCCGGCGGGCACCCAGATCGTGTTCACCCGCGATCTCTTCGCGTACCGCTACGCCGCGAACGGGTACGCGCTCGACCCGGCCCAGCACCTGTCGCTCTTCAGCATCGATGCCGACGGGACGAACCTGCACCAGGTGACGGGCACGCCCGTGTACGAGACCGACCTCGGCATCGACGACCTGGCCGAGTGGTCCCACGACGGCTCGTCGATCGCCTACCGGCGCGGCACCTCTGCCGGCGGCAACCAGATCTACGTCACACCGGGCGGCGCGACCGGCGGAGAGGGGACGAACCACACCAACCAGGCCTATCCGCTCGATGCCCAGATCTCGTTCGGGACGTGGAGCCCGCAGAACGCGGTGACCTGGGCGTACCAGACCGCCGGTGCGATCACGCTCGATGGCGGACAGGTCGTCTACACGGCTCCCAACGGCGTGTGCGGCATCAGCTGGGGCGCGGCGGCGGGCGCCAGGCCACCGATCGCGAGCTTCACCGTGGCCCCCGGATCGCGCGATCCTGGCGTGTACCAGTTCGTGTCGACGAGCACCGACCCCGCCGGCGAGGCCCTCGACCAACGCTGGACCTTGTCGGACGGGACGACGGCGGCGGGTCCCGCCTTCACCCACACCTTCACGAAGCCGGGCACCTACACCGCGACCCTGTCGGTCACCAACACCGATGGGGCGACCGCGACCACGCAGCAGTCCGTCGTGGTGAAGGCCCCCACCTTGACGGTTGCGCTCGCAGTGGTGGGCGGCCCGACGAACGTGGCCCCCGGCGACGCGGTGAAGGTGGACGTCACGGTCGCGGCGAGCGCCGACGGGGTCGGTGACCTCACCGGCGTGGCATGGGACGCGGGGTCACCGCTCGGCATCGTCACCGCCCCCACCGACACCCTGGCCATCACATCGGGTCCCTCGCCCACGCTGCCCGCCACGCTCACGCCCGGCGCTTCGATCACGATGCACTTCGCGCTGCAAGCCGGGAGCAACCTGGGCGTCACGGCGATCCGCTCGCTGGCGACCGCGACCGACGCGGCTGGTGTCGTGGTGCACGCCGAGTCGTCGGCCAACGTGAAGATCTCGAACCACGCCCTGAAGGTCGTGATCACGCCGGCGAAGAACAACTTCTCCCTCGATCCCGATCCGTCAGGCGCACCGAAGCCCCAGACGATCGACGTGACGATCGACGTGACGAACACGTCGGCCGACGCGGTCGGCAACGTCACGATCGGTCAGCTGCGCGTGGACCCGGCCGACCCGAGCCATCCGTACCATCCGATGCCGGCCCACCTCGAGGATCCGAACGACGACACCGTGCAGGGCACGATGACCGCCGGCCAGGAGGTCATCCTCCACCGGAAGGTCACCATCACCGGCGACGGCGTCATGAAGCTGTCGAGCCTCGTGCTCAGCGACGACGGCGCCGAGCTGGGCACCGCCCCGCTGGACATCGGGTTGACGACGATGCTGGTCGAGCAGATCGACAGCCCCGGACAGATCTCGGTCGTGGCCGGCGGCTCGGTCGTGGTCAAGGGCACGTT
>JBBQHT010000049.1:0-22392 GCA_038324235.1 Acidimicrobiales bacterium
GAGACCGTCACGTGGGAGGTCGGGAACTTCCTGTATCGGATCGGCGAGGCGGCCATCGTCAAGGACGGCATCGAGGCTCAGATCGCCGAGGCCCGGCTCGTCGGTCACCGCGCCATCGACGAGCACGTCGTGTTGCAACAGGTGCTCTCGACCGAGCCCGAGGCCATCCTCGCCGAGCTGGCGGAGTCGGGCGCCCTCATGCTGGCCGTCGTGACGGCGTACGTCCGCGAGCTGCTGGTCCACGAGACGGTCGGCCCGGGCGTGGACCGCGACGAGGCGGCCGAGTACCTCGCCCGCATGTTCATCTCGTTCCTCGGCAGCCAGGGCGCCTGGGATCTCGGCGATCGCCGCGAGGTGCATCGCCTCGTGCGCACCCAGTTCCTCGCCGGCATCGTCACGGGTTGAGTCGTCGTCCCTCGGCCCCGAGCGCCATCCCTCAGCCCGGAGGGCCATCACCTCGGCTCGGAGCGCCGTCACTTCGGGGTGGAGGTCCCGTAGACTCGCCCGCCATGCAGCCACGGGTGGGGCGATCAGGCCGTCGATGCGCGGTCGGTCTCGTCGCGGTGCTCGCGGCGGTGGCCTCGCTCGGCGCCTGCGCGGGGAGCGACCAGCTCGATGGCGGTTCATCGCTGGGTTCGGCCGCCCGCACGGCGGAGACCGCGGTGCCGCCCATGCGGACCGACCTGCTGCGGGTCGACGAGGTGCGGCCGCTGATCGCCTTCGGCTTCGACATCCGCGAGCAGCCGGTCCTCGACGCCAAGCAGTTCAACCTCACCACGCTGCGCGGCCCGTGCGGCGCGACGGTCACCACCCCGTTCCCGCGTGACAGCGGGTTCCGCGTGTTCCGCTCGACGATCAGCCTGATCGTCGAGTCCAGCGCCGAGCCGGGGGTGCCGGCCGCGACCACGTTCGTGGATCAGCTGGCGGCCGACATGCACCCGCCGTGTCCGCCCTTCGAGGAGCAGGTCGGCAACGGCGCGGCGTCGACCGTCGAGCTCGTGGGCCCGTTGGCCCTCCCTGCGGTCGGCGAGCAGCGGGTGGGTTGGGAGCAGAAGGTGTCGGGGCCGGACGGGACGACCGGCTACCGCTACATCGTGGTGGTCCGGCGGGGCGGCGCCGTGGTGCTGCTGGCGGCGCTCACCAAGGACAAGGTGGACCACGACGCCCTGAACAAGCTCGTCGACCAGGCCGCCACGCCCCGCTGAGCACCGTGGGCGCGCGTCCGGATCTCGGCCCGTGAGACGGAAGTCACTAACGTCGCCCCTGGCAATGAGACAATGACGCGCTTATTGTCTCATCTGCGCACCTGCCGCTCCGGGGGTGGGGGATCCTCGGGGGAGGTGAGCAGGTGACTGGCCCAGCAACACCGTTGATCGACCGGATCGGCGCCAACCGCGCGTCGGTGTCCCTCGACGAGCGGATCCTCGATGCGACACTGCGCTGCATCGCACGCTGGGGCGTCGCCAAGACCACGCTCGACGACATTGCCCGCGAGGCCGGTTGCAGCCGCGCCACCGTCTACCGGGTGTTCCCCGGCGGCAAGGACGTCCTGTTCGCCGCCACCTGGACACGCGAGGTGGAGTCGTTCGCCGCCGCGCTGCTCACCGAGCTCCACATCGCGCCGACCCTCGAAGACCTGCTCGTGGTGGCGCTCA
This sequence comes from Acidimicrobiales bacterium, assembly GCA_038324235.1. Taxonomy (GTDB): domain Bacteria; phylum Actinomycetota; class Acidimicrobiia; order Acidimicrobiales; family Acidimicrobilacustridaceae; genus JBBQHT01. Next base: position 1,656 of record JBBQHT010000049.1, read on the forward strand.
CCGAGTCCTGCCGGGCCATCCGCCGTCACGAGGCGCTGCAGTACCTCGTCGAGCACGAACCCGGCGCGGTGATGCCCCTTTTGTCCTTCGACGCACTCGACCCTTTCCTGGCCTGGACCGCGGCGTACGCGGCGCCGGCCATCGAGCGCTTCGTGCCCGCCTCCGCCAGTCGAGAGCTCGCCGAGTGGTGCGCCCGGTTGATCATCTCGTACGGCTTCGAACCCACACCCGCCCTCGACCTCACCGACCCGGACTCGACCCGCCGGTTCGTCCGCACCTATGTCCTGCCCGGGAGCGGCGCCGCCGCCACCGTCGACCTTCGTTGAACCTCTGCCCACAGGAGAACCCGCCATGTCCACCATGCAGGAAATGATCGGCCGCGACGACGCCAACGATCTCGACGCCATCCTCTCGATCGAGAACCCGCACATCGACGAGGTCATCCACGCGGTCAAGGACAACGCCGACGCGATCTTCACGTGGGACTACGAGAAGGGCGCCCGACCGGCGCTCAACAAGCTCTACGAGAAGGCGAAGCACTCGCAGTGGAACGGTGAGACCGATCTCGACTGGTCGATCGACGTCGATCAGGAGCAGCTCGCCGCGATGGGCCTGACCGGTGGCGCCCAGGACACGATGGACCTCACCGGCACGTGCTTCCAGAACTGGAACGAGAAGGAGTGGATCAACCTCGACATCGAGATGCAGAACTGGGCGCTCAGCCAGTTCATGCATGGCGAGCAGGGTGCGTTGATCTGCACGGCCAAGATCGTCGAGACCGTGCCGTGGATCGATGCGAAGTACTACGCGTCGACCCAGGTGATGGACGAGGCCCGTCACGTCGAGGTCTTCGCGAAGTACCTCGACACCAAGCTCTCGGGTCACTACCCGATGAACGCCCACCTCGGTCTGCTGCTCGACGACATCATCCTCGACAGCCGCTGGGACATGACCTACCTGGGCATGCAGATCATGGTCGAGGGCCTGGCCCTCGCCGCGTTCGGCTTCATGCACATGCTCACCCCGGAGCCGCTGCTCAAGCAGCTCCTGCGCTACGTGATGAGCGACGAGGCCCGTCACGTCGCCTTCGGCGTGCTGTCGCTCAAGGAGTACTACGCCGAGCTCTCCGACAAGGAGATGATGGAGCGCCAGGAGTTCGCCTTCGAAGCCGCCGTGCGCATGCGGGACCGGATGCTCTTCCAGAAGGAGGTGTGGGAGCGCCTGGGTGTCCCGCCCCGCGAAGCCATCGAGATCACGCGCCTCACGCCCGAGGCCGAGATGTTCAACCAGCTTCTTTTCTCCAAGATCGTGCCGAACTGCAAGAAGCTCGGCCTGCTCGACCCCAACGGCGGCTGGCTCCGCCAGAAGTTCGCCGAGATCGGCGTCATCCAGTTCGAGGACTGGGTCGACACGGGCGAGGAGTTCGAGTCGTTCGCGCTCGGCAACGACCTCAACGGCGACACCGGCACCGCCGTCGCCGCCGGCTGATCGATCTCTGGTCCGGTCGGCGGTGGTCAGGCCGGCCGTGGTCAGGCCGGCCGTGGTCAGGTCGGGCCATTGACTGCCGTGACCGCCTGTGGTCCATCGCTTCCTGCCCGACGTGCCCCGGTGCGTCGGGCATGATCGCGCCATGACCCGACCGCTGGCCCTCGCGACGTGCTCCCACCTGCCGGCCGAGGCCGACGAGGAACCCCTCACCGATGCGCTCACGGCGGCCGGCGTGCACTGGCAGTGGGTCGTGTGGGACGACCCGAGCGTCGACTGGTCGGCGTTCGCGGCGGTGTTGATCCGCACGCCGTGGGACTACACGGCCAAGATCGACGCGTTCCGGGCCTGGGCCACCAGGGTGGGCGCGATCACCGAGTTGTGGAACCCGGCGCCGGTCATCGTGTGGAACAGCCACAAGGGGTACATGGCCGAGCTCGCCGACCGGGGTGTCGCCATCCCGCCCACCGTCTTCGTCATGGCCACCGCTGCGCTCCCGGATCTGGCGGCCATCGTCGCCGACGGTGGCTGGCGGGACGGCATCGTCGTGAAGCCGGCGGCGGCGGCGGGGGCCATCGGGCTCAGCCAGTGGTCCCTCGACGGGGAGGGGCTGGCCGGGGCGCGCCGGGCGATTGCCGCGCTGCAGGCCGAGGGGCACGAGGTGCTGGTGCAGCCCCTGCTGTCCGAGGTCGTCACGGCAGGGGAGACGTCGTTGATCTTCCTCGACGGTGAGCCATCGCACGCGGTCGTCAAGGTGCCTGCGGACGGAGACATCCGGTCCCAACCCGAATACGGGGGACAGCTGACGGCGGTCGCCGCGACCGAGGCGCAGGTCGCGCTCGGGCGCGCATCGCTCGAGGCGACAGGTGCCATCCTCGGGCTCGCGCCGAGCGAGCTGCTCTACGCGAGGGTCGACATGGTCGATCTCGACGGCACGCCGCGCCTGATGGAGCTCGAGCTGATCGAGCCCGATCTCTTTGTGGGCTTCGAGGCCGGCGCGGCCGACCGCGTGGCCGCGGCCGTCGCGGCCCGTCTGCCCTGAGCGCGGGTCCGCAGCCAGCCCGCGACGATCCGCCCCTCCGCCCGTCCGCCTGCCCGTCCGCCCGGCGTCGACCTCCGGCGGGCCCGCGGAGGTCGACTGGTAGGGTTCGGACCCGATGGCTGCGGTCTCTGATCCTGATCTTCTCGTGTTGCACGGGCTTCGGCTCAAGTCCTTCGCGCCCGCCGACGTGCTGGCCGAGCTCGTCGGGGTACCGCTGGCCGACGTCACCGCCCGGCTCGAGCAGTTCCGGGACAAGGAGTGGAGCCGGTACCGCGAGGGGGTGCTGACGGGCTGGTCGCTCACCCCTGCGGGTCGAGCCGAAGGGGCGCGTCAGGTGGCCGACGAGCTGGTGGCCGTCGGTGGTCGGGCGGATGTGGATGCGGCGTACCGACGATTCCTGTCGCTCAACCAGGCGCTGCTGCAGGTGTGCACCGATTGGCAGCTGCGCCCCGCGGCCGGCACCGAGCCTGTGCTCAACGACCACCTCGACGCCACGTACGACACCAACGTCGTGGGTGTGCTCGCCTCGCTCGACGCCGAGGTCCAACCCATCTGCGCGGATCTCGCGGGCGTGCTGGTGCGGTTCGGTCGCTACGGCGCTCGGCTGCGCTCCGCGCTCGGGCGCACCGCGGCCGGTGAGGTCGACTGGTTCACCAAGCCCTCGATCGACTCGTACCACACGGTCTGGTTCGAGCTCCACGAGAACCTGTTGGCCACGCTCGGGATCGAGCGGGGCCGCGAGGAGCCGACATGATCGCGGCGACGAACGCGGGTCGGGTCGATCATCGTCTCGATCGTCTCGATCACCGCACGACCTGGATCGTCGTCCACGCGACCGGTCCCCGACGAAGGAGTTCCTGATGCCCCGCTTCGGACCGGTGCTGACCGCGATGGTCACCCCGATGGACGTCGACGGCAACGTCGACCTCGAAGGCGTGGCCACGCTGGCGAAGTGGCTCGTCGAGCACGGCAACGACGGGCTGGTCGTCACCGGTACCACCGGTGAGGCGTCCACCCTCACCGACGAGGAGCAGCTCGACGTGTGGCGCGCGGCGCGCGAGGCGGTCGACGTGCCGCTCATCGCCGGCTCCGGCACGAACGACACCCGTCACGCGGCCCACCTCACCGCCCAGGCGGCGGGCATCGGCATGGATGCCGTGCTGGTTGTGACGCCGTACTACAACCGGCCGGGCCAAGCGGGCATCGAGGCGCACTTCCGCCACGTCGCGGCCGCCACCGACCTGCCCGTGATGCTCTACGACATCCCGGCGCGCACCGGTCGCAAGATCAGCAACGAGGTCATCTGGCGCCTCGTCGAGGACGTGCCCAACATCTGGGCGGTGAAGGATGCGGCGACCAACGTCGGCGAGTCGGCGCGGCTCATCGCCGAGGCACCCGCGGGCTTCGAGCTCTACAGCGGCGAGGACGCGCTCACGCTCGCGCTGCTCGCCGTGGGCGCCGTCGGCGTCATCGGTGTGGCCACGCACTGGGCCGGGCGCGAGACGGCCGAGATGATCGAGTCGTTCACCAAGGGCGACGTCGAACGAGCCCGCGAGCTCAACGCCCGGCTCATCGAGTCCTGGGACTTCGAAGGCGGCGACGCCACCCCCAACCCGTTGCCCACCAAGGCGATGCTGCGCGCGCTGGGCCTCCCAGCGGGCGAATGCCGGCTCCCGATGGGGCCGGCCCCTTACGGACTCGAGGAGCGCGCGCTCGACGTGTGGCGAAACCTCGGTCACGACACCAACGATGGAGCGCACTGATATGCCCGATCCGGTCAAGGTCACGTTCCTCGGCGGGCTCGGTGAGATCGGGCGCAACTGCGCCTGCGTCGAGGTCGAGGGCAAGATCATGCTGCTCGACTGCGGCCTCATGTTCCCCGACCTCGACATGCTCGGGATCGACCTGGTGCTGCCCGACTTCGAGTACCTGCGCGCCAACGCGGACCGCATCGTCGGCTGCATCGCGACCCACGGCCACGAGGACCACACCGGTGGCCTGTCGTTCCTGCTGCGCGACCTGTCGTTCCCGATCTACGGGTCACCGCTGACCCTGGCTCTCGCTCGCAACCGGATCGACGAGGCCGGGTTGCTGGGCAAGACCGAGTTCATCCCCGTCGCCGACGGCGAGCGGCGCCAGATCGGCCCGTTCGACTGCGTGTTCATCCGGGTCACGCACTGGGTGCCCTACGGCTTCGCCACGGCGTTCCACACCCCCCAGGGCATCATCTTGCACACGGGCGACTTCAAGCTGGACCTCACGCCTGTCGACGGCCGGCTCACCGACCTGGCCCGCATGGGCTCGCTCGCCGACCAGTACGGCGTGCGCCTGCTCCTGAGCGACTCGACCAACGCCACCGAGAAGGGCCACTCGCACTCCGAGACCAGCGTCGGTGCGGTGCTCTACGACCTCTTCCACGAGCACGAAGGTCACCGGATCATCACGACGTGCTTCGCCTCGCACATCCATCGCGTGCAGCAGATCGCCGACGCGGCGATCGCGTTCGATCGCACCATCGCGACGATGGGCCTGTCGATGAAGAAGAACGTGCGCGTCGCGCGCGAGATGGGCCTGCTGAAGATCCCGGATCACGCGATCATCGACATCGCCGATGTGGGCGACATCGCCCCGGAGAAGCTCTGCGTCATCAGCACCGGCTCCCAGGGTGAGCCGATGTCGGCCATGGCGCTCATGGCCGCAGGTGAGAACAAGTTCCTGAAGCTCGTCAAGGGCGACGTGGTGATCATGAGCTCGCACCCGATCCCGGGCAACGAGGCCAACGTCTCGAAGGTGATCGACGGGCTCGTGCGGCTCGGGACCGAGGTGGTCCACAGCGGCATCGAAGACGTCCACGCCACCGGCCACGCCAAGCAGGAAGAGCTCAAGACCGTGCTGTCGATCGTGCAGCCCGAGTTCTTCGTACCGGTCCACGGCGAGTACCGCCATCTCGTCGCCCACGCCAAGCTCGGGCGCCAGATGGGCGTGAAGGATGACCACGTCATCGTCTGCGAGGACGGCGACGAGGTGGAGCTCGACGACCGCGGCATCATCGTGCGGCGACGGGCCGTGTCGGCGGGCTACCTCTACGTCGACGGCATCATGGGCGACGTCGGCGCCGGCGTGCTGCGCGATCGCCGGGTGCTCGCCGAGGAAGGCGTCGTGGTGGTCATCGTCGCGGTCGACTCGCGCACCGGCAACATCATCACCGGCCCCGAGATCATCACCCGCGGTTGGGTGTACGCCCCCGAGGCCGAAGACCTGCTCGACCAGTGCGCCGAGGCGGTGCGCGACGCGATCAAGGACGCCGGTCACCACGATGTGCTCGACATCGAGAACCTGCAACGGGTCGTGCGCCGCGCCGCCGGGCGGTTCGTCGCGGCCCAGACCAAGCGCCGCCCGATGATCGTCCCCGTCGTCATGGAGGCCTGACTCCGTCCGAAATCCGGTTGGGGAGGTTCACGGTCTCGATTTCGAGGGAACGTGAGGTGCCGGGGACGTGGTGGGGGGTAGGTTGCCCGGCATGGTGACACCGACCGGACCTGTCAGCGCGGCGCCCGGGAACACGTGGCCCAAGGCCACCACCATGAACGGGTTGGCGTTGCGCAACCTGCGGTCCAAGCCGAGCCGGTTCATCGCCACGATGCTCGCGGTGCTCGTCGGCACCGGGTTCCTCTCGGGGGCGTTGGTGCTGCGCGAGTCGTTGAGCAGCTCGCTCGAGTCCAACGCCGTGAAGGAGGTTCGCAACGTCGATGCCGCGGTTGTGCCCCGCCAGGTCCAGGGCGGCCGGGGGGGCGGCCCCCAGGTCTCGGGTGTGCCGTTCACGGAGCTGGCGACCGTGCAGAAGGCAGCAGGAGTCGCCGGCGCGGCGGGCATCATGTCGGGCAGCGTCGAGATCCTGAAGAGCAACGGGGCACCCGCTCGCGCAGGGTCGGTTGGCCGGCTGTGGATCCCCGTCGACCAGATCAACCCGTTCACGGTGGTGCAGGGCGTTGCGCCGACCGCGGCAGGGCAGATCGCGATCGACCAGGACACCGCTGATCAGGGTGGGTTCTCCGTCGGCTCGCCGGTCTCGCTGCGCACGACCTCGGGCGCGGCGCAGGCCACCATCGTCGGCATCACGGCCTTCGGCGAAGACCCGGCATCGACCACGAGCGGCGACATCTTCGTGTCGCAGGCCGACGCCGCGGCGTATCTCAACGGCGGCGTGCAGCAGTACGACTCGATCTACGTCGTCGCGCAACCCGCGGCCAAGGCCACGGTCGTCGCGTCGGTCCAGCAGGCCGTCGGCGACACGTTCGAGGTCGTGGACAACGCCACGCTGGCCGAAGATGCCGCCGGCGCCGCGGGCCAGTTCGCCGGGGTCATCGGCACCGGCCTGCAGATCTTCGCCTACGTCGCGCTCTTCGTCTGCCTGTTCATCGTCTACAACACGTTCTCGATCATCGTGGCGCAGCGGTTGCGCGAGTTCGCGCTGCTGCGGGCGATCGGGGCCGACACCCGCCAGATCCGCGCCTCGGTCCGCCGCGAGGCGCTGGTGATCGGCTTCCTCGCGTCCTTCGCCGGGTTGTTGCTCGGCATCGCGCTCTTCCTGCTGCTGCTCAAGTTCGTACCCGCCTTCCGGGGGCTCACCGGCGGCGGCTCCGTGCGCCTCAAGGTCGGGGTCGGCACCGTCGTCCAGGTCATGGTCCTGGGCATGTTCATCACCTTCGTCTCCGCGGTGATCCCCTCGTTCCGGGCCGGTCGCACGCCGCCGATCGCCGCGCTGCAGTCCGTGTCGATCGACCGCTCGGGCACCAACCGGTTCCGGGCCCTCGCCGGGCCGATCCTCATCGTCGTCGGGGCGGCGCTGCTCGTCCTCGGCGTGAGCGCCGGGCAGATGCTGATCGCCGTGCCCGGGCCGGTGCTCATGTTCCTCGGCGTCCTCATCGGTGGGCCCCGCCTGGCCGTGTGGTTCACGACCTTGGCCGGCTGGATCGTGCGACCGGTCGCTCGCCGCATCGGACCGCTCGCCGTCGAGAACGTCAGGCGCAACCCGAACCGCACGGCCACCACCGCCAACGCCCTCGTCATCGGGGTGTTCCTCGTCGTGTTCGTGACTGCGGCCGGCGGGGCGATCCGCGACTACGCCGCCAGTGCCCTGGACCAGTTCGCGGGGCCCGACCTCACGGTGGCGACGGGTCAGGGCAGCCTGCCGGTCGGCCTTCCCAGCCAGATCGCCGCCCTGCCCGGCGTCGCCGCCACGGCGCCCATCTACGGCGGGGTCGGGATGGCGGGCGAGCAACTCGTGGCCGCCACCGACTTCTCCAAGCTCGACGTCGTGGGGTTCAAGGCTTCCGGCGGCAACGGGGGTCTCAGCGGGACGACGGCTGGGCTGAAGGACAACCAGTTCGCGGTGTGGTCCATCCTGGCGCCGTCTCTCCAGCTGAGCGTCGGCTCACCGCTCACCGTCGCGTTGCAGAACGGCAAGACCGTCACCGGGACGGTGGGGGCCTTGGTCGATCCCGTGTTCACCGTCCCGGGTGCCATCATCATGTCGGAGAAGGCGCTGCTGGCGGCTGACCCGACTGCCCAACCCGGGCAGCTCGCGGTGCAGGCCTCGGCGGGTGACGTGCAGCAGGTGCAACAGGGGATCGAGGACCTCACCGTGAACTACACGTCCATCGTCGTGGCTCCCGGCAACATCTTCGGGTCGTTGCTCAAGGGCATCTTCAACGGGTTGATCAGCTCGGTGAACGCACTGCTCGGTGTCGCCGTGGTGATCGCCCTCTTCGGCATCGTCAACACGCTCATCCTGTCGGTGACCGAGCGGACCCGCGAGATCGGTGTGCTGCGCGCGGTGGGCATGAGCCGCAAGCAGCTGCGGGCGACGATCCGCATCGAATCGGTCATCGTGGCCCTGCTCGGCACCCTCGTGGGCATGGCCTTCGGACTGTTCGTCGCGTACATGGTCACCCGACCGATCTACAACGACGGGTCGGGGTCCTTCCCATGGCCGGTGCAGCAGCTCGCATTGATCGCCGTGCTCGGCCTGGTGCTCGGATGGCTGGCGTCGCTCATCCCGGCGTGGCGGGGGAGCCGGCTCAACATCCTCGACTCGATCGCCTCCGAGTGACGCTCGCGACCGCGGCGAGAAGGCGCCCCCGGCCACCAGGCCGAAATTGAGACGGTTCGTCGGCCCCAGGGCGACGGCTGGACCCACGTTCGCGGGAGGGCCGTCGATTTCGGCATCGCGGCGGCCTTCACTAACCTCGCCGTCCATGTCCGCCGCTCACCGCACCCTGCTCGCCGAGGCCGCCACGCAGTTGCTCGATGAGCGCCTCCCGCTCGATCTCGACACGTTGCGCGCCCTGGCGGCACTGCCCGACGACATGGTGCCGTCGCTCGCGGCACTGGCCCATGAAGTGCGCCTGGCCTGGTGCGGCCCGGAGGTCGAGGTCGAGGGGATCTTGTCCGCCAAGACCGGCGGGTGCCCCGAGGACTGCCACTTCTGCAGCCAGTCGTCCAAGTTCGAGACGCCGATCCTCGCCACCGCGTTCCTCGACACCGACGAGGTGCTGCGCGCCGCCGAGGAGACCGCCCGCCTGGGTGCCTCCGAGTTCTGCATCGTGCTGGCACTGCGCGGCCCGGACGAGCGCACCATGAAGCGCCTGCTCGAGCTGGTGCCCCTGGTGCGCGAGAAGGTCGGCCTCAACGTCGCCGTGAGCGCCGGCATCCTCACCGATGACCAGGCCCAGCGCCTCGCCGAGGGCGGCGTCCACCGCTACAACCACAACCTCGAGACCGCTCGGTCCTTCTTCCCCGAGATCGTCACCACGCACACGTGGGAAGAGCGCTACGACACCTGCCAGCTCGTGCGTGACAACGGCATGGAGCTGTGCTGCGGCGTGCTGCTCGGCATGGGCGAGACCGTCGAGCAGCGCATCGAGCTCATCGGCCAGCTGCGCGACGTGGAGCCCGCCGAGGTGCCCCTCAACTTCTTGAACCCGCGACCGGGCACGCCGCTGGCGGATCGGGCGCTCATCGAGCCGCTCGAGGCCATCCGCTGGATCGCGCTGTTCCGCCTCGGTCTCCCATCGGTGATCCTGCGCTACGCGGGCGGCCGTGAGGTCACGTTGCGCGAGCTGCAGATCATGGGCATGACCTCAGGCATCAACGCCCTGATCGTCGGCAACTACCTCACGACGCTCGGCCGCTCGGCCGACGAGGACCTGCAGATGCTCGACGACCTCCGCATGCCCATCGGCGCGCTGTCCAAGGTCATCTGAGACCGTCCGGACCGCGCTGATGGGGAACCCGCTCGACGTCGTGGCCGAAGCGATGCCGCCCGTGCCCGACCCGTTCTGCCGCTGGTGCGGCCGACCCGCCGGCGGCTGCGATCAGTCCACCTGCCACGGCGCGCTCGATGCCCCGATGGCGTGTCCCACCTGCGGGCGCCGCATTCGGGTCGTGGTGATCCCGACGGGCTACACCGCCACGTGCAAGGAGCACGGCCAGCTCGACCCCTGACCGCGATTCGGGGTGGATCCACCACTAGACACGGTGGATCTGGTGAGCTAACAACGTTGTGTCACTCGGCGCGGGCATGGGGCCGTTCGGTGGCGCCGCTTTTCGTGATCTCGAAAACGGCCCGATCGGCCCCCGAACCGCCTGAACGCCCCGCCTGATCACCTGGATCAGCGGGTCGGCCAGGCACCAGCCCCGCAGGATGGTGTGCGCCCGTGGCGACCAAGCAACAGAGCCGGACCAAGTCCCGAACCGGATCGACGACCGGCCGCGCCTCGACCCGTGCGGGCGGCACCGGGACTTCGCGCTCGCGGTCGTCGTCCACCGCCAAGGCCGGCGCGAAGGGCAAGACCACGACGTCGCGATCCACCGCGGCGAAGGCCACGCCGCCTCCGGCCCCGCGCGAGCCGGTCGTCGGACCCGCGCTGCGCCACGCGTTCGACGGCCACGGCCACGACGTGTGGGGTGTTGTGCTGATCGTGGTCGGCATCGTTATGGGCCTGGGCCTCTACGCCGACCTGGCCGGACCGCTCGGCCGGGCCCTGGCCTCGGGGGCCGGCGCCGTCGTCGGTCGCGCCGGCTACCTCGTCCCTCCGGCCTTCGTCGTCCTGGGCGCGCTGCTGCTGCGCGGTCCCCGCTCGCGGCGCCCGGCCAACGTCGACGAGGACGGCGTGATCACCGATGCCGATCTCGACGCGGGCGCCAACCACACCGTCGTCCGGGCCGTGATCGGATCCCTCCTCGTCCTCATCGCCGCGACGGGTCTGCTCCACCTGCTCGCCGGTCGGCCCGAGCTCGGCTCCGGGATCGACGGCTTCATCCACGCCGGCGGCTACGTCGGTGCGCTCACCGGCGTCCCCCTCGAGCGCCTGCTCGCGGAGTGGGGCGCGGGCCTCGTGCTCTCCGCCATCGGCATCGTCGGCATCCTGATCCTCACCGACACCTCGCTCGGTGTCGTCATGGGCCGCACCGCCGACGGCATGCGTCCTACGACCAGTGCCATCCGCCGGGCCTGGGGCTCGATGTTCGAGCTGCAGTCCGGGCAGGACGACGACGTTCCGGCCGCCGCCGACACGATCGATCTCACCCTGGCCGACAAGCCGACCCGCAAGCCGCGCGGGCCCAAGGTGGTCGTGGCCGGCGACGACGACGCCCCGGCGCCCGACGGCGCCGGCGACCCGGATGCGATGGACGCCAACGGCGCCACCGCCCCCGCGGCGAAGAAGCGGACGAAGAAGGACCCCGAGGGCCCCACCATCCACCTTCCCGTCGCCGAGGAGCCGGTGGAGACCGAGCAGCTCGCCATCGACCTCGGGCCGGCCGCGACGCCGAGCTCGTGGAAGCTCCCGTCGATGGCGTTGCTGTCGCGCTCGGAGGCCCAGGAGGTCGACGCCGCGGAGGTCGAGGCGCTCGGGCACACGCTCGAAGCCGCCCTCGCGGCCCACGGGGTCGAGACCCGCCTGGTCGGGATGGTCGTCGGACCGACCGTCACCCGGTACGAGCTCGAGCTCGGCCCCGGTGTCAAGGTCGCTCGCGTCACGAGCCTGCACAAGGACATCGCCTACGCGATGGCGTCGTCGGACGTGCGCATCCTGGCGCCCATCCCCGGTCGCCAGGCGATCGGGGTCGAGGTCCCCAACAAGGAGCGCCAGGTCGTCGCCGTCGGCGACATCCTGGCGTCGGAGGAGGCCCGCAAGGCCACCCATCCCCTCGAGGTCGCGATCGGGCGAGACATCAACGGCCGCGCCGTCATGGCCAACCTGGCCACGATGCCCCACGTGCTCATCGCCGGGGCCACCGGTGCGGGCAAGTCGTCCTGCATCAACTCGCTGATCACGTCGATCCTCATGCGAGCCACGCCCGACCAGGTGCGCATGATCCTCATCGACCCCAAGCGGGTGGAGCTCGGGCAGTACAACAAGCTCCCGCACCTGCTCACCCAGGTCGTCACGAACCCCAAGAAGGCGGCCAACGCGCTGTCGTGGGCGGTGCGCGAGATGGAGCGGCGCTACGACCTGCTCGCGGAGGTCGGCTTCCGTGACATCAACGGTTACAACGCGGCGTACGACCGCGGTGACCTGAAGGACGAGACGGTCGAGGAGACCGGCGGCCCGACCTATGAGCGGCTGCCGTACATCATCGTCGTGGTCGACGAGCTGAACGACCTGATGATGGTCGCCGCCCGTGACGTCGAGGATTCGATCTGTCGCATCGCGCAGATGGCCCGTGCCGTCGGCGTGCACCTCGTCATCGCCACCCAGCGCCCGTCGGTGAACGTCATCACCGGTGTCATCAAGGCCAACGTGCCCGCCCGCCTCGCCTTCGCGGTGTCGAGCCTCGCCGACTCCCGCGTCATCCTCGACCAACCCGGTGCCGAGCGCCTGGTCGGCAAGGGCGACCTGTTGCTGCTGGGCCCGTCGTCGTCGGTCGCCCAGCGCGTCCAGGGCTGTTGGGTGTCGGAGAAGGAGGTCCGGTCGGTCGTCGGGGCCTGGATCCGCCAGGCACCGGACGTGCAGTACCTCGAGGGCGTCGAAGGCGCCGACGAGACCGCCTCGGCCGGCGCCGGCGTCATCGGTGGTGGCACCGGTGACGAGGACGACGACGAGCTCCTGCGCCAGGCGACCGAGCTGATCGTGCGCAGCCAGCTCGGCTCGACCTCGATGCTGCAGCGCAAGCTGCGGGTCGGCTTCGCCCGTGCGGGCCGGCTCATGGACCTGCTCGAGCAGCGCGGGGTGGTGGGCCCGAGCGAGGGGTCCAAGGCCCGGGCCGTGCTCATGACTCCCGACGAGCTCGAAGAGCAGCTCGGCGGCGGCGCCGGCCTCGACGAGGACTGACCGCGGCGGGGCCCCACGTCTCGCCGGCCGCGCGTCGACCGATCGGCGCCCGCCGCCTGGCCTCGGCCTTCAGCGCTCGGCGCTCGGCGTCGGTCAGACGCGCTTCGCGACGAACGAGCCGGTCGCCTCGTTGGTGTCCACGGTGCCGCAGACGACCTTGTCGTCGAGCTGGGTGATGGTGACCTTCTGGTCGGGCTTGGAGAAGCCGGCCACGATCTCGCGTCCCGCCGACGAGTAGAGGGTGATGCTGTTGAGCTGCAGCGGGGCGTTCGGGTTGGCGCCCACCGACAGGTAGTCGCCGGTCCGCAGCTTCCCGCCCTGGGTCGCGGTCAGGTACAGCGACAGGCTGAGCTGGCTGCCCGTGAGCGACGGGACCGCGATCGAGCCGGCCTGCGAGCTCGGGGCCTCGAAGCTCGTCAGCAGGATCTGGGCGGACGAGTCGAGCGTGACATCGGCCCACGACGTGCCACCGCCCAGCGTCTTGTCGCCGCTGTTGGTCTTCACCCGCAGCGCGGTGCGCTCGGGGCAGCCCGCCGTGAGGATCGATGCCGCGGTGCCCGGCGTGGTGCCTCCCGGGTTCGGGATGACCCCGGGCACCGTGCCGCTCGTGGCCGTCGCGTTCGGCGTCGAGCCGGTGGACCCCGTGCCGGCGGCACCAGGGGTGGACCCGGTCAGGACCGGCTTGTCCGGCAGCGCCTCCTTCGAGCACGAGGTGGCGGCGAGCGCCGCCAGGCCGAGGCAGGTGGCGACGAGCATCGGTCGGGACGGGCGCGCGAGAGACGGGCGCGTCGCGACCGACCGCGTCGGACTCGTGGCGGTTGCGGCACGAGATCGGGTCGAAGCGAGGTGCACGTGGCCTCCCGTGCGGGCAGGGGCGGACCGAGGTGCCCGCCAGGAACGCCGCGAGTCTGGCAGAGCGGAGGCCGCTGTCGCGACCGGTGACACCGAGTGCGAGCCGGCCGACCCGGGCACCGCTCGCCCGGGCAGAGGATCGGGTCGGCGTGAAAGGATGACCGCCATGTCAGCACCGGAGATCCAGGAGATCACCAAGGGCCTGCGGTTCCCCGAGGGACCCATCGCGATGCCCGACGGATCGGTCGTGCTGGTCGAGATCGCGCGCGGCACGCTGTCGCGCGTCGATGTCGCGACTGGTGCGGTCACCGTGGTCGCCGACTGCGGGGGCGGGCCGAACGGGGCGGCGGTCGGGCCCGACGGCGCGTTCTACGTGTGCAACAACGGCGGCTACTTCTCGTGGCACGAGAACGACGGCGTGATGATCCCGGGGCCCACGCCCGAGGGCTGGGTCGGTGGTTCGATCCAGCGGGTCGATCCGGTGACCGGTGCGGTCACGACCCTGTACGACTCGTGCGACGGCCGGGCGCTGGTCGCGCCGAACGACCTGGTGTTCGATGCGCACGGCGGCTTCTGGTTCACCGACCACGGCGTGCAGGGTGGGCAGCACACCGACTCGCCTGGCGTGCTCTACGCCACGGCCGACGGCTCGGTCATCACGGGCATCGTGTGGGGGACCGACCAGACCAACGGCGTCGGCCTCTCGCCGGCGGGGGACCGGTTGTACGTCGCGGAGACCTCGGCGGGGCGGTTGTGGGCGTGGGACGTCACCGCACCCGGGCAGATCGCCGGCGGGGGCCCCGACGCGACCGAGGATCACGGCGGCGGCGAGCTTCTCTACGACGCTCCGCCGGGCCACCTGTACGACTCGCTCGCCGTGGACGGCGACGGATGGGTGTGCGTCGCGACGATCGGGCAGGGCGGCGTCACGGCCGTCGCGCCGGACGGCTCCGCCCACGAGCACCTCGCGCTGCCCGACTTCCTCGTCACCAACGTGTGCTTCGCCGATCGCACGTCGAGCGGCAAGGCCGACCCCGAGCGCCGCACCGCGTACGTCACCTGCTCGTCGAGTGGCCGGCTGCTCGCGGTCGGTTGGCCCCGCCCCGGTCTCGCGCTCGCCTACTGACCCGCCCCCTCCAGACAGGATCCCTCGTGACGGCCCAGCCCGGCATCTTCGCCCTCGGCACCCGCAACCACCACCAACTCGAGTTCACGCGGCGGCCGGGCGCCGCCCCAGGCGCGATCCGCGAGGCGCAGCGCGGCCTGCGCGAGCCCGCCGTCGCGGGCGGTGGAGCCAACATCGTGATCGGCTTCGGCCCGGACCTGTGGAACGCCCTCGCCGGCACCGGCGAGATGCCGGACGACTTCACGCCGTTCGCGGAGATCCACGGCCTCGACGCCAAGCACGCCCCGGCGACCCAGCACGACGTGTGGGTCTGGATCCACGGCACCGGCGAGGACGTCAACCTGGACCTGGCGCGGGCCGTCACCGCGGTGCTGGCGCCGGTGGCCGAGCTCGCGCTCGAGCAGCCCTCGTTCGTCTACAAGGACAGCCGCGACCTGACCGGCTTCGTCGACGGCACCGCGAACCCGCCGGTGGCCGAGAGCACCGAGGTGGCCTGCGTGCCACCGGGCCAGCCGGGCGAGGGCGGCAGCTTCGTCATCGCCCAGCGCTGGGTGCACGACCCGCTCGCGTTCAACGAGCTCGCGGTCCCCGACCAGGAGCGCGTGTTCGGGCGCTCCAAGGCCGACAGCATCGAGTTGGACCCGACCACCAAGCCCGTCAACGCGCACATCGCCCGCGCCGAGATCGAGGACGACGAGGGCGAGGAGCTACCGATCTTCCGCCGCAGCGCCCCGTTCGGCACCGTCCGCGAGCAGGGTCTGTACTTCATCGGGTTCAGCGCGGATCTCGCCCGCCTCCAGACGATGCTGGCGCGCATGTTCGGCACGAGCGGCGACGGCATCCGCGATCGCCTGCTCGACTTCTCGGCCCCGTCGCACGGTTCGTTCTTCTTCGCCCCGAGCCTCGAGGCGCTCAACGCCGCGCTCAACGCCGAGCCCGACGGCGCGGGCGCCGATGACGGCCACGGCGCCGACTGATGCGCTGGACCGTCCACGGTGAACGGCCGCTGTATCAGAGCGAGTGGGTGAGCCTCGCGCTCGTCGACGTCGAGATCCCCGGTGGGGCGCGGTTCGAGCACCACGTGATCCGCACGCCGTGCGACGCCGCCGGCACCATCGTGTTCGACCCCGACCGGGGCGTCCTGCTCCTGTGGCGCCACCGGTTCATCACCGACACTTGGGGTTGGGAGATCCCGGCCGGCCGGGTCGACCCGGGCGAGACCCCGATCGAGGCCGGTGCTCGCGAGGCGTACGAGGAGACGGGGTGGCGGGCCGGCCCGCTCACGCCTCTGGTCCGCTTCCAGCCGTCGAACGGCATCAGCGATCAGGTCTTCGAGATCTTCCTCGCGCAGGGTGCCACCCACGTGGGCGACCCCACCGATGCGAGCGAGTCGGAGCGCATCGAGTGGGTGTCGATCCCGACGTTGCGCGCCGAGATGCAAGCGGGGCGCATGGCCGATGGCCTGTCGCTGACCGCGCTCAGCTACGCCCTCGCCTTCGGCCACCTCCCGTCCTGACTCGCTCGGTTTCTGCACGGATCTGGTGCGGGATCGCGCGCTGACGGCCGACAGATCGGGGGTGGTGAACCGATCGGACCGGTCGAACCGACAGCAGGGTGTTGGACCCGTCTCCCGGATCGAGGCCCGCTCGTGCTGCTCACCGCGCCGCCACCCGTCTCCCCGCCGCCGCTCGCTCCCCGTGTCTATCCACCCGGCGCCGGGTTTGAGGCTGCCGGATCGAGCGCGGGGTGGCTCCGCCCATCCGGCTGGTTCCGGAGATCCGGGCCGACGGTCGGTCTCGTCGTCGCCGTGGTCGTGTTCCTGCGCCTCGGCGTCGGACCCGCCTTGGGTCTGCTGTTCGGCTTCGTCGTGCTCACGCCGCTCGAGCGGATCTTCCGCCGTCACGCCCAGCCGATCCGGCGCCCGGGGCTGCGCACCGACATGTTCCACCTGCTCTTCACCGGGTTCTTGTCGACGGCGGGCGCGTTCGTGGCGATCGTCGCCTGGTTCGTCGTGCTCCTCCCGATCACCTTCGGGGGCCGCCACGACGCGCTGGCCCTCCTACCGCCGCCGGTGGCGGCCGTGGTGGCCTTCGTCCTCTTCGAGGTGCTCGGCTACGTCGCGCACCGTGCGCTGCACGAGGTCCCCGCGTTCTGGCGCTTTCACGCCGTGCACCACTCGTCCCGCAACCTCGACTGGTTGTCGGGGGCGCGGGGCCACCCGGTCGAAGGGCTGATCGGCGGGGCGATCATCGCGCCGCCCCTCCTGCTGCTCGGCGTCGAGGCCACGACGCTGGGGGCGCTCACGGTGCTCGTGAACCTGTGGGGCGTCTTGCTGCATGCCAACATCGGCTGGCGCTTCGCGTGGATGGACGGGTGGTGGGGCACGCCGGAGCTCCACCACTGGCACCACAGTGATCACCCGGAGGCGCGCAACAAGAACTACGCAGCGTTCCTGCCGATGATCGACCGGTGGGCCGGCACCTACTGGCAGCCACGGGACCGGAGGCCCGTGCTCTACGGCATCGCGGCGGCGATGCCTGACGGGTGGTGGGCGCAGATGCTCCACCCGTTTCGCACCGATGCTGGAAGACTGGCGCTCGTCCATCGTGCCGACGCCGCCCGGGAACCCATGGCCCCACCTCTGCCGTTCAGCGCTGACGTCGACGACCGCACGCTGGTGGCCGGGGTCGCGGACGGCGATCGCCGGGCGCTCGAGGTGCTCTACCGCCGCCATGCCGGCTGGTTGACGACGCGGCTGCAGGGCCGCTGCGCTGAGCGCGAGCTGGTCGACACGGCGTTGCAGGACACCTTCGTGGCGGTCTGGAAGGGCGCCGCGTCGTTCCGCGGTGACGGAGATGTCGGCGCGTGGCTGTGGGGGATCGCGGTGCGCCGCCTGATCGACCAGGTCCGCAAGCGGCGGCCGGCGCCTCTCGATCCGGCGCGATTCGGCGCCGCGGGCGCACGTGGGTCTTCGACCGGGTGGCCCGTGGGTGAGGGTGGGGGACAGGCCGGTGGAGCCCCGACGGCGGCGGGCTCGGCGGCCGGTTCGGGTTGGCCGCCTCCCGACGCGATGGCTGGCGCGTCGGCGGAGGAGGTGCTGTTCGCGCACGGCATCGGCGGTGAGCTCGCGGTCGCGCTGGCGCGGCTCGAGCCCGAGTTGCGGGCCGTGATGCTCGCCACGGCGGTGGACGGGCTCTCGACCAAGGAGGTCGCGACGTTGCTCGGCATTCCCCAAGGCACCGTCAAGACCCGGCTGATGCGTGCGCGCGCCCGGTTGCAGGAGGGCTTGGGATGAGCGGCCCCCACCTGGACGCGCGCCACCCCGACCCGGGTGTGCTGACCGCCTACGCCGGCCGCACCCTCGGGCCTGTCGCCGCCACGGCGGTCGAGCTGCACCTGCAGGGGTGCGCGATGTGCCGGGACCAGGTGAACCAGCGGGTCTCGGCGGTCGAGCCGGCGCGGATCGAGAACAACCTGCTCGCCATCGCCGCTGAGATCGATGCGCCGCGCCACGGCGTGATCGAGCGGGCGCTCGTGCGCAGCGGTCTGCCGGTGGACACCGTCCGCCTGCTCGTCGCCACGCCGTCGTTGCGGCGCTCGTGGTTCATCGCCATCGGCCTCGCCCTGTGCTTCGGTCTGGCGGCCGCCAACCCGGATCGGCCCGACAGCAGCCTGCTGTGGTTCCTGGGCCTCGCCCCGTTGATCCCGGTCATCGGCGTGGCGCTCGCGTACGGCCCGGGTGTCGATCCGGCCTATGAGATCACGCTGGCCACCCCGATCAGCGGCGTCCGCCTCGTCCTGCTCCGCACCACCGCGGTGCTCGTGACGAGCATCGGCATCGCCGGCGCGGTGACGCTGCTCATGGTGCCGCGCCACTCGTTGATGGTCGGTGCGTGGTTGCTGCCGGCGCTCGCGCTCAGCATCGTGTGCCTCGCGCTCATGACCGTCGTGGCCCCGCGCGTCGCCGCGGCCGCGGTGAGCGGCACGTGGCTCGTGGCCATGATCGGCTGCAGCGGAGCCAACGATCAGCTCGTGGCCTTCCGACCGGCTGCCCAGCTCGGGTTCGTGGCACTCGGCGCGGTGGCCGCCCTCGTGGTCGTGGCCCGGCGCAGCACCTTCGACGTCGGGCGCGGGGAGGGTCCGCTGTGAGCGCCGCCGCCGTCATCGTCGACCACGTGGGCAAGCGCTACGGGGCCCGGGTCGCCCTCGCCGACGTGTCGTTCACCGCGCACGGCGGGGTGGTCACGCTCCTCGGGCCCAACGGTGCCGGCAAGTCGTCGTTGCTGCGATGCCTCGCGACGGTGCTCGCCCCTGACACCGGAGGGTTGTCCGTGGACGGGCTGGATCCGCGCCGTCCCGACCAGCGCACCGAGATCCGCCGCCGCCTGGGGTACCTCCCGCAGGACCCCCGCTTCGCCGGCTCGGCCACCGTGTTCGATGTCGTCGACTACATCGGGATCGTGAAGGAGCACCGCCCGGTGCGCACCCGTCATGCTGACGTGGTCCGGGTGCTCCGGGCGGTCGGTCTCGAGCACCACGCGCGGGACCGGATCAAGACCCTTTCGGGCGGCATGGTGCGACGCGTGGGCATCGCCCAGGCGCTGCTCGGCCGGCCGGGGCTCGTGGTGCTCGACGAGCCGGCCGCGGGTCTGGACCCGGAGCAACGGCTGCTGCTGCGTGAGCAGCTGTCCCAGCTGGGCGAGGAGGCCACCGTGATCTTGTCGACGCACCTGACCGACGAGGCCGCCGCGTTCAGCCAGCACCTCTACATCGTGGACACCGGGCGGATCGTGTTCGGGGGCCCACCCGCGGCCCTGGTGGCGGCCGCCCGCGGGCGGGTGTGGCTGGCGGCCGAGCCGGTCTCGGGGCCCGGCGTGCGGCGGGCGTGGCGCACCCCCACCGGTTGGTACCGCGCCATCGGCGATCCGCCACCTGGCGCCCACCTGGACGAGCCGACGCTCGAGGACGCGTACCTGCTGCTCGTCGGCTCGGCCTAATGGACCTGCGGGAGCACGAGAGCGCTGGTGTCACTTGTATTGAACTTGTATACTTCGGGCATGGACGACGAACGCAAGACCCCCACCCCACCCGACGCCCTCGACACCATGGCTCGGCGGTTCTCCGCCGCCGCCGAGCAGTACGCCACCAGCGAGCAGCGCGCGGGCGACGACCTCGATGCCGTGGTCGCCGCTGTGGCGGCGATCCGTCCCGCCTTCGTGATCGATGTCGCCACGGGCCCGGGCAGCACCGCGCTTGCGCTGGCGACGGTGGCCGACCGGGTGCTCGGCACCGACGTGAGCGAAGGCATGGTCGCCACGGCCACCCGCCGGGCGGCCGAGATCGACGTCAGCGATCAGGTGTCGTTCCGGGTCGCCGACGCCGTGCACCTCCCCGCCGCGGACGGCGAGGTGGATGCGGTCACCTGTCGCATCGCCGCCCACCACTTCGCGGATGTGCCGGCGGCCATCGCCGAGGCGGCCCGCGTGCTGCGACCGGGAGGGCGCTTCGTGCTGCTCGACAGCGAGGCGCCCGATGACCCCGAGGTCGCCGCGTTCCTGCACGAGCTCGAGACCGGTCGCGACCCGACCCACGTGCGCGCCTTCACCCGACAGGAGTGGGTCGCCATGATCGAAGCCGCCGGGTTCACCGTCGTGTCGGTCGGTTCGTACCCCAAGCCCAAGGCGTTCGAGCCGTGGCTCGAGCGAGGGGGCATCGACGAGTCCGAGCAGGCCGGTGTGCGCGACCTGGTCCGAGACGCACCGCCCGCCGCCCGCCGGGCCCTGGCGATCGAGTTCGACGACGCGGGTGCCCCGGCGCGCTTCGCCGACGACAAGGTCCTCGTCGTCGCCGAGAAGGTGGGACACTGCGACGGTGGCTGACGGCTTCACCTTCCTC